>JBEPYG010000086.1:6699-13291 GCA_041641515.1 Roseiflexus sp.
CACCATAGCATGGCAGTGTGACCGGCACATAACCAGCTGTGCGGCAGGCATTGTTTTGATGTCCGATATTCGATAGGGTTGCATACGATTCAGATCACGGCTATAGGTTATTACCGCAGGCGCAGCCCTACGGTGCGAGCTGCGGCGGATTGTTTGCTGGAGAACATCAACTGCCGGTCAGGGTTGTTCGAGGCATCCAGCAAGCTTGGAAGCGATGACAGCCTCACTTTTTCTTATGAGATTGGCATACCCTCATTTCCAGGAGATGTGCGCATACGTCCATTGATGTGCTCTTTCCAGTAATGATATGTCTTCGCAACTGATGTAATAACGTTCTTGATCTCACCATCCAGACGGAAGTCGGGACCGGCGGGAAGAAAGAGTGTCTTCCCTTCGCGGCGAACGCTGACATTCTCGACGATAATGGCACGTAAAAGCCAGAGCGCCATGTCCTCGTGCTCACAGACCAGACCAATCCATCCGGCAGCGCATTCTGTGATGACCGGCAGTCCGGTGACCATGTGCAAACCGCGCGCCAGTTCGGCAATCACACGCGCATATCCCTCAGCGTTGGCTGCAACCGACTCCGGTGCAACTGGTTCGAGCAGGGTTCCGCGGTGTGGCGGTCCGCCAGCTAGCGCCAGATCACAGAATGGATTGTCTGGGTCATCTCCACCCCACACCCGGTCCCACGCCACCCGTCCGTCGGCATCGTAGACGAGCGACGCGGCAGCCATTGGCGCGGCGCTGACCGGTGCGCCGTTGCGGTAGCGTGGCGGCAGCATGGCGTCGAGAGCCGAAGATGCCTGATGGTGCACCCCACGCAATCCGTGGTGATGGTCGCTCACCTGAGGACGACCGTAATCCTCCTCGAACCCCGGCATGAATTGCCGGTATTTGCACAGGTCGCAGTTGACCGTTGCGACGCCGTGCAGCGCTTCTTCGTAGCGCTGGCGAATGGCGGCAATGACACCCTCGTGCGATCCCAGATGTTCAGCCATGATGATCGGTATCCCGGCGTACCGCCGCGCCTCTTCGACCTGCGCCGCCGTACGCTGCAGGATGCGTCCGGTGAAGAGGAGATACGGCGCCACAATGACCTGTGCTGCACCAAGTGCAATACAATGACGTATCGTGGTTGCAACATCAGGATGGGTAATACTGTAGAAGCCATACTCAACCCAACCGAAGTCTCGTCCTTCCCAGAGCAGACGCGCCATGCGCGCCACGTCGGCGTTGCTATCGGGGTCGCTGCTACCGCGCCCGATGAGCGCCAGCGCCGTCCTATTGCGGGGAATGGTCGTTCCCGCAGACGCAAATGCTGCCTCGATGCGATCAGCCAGCGCGCGCACCAGGGTATACTGTACGCCAAGCGGCGCCCCGTAGCGGATGTCGAGGTTGGGATGGCGCGTGCGCGCCTCGTTGAGCGCTACCGGAATGTCATTCTTCTGGTGACCGGCTGCGCCGAGGAGCAGCGGCAGTGCTACAATGCGGCGATACCCGGCGCGCACGCAATCGTCGATTGCCTGAGCGATCGGCGGGTCGGCGAGTTCGAGGAAGCATGGCTGTACGAAGAGCATCAACTGTTCGCTCAGCTGCATCGCCAGCCGATGGTACTCCGCCAGACCATCGGGATCGTCGGTGCCATGACCGATCAACAGAAGTGCGGTATGGGTTTCGGACATGCCCCGGTTCCTTTCTCATGAACGTTCAAACTCGTGTTCCATATGTGCACTGGCAACGAACATCGCATCTCTAAGCCGATGTTCAGCTGCCCGAATTGCGGGTGGGAGAGAGTCGGCGCGCCTTTCGGCACACGCTCTCTTCGCGCCCCTTCGTGCCTTCGATAGGCTCAGAGCTCAAGGTAAGAGCACCGGCTGAGCCTGTCGGCTATGCCAACCGACGATCTTCGGCTGGTTGAGACACGGCGGTAACGTGTCCCGACCGCACTGTCCACATGCGTGGGGTTGCGGGCGAGACTCCCGCATCCCCCGGTAGCGCAGGTCTCGGCAGCTATCCGATACGAAACCCGCGAGCGAATCGATAGGCGCGCTCTGATCACACGCACCACTATCGGCCATCGGCGATGCCAACCGTCGGGCTTCGCCCTGGTAGCCGCGAGACTCATCCCGACGGCATCGGGTGCATACCGGAATGAATTGCCAACGATCATCAGCCTGATGGAATTGGGCGTATAAGAAACCATCAGCTGCCAGCTAGGGTTATCGAGCGTCACCGCACGGCGCGCGGTAGCTGCGTCAGCACGACTCCGCCAGCAAGCAGCGCGAGCACGACGCGAGCGATGCGACGCGCTTCGTCAATCATCGCAGCGTCGGGCCGGCGCGTTCCATTTCCCAACACATAGTGCCCGCGCTTGGTCAACGTCGTGTCGAGCGCACCAGCCATTGCTGCCATGGACCAGCCTGCGTTCGGTGAGGCGGTGCGACCGGAGTCGCGGCGCGCCACCCGCCATGCGGCTATGCCCTGTCCATTCACAATCTGTGCAGCAACCGCGATCAGCGCCGCCGTCAATCGCGCCGGCAGTAGGTTGAGCGCATCATCGAGGCGAGCTGCCGTTTTGCCGAGATACTCGTAGCGCTCGTTGCGATACCCCCACATTGCGTCTGCTGTATTGACCAGACGGTAGATCGCTATTCCCGGCAGCCCGCCGATGAGGAATGCCAGCGATGGAGCAACCAGGCTATCGCCAAGGTTCTCTGCCAGCGACTCGATTGCAGCGCCGGCAACCTCATCGGCGCGCAGGTCGTCGGTGGGGCGGCTCACCAGGTGCCAGCCGAGCAGTCGCCGCGCCTCGGCCAGGTCATTGCGCTGTAGCGCCGCCTGCACCTCGCCAACCGCTCGATCCAGTCCACGGTATGCCAACAGCATTGAAGCGACACTCCCCTGCACCAGGGGATGCGCCGGTACGCGGGACGCAATGACGCCGGTCAGCGCTGCGCCACCGGTCAGCCACAGACACCCCCATGCCAGGCGTGCCCGCTCACTCTGTGGCGCACAATGCTCGCCCAGGTGCATCCAGCGCCCCATGAGCGCTACCGGGTGCCAGGTATTCGGCGGATCGCCGATCAGCAGATCGGCAGCCAGTGCGATCAGCAGCGCCTGACGACGACGTGATACCTTTTGAGATTGTAGATTTTGGATTGTAGATGGCTGTGATGGCATTGCAATGCGCTCTGGCAAGGGTGTGCACGCAGCTTGTTCAATTCCGATTGGTATGACAGATGCATGGTTCGCTTGGTCGGTCAATCTTTATCTTTCTCCATTCACCGCGTGCACGCCCCGGCTAGCGCCCGGCTCCATGTCTGCCGTGCACACGGTCCTGCGGGTGCCGGCACACGGCCTGCCCCGACTGGCGTGTTGTTCACCTACCCTTCTGATCCACTGGTCCGATCAATCTTCGCAGGTCGGGATCGACAAATACGTCTCCTGGTGGTGCAGCTGCAACCACCCGTCCTCGATCCATTACCACCACAATGTCCGCCCACCGCTGCGCCGCTTCCAGATCGTGAGTGGCGAGCACGACCGTTGCACCGCGTTCGACCATCCGGTTGAAAATGTCAAAGACCTGCTGACGCATCCAGGGGTCCAATCCTGATGTAGCTTCATCGACCAGCAGTACATCTGGCATCATCGCCAGCACACCTGCCAGCGCCACCCGGGTTTTTTGACCGACGCTCAGCGCGTGAGTCGGTCGATCAAGCAGATCCGTAACACCGCACAGATCAGCAGCTTCTGCAACGCGCCGCTGTACCTCTGCTATGTCCAGCTCCAGGTTGAGCGGACCGAAACTGATGTCCTGCAGAACACTTGCGCTGAAGAGTTGATCGTCAGGGTTCTGGAAGACAACACCCACTTGCCTGCGAATGTCCACCAGTCCGCGACGGGAATAGTCCAGCGGTTTTCCGTTCAGTCGCACCTGCCCTGCTATCGGGCGCAACAGACCGTTTCCGTGCAGCAGCAATGTGCTCTTCCCGGCGCCGTTGCGTCCCAGGATGACCATCCGGCGCTGTCGTTCGACCCGGAGCGACGCGCCGCGTAATGCTGGCGTGTCACTGCCGGGAAAGGTATAGTGCAGGTCGTCGAACTCGAGCAGCACGATCATCCTGCCATTCCTGCCATGATCAGGCTTCCGGCCAGCACGACGCCGACCTGCCAGATGCGTGGACTGCGCCGGTAGTCGAGCGGCAAAACACGCAACGACCCATCAAACCCTCGACTCTCTAATGCAGTCTGGATGCGCTGGCTGCGCCGGTAGGCGTCGAGGAACAGCTGGCTGCCCAGCAACGCCGCGCTCCGCATCGTCGTCCGCGCTGTGCTGTATCCCAGACGCGCATCCTGGGCGGTCATCATGCGCTCTAGGCTGTCGAGCAGGACAAAGATCGCGCGGTATGTCAGCGCCATGACATCGATGAGACCATCTGGCACGCGCATCCGTCGCAGCAGTTCGAGCAGATCGACCAGCGGCGTCGTCAGGATGAGAAAGTTGAGCGCTGCCACACACCCCAGCGAGCGGGTCAGTACGTGGGTTGCCAGTGTCAGCGACTCAGGAGTCGCACTGATCCAGAGCGCACCGGTATTCCAGGCAAAAACTGATGCCTCTGGCGCTTCACCTGCGATACTGAGCGCAACACCGACAACCGAGAGACTAAGAAACACCCCTTCTGTCAACAACACCCGCCCAAACACCTGGAGCGGAACACCTGCCCATCGCACCGTCACCATCAGCATCCAGACCAGTGTCAGGATGCCGACGGCGGGCCGATCCAGCACAAGGCAGAGTACAATTGCCAGGAGCGCCAGTCCGCCTTTCTGCGCCGGATCGATCTGACGTAACGCATTCCCGAACGCATACCGGTCAATAACGCGCATCACGGCTGGCGCTCACTGGTCGTGGCGCTGACGCTGTCCACGTTTGTAGCCAAAAAAGTAGCCGATCAACCCCGCGCCCAGTCCGGCCTGGATGGCGAAAAGGAGGCTTTCAGTCTCACCTCCTGGCGGCTCGAAGAGCGGCGCAAACCAGGGCTCATAATCAGGAGCGACCTCCGTAATCGCCGTTTCGGCTATCGCATCTGCGCCCTCAAATTCTGAGTCGCTGATGATCAGTAGCGGGATGATCGCCAGTACCACGACACAGAGCAACAACACGAGCGAGGTGGTCCATCCGAATGTCTGGCTCTTCATGCCTTCGCCCCTTCCAGTATTCCAAGTGACTGCAACTCTGTCTGCGCGTTCGCCTGCAATGCGTTGAACACCAGTACCGTCAGAATACCCTCGCTGATCGCCAGCGGGATCTGGGTAACAGCGAAGATCGCGCCAAATTTGGCAAACGATGCCGCAAACCCGCCGACCGCGTCGGGGTACGCCAGCGCCAGCTGGGCAGAGGTGACCACGTAGGTGAACAGGTCAGCCATTGCTGCCGCGAGGAAGACGGTCAACCAGATCGGGGCGCGGTCTTTCAATCCTTTCCAGATGAACCAGGCTACGAACGGACCAACGACCGCCATGCTGAACGCATTCGCGCCCAGCGTCGTCAGTCCGCCGTGGGCAATGAGCAACGCCTGGAAGAGAAGGACAATACTTCCGACGACGCTCATGATCAGCGGACCGAAGAGGATCGCTCCCAGACCGGTGCCGGTCGGGTGACTGCTCGAACCGGTTACGCTTGGTATCTTTAGGGCGCTCAACACAAAGGCGAAGGCGGCGGAAAACCCCAGAAGGAGACGGGTCTCCGGTTTCTCGGCGATGAGTCGATTGATGCGACGAATGCCGAGCACCCAGAAAGGGAGAACGACGATGAACCAGAACCCTGCCCAGAGCGGTGGAAGGAATCCTTCCATGATGTGCATGGCATATGCCGTCCGTGCCTCGAATACCCCCAGAAGTACGACGCCTGCTGCAACGATAAGCCATTGAGATCGACGTTTCATTGCTGTTCCTCCATATACCGATAGGCATTCAGCAGACGCTCAACATACTTGGCGATAATGTCAACCTCGAGGTTGACTATCGCGCCAACCGTTTGACGACCCATAATGACTGCCTCCTGGGTATAGGCAATAAGTGCAACAGTAAAGCCATCGTCGTGCAATTCGGCGACGGTCAAACTGACACCATCAACTGCAATGTAGCCCTTTTCAACAATGTAGGGCAGAAGTGCAGGCGGAACGCGGATGCGTACACGCTTTGAGTCGCCGTCAGGCGTCACTGCAACGATCGCCCCGGTGCCATCAACATGCCCCTGGACGTAGTGACCACCCATGCGCCCACCAAATGCGAGTGACCGTTCCAGGTTGACACCGTCGCCAACCTGTAACCGACCCAGATTCGTGCGACGTAGCGTTTCCGGACTAAGACCAACACGAAACCAATCATCACCTAAGTGAGTGACGGTCAAACACGCGCCATTGACAGCGATGCTATCGCCAATGCGCGCCCCTTCGCGAGCGACCCGGCTGGTAATAGCAATAAAGTTATCCTGCTCACGATCAACCGTAATATCACGTACTGCGCCTATCTCTTCAACAATACCTGTAAACATCGCTTGCCCTCACAATGACACGAGTCTTCTGTT
>JBEPYG010000087.1:0-13254 GCA_041641515.1 Roseiflexus sp.
AGACCATTCCAGCGCGGATCGGTCAGAATGTTATAGTCGGTGAAACTGAGCAAAAACGAGGCGATCATCGGTCCGAGGGTGAAGAGCAGCAACCCCAGGATTGCCGGCGCCATGAAAATATAGGCGTTGATCGCTTCGATGCGTCGCCGGCGGCTTGTCCGACGTGCGCTGCGATGGATTGCAATGTGCGGCTGAGTATGAGGCGTATCCACTTCGCTCCTCTCCTTCGAGACGATGACGTCTTTGTTCCTGCTCTTCGCCTGGCAATGATTCAGTCTTCGCTGTGTATCAGCACGATTGCCGACCCTTCTTCTGGCAGGTCATCGAAGCGCAGTCCGGTGTTCATTAGTGCAGCGCCGCTGATCTGCGCCTGCCGTCCGGTATCGACCCACGAAAGGGTGTACACCCGATCTGGGTGCAGGTGTTTCAGGTGCAGCACGCGCAATGGTTCTCCGCCAGGCAGGCGAAAGACCGCAATCACATGCTCATGTCCTTCGGGCATCGAGTACTGGAACCCCGCCCAGCGGTCGCCACGCCCCTCTCCGAGCGGCTGCCCGGTCAGCCGATACATATCCGCTTCGCGCACAAAGCGCCGCATGACCGTTTTGTAGAACTGAATGTGTGCAGCATACCGTTGCGCGATCCATTCCGGCAGATCGGGCAGGCGTTGTGAAAAGCCAAAGCGCCGCAGCATTGAGATACGGGTGTAATAGTCGATCTGATGCGGTTGAAGGGTCGGATCGCGCGGATCGAATGTCTGGCTTGGATGCCTGGCAAATGCCCATTCACAGAAGCTCCAATGCAGGCAGGCATCCGGCGCGAGCATGCATGTTGCCCCCCAGAACACCTGCAAACTATGCTCGGGCCAGTCCGGGTCGCTCAGGAATGCCATATGGGTGCGGCGTGCAATGCCTGGATCGATGCGTAGTCCGCCTGATGAGCAATTTTCCAGCACTACGTCTGGATACGTGGCGCGCAACCGGTCGAGCAGTGCGTAGTATCCCCGGTAATGTGCGTACAACCCATCTTCCGCACCATGACCGTGATCGGTGCGGTTGCACCCGGCGCCAGGGTCGAGATTGAAATCCAGTTTGATCCAGTCGCATCCATAGTCGCGGATGAGCCGGTTGAGCGTTGCGAATGCCCACTGCTGCGCCGCCGGATTGCCGAGGCACACGTAGCCCAGGCGTTCGCCATCACGCAAGGCGACAAACTCCGGATGCCGCTCTGCCAGCTGCGCGTGGATGCCCAATCCCTCGATTTCGCACCAGATGCCGAAGCGCATGCCACGGTCGTGGACGTAATCGGCAAGCGCGCGAATACCCGACGGAAAACGCACCGTATTTACCAACTCCCAGTCGCCGCGTTGTTCGTACCAGTGCGTACCGGCATCCGCCTGCCCGAACCATCCGGCATCGAGGGTGCACACCTCGATGCCCAGGCGCGCCGCTGCATCAACGTTGGCGCGGAATGTTGCCTCATCGAGCGCGCGGTCTTCGTATGCCCACCAGTGGTTCCACTCGACCGGCAACCCATCAGCTAGTGGGTTGTGTGGATACCAGAACCGCCGTCCCAGACGTGCAAACTGAACAGCTGTCTCGTCGAGATCGTCACCCTTTGCGAACGCCAGCACCATCGGTGGCGCTTCGACCGATGCACCCGGCGCCAGATCGACGGCGAACTCCCAGTCGTGCAACCCGCCCGAAAGCATCACGACGCCATCCAGTCGCGGTGTCAGCCGCACCGTCCAGTTGCCCGACCACGCAACCATGCCGGACATTAATGAGCCACCGTTGCGTTTGAGTGTGAACCAGGGGGCGTGACCGTGCGACGAGCGTCCCGACCGACTTTCGAGCACGATTGCACTGCTGAGGTGCGTGCGCTGCGGCTCGAACTCCGCGCCCCACGCGCCGGTGAAGGCGTAGAGTTCGTAGAAGCTGGGAGGAAGATCGAGCGCCAGTGAGTCCAGGCGAGTTACACGGCGCGGTGCATCGCCCTCGTTTCGCACGACGATCCACGTCTCCAGCGCTGTAGCGTCGGCATAGGTCACCACGTGATACTCAACGACGATCCCGGAAGCGGCGTATACCAGTTCGGCGCATACGTGGCGTACCCCAGACGGCTCTGCGTCCTGCGACACATGCCGCACCTCAACCCCCGTCGTGTGCGCATCGTACACATGCCCGTCCACCACAGCTATAAACAGCGCCGATGAATCCAGCGCCCACGGTTCATCCGTCAGCTCCAGTCTGTCCAGCTCGATGCGCGGCACAAGACGCAACCGGCAGGCGTATGTGGCAGTAGAGAGATCGATCTCGGCAGGAATGGTCACGAGACACTCCTTTGAGCGTGCGCCACTGTCATCTCGTGACGAATAGCGCGAATGCGCTGTTTCAAATATTCGATAGACTGATCATCGATGCGGAACTCGATCACAACATCAGGTCGCCGGCTGGTCAGTTCCGCTAGAGCGGGGACACAGTTGTGCGTCACCACCAGATGATCACAGATGCGCGCCAGACGGCGGACGTCGTCGTGCGCGTCGATCAGCGCAGTCATGACATGAGCTGTCGGTTGATAACTCAGAATGGTGTATTCCAGCGAACGAGCGGTGTTGGGCAGCGTACACACCAGTCCAATCCGTGGTTTCGTCAGCCGCGCAATGCGCAGCAGCGACTCGGGTGAAGGGCGCGTATCGACGCCGATCACCCGATCTTTGTATGGCGCCAGCGCCTGCGACACCTCAGCGAGATGGTGGAAGGTCGTCACGATCAGGTCGTATGTGTGGGCGAATGCGTCAGCATTCTGACGCAGCTCATCGAGCAAGCCAGCGCTGATCGGCATGCCGGTCAGTCGTGACAGGTCATGGCTCAGCGTGGTACTGTCGTAGGCGTTGCACTCGAGGAAACGGATCGTCAGATCGCCTGCGCCATACACCTCCTCGATCAGCGCGGTGATATCGGCGAGCAGTTGCTGGCGCGTCATCCCGGCCGACATTGCATGCCACACCACGTCGCGCGCGTGCTGCCGCACATACTCTAGCGGCGCTGTGGTTGTTGCAATGCGGGTCACGACAGGAGAACGCCGATCAGTGCGCATCTCGAGCAGTCCGAGTTTGCGCAGTTCCTGACAGGCTTTGTTCACCGTGTTGCGGTTTGCGCCGAATTCTTCAGCTAGTTTCCGCACAGGCGGCAGCGTTTCGCCGGGATGATACACGCCATTGCTGATACGCCAGATCAGCGCGCGCTGAATATCTTTGGCAGAGATGCGCTCCTTTGTCACGGTCCGACTGCTCCGTCTCTCTGTCTTATAGCATAGGATGTGAGACATATGGTACGCGAGAGTCGCGGTCGTGTCAAGCGATGTGTTGGATTTTTTGACATATGACCCGTTTCGTTCTACTGTATAATCATCAATCGCCTTTGACACATTGCAGGGACGGTTATGACAGGCGCTGTGCTGAACCGACTGGCGTTCGTTGTGTCCAATGTCGTGGTGATGATCATCCTGCATGGCAATTCACGTCAGTGGTGGCCCAAAATCCCCTACCTCAGCCTGCGCAACGAAAGTGTTGGCGAGCATACCCGGCTGCTCTTCAATACCCTGGCAGTGGTAACCGTCGCGCAGGCGTCGATTGGGCAGCTGCCGCGGGAACGCTGGTTGCCGCGCGCCCTGACCCTTGGCGTGATTCCGGCGCTGCTGCCGAGCTTGATCTGGCTGGGTCAGAGCGGACTACGACTGAAGGGCGCGATTGCCGAGCGCTACAATCTCGCGCTCGTGCCGATCCTGCCCATTGCTGCGGTTGTGGTGGAAGATCGTCTAGCTGCTGCGCTGAGCGACACCGACGAGTCCGTATCCGCGTCAGATGATCGGTAGAGCGCACTATGGATCCGGTGGGAAAAGTCGTTCTCATCACCGGTGCGTCGAGCGGGATTGGTGCGGCGACCGCGCGCGCCCTCGCCGCTGCCGGAGCGCACGTCGTGCTGACTGCGCGCGACTCTGCCCGGCTCGATGCCCTTGCTCGCGAGTTGAAGGGGCGAGGGCGCGCCATTCCTGCGAATGTCACCGATCCGATCGAGGTTCAGCATCTCGTCGCGGAAGTTATCAAAACCTGGCAGCGTATCGATGTGCTGATCAACAATGCCGGCGTCGGTCTTGCATCGCCGGTGGCGCGCGTGCAGCCAGAGGATCTGCGCGCTGCACTGGATGTCAACCTGTTCGGTTCGCTCTACCTGACACAGGCGGTGCTTCCGCATATGCAGCGCAGCGGGCGCGGGCAGATCATCTTTGTCTCGTCGGTCGTCGGGCTGCGGGCATTGCCTTACGCCGGCGGCTATGCGGCCACCAAAGCGGCGCTCGATCGGTTGAGCGAAGCGCTGCGGGTCGAACTGCATGGCAGCGGCATTACGGTGACGCTGGTGCGGCCGGGAACGACCCGCACCGCATTCAACACGCGTCGTCTTGGCGTCCATGGCGATCATCGTCGCTTCAACCCGCCCGGCGTTGCGCCCGAACGGGTGGCGGAAACGATTGTGCGCGCCATTCGCCGTGAACCACGGGTTGCGTATGTCACGTGGAGCGATCGCCTGACCCTCTGGATGGCGCTGCTGCTTCCTGGGCTGGCAGACTGGCTGCTGGCGCGTCTGTTTGTCTGGCGAGACGCTGAAGAGAAAGGTGTTCCGTATGCGAATCCTGAGCGCTGACGACATACGGCGCGCGGTGACGATGCCTGATGCGATCGAGGCGGTCGCTTCTGCATTCGTGCAACTCTCGACCGGACGCGCCGTCGTGCCGCTGCGTGCGCACCTCCAGCAACGCGCGCACGAGTCGCACACGTTCGTGATGCCGGCGCTCCTCGAAGAGAGCGGCGGTTTGGGCTTGAAGGTGGTGTCGGTCTTTCCGCATAACGCTGCGCGCCATGGTCTGCCTCGCATTCACGCGCTTGTGACCATCCTTGATGCTGCAACCGGACGACCGGCGGCGGTACTCGAAGGATCATACCTGACAGCGCTGCGCACCGGTGCAGCTTCCGGGGCGGCAACCCGCGCACTTGCCCGCGCAGACGCGCGAGTGCTGGCGGTGATCGGCGCCGGAGCACAGGCGCCTCAGCAGGTCGAAGCTGTTTGCGCTGTTCGCCCAATCGAGCGGGTGATTATTGTCAATCGCAACCGTGAACGCGCCGAACGCCTGGCGGCATGGCTGCGCGAACACTCGATTACGTCCGCTATCGACATTGTTTCGTCCGCTGCGGCGGCTATTCCGCAGGCGGACATCATCTGCTGCGCCACCTCCTCGCCGACGCCGGTCTTCGATGATGCCGACCTGCGCCCCGGAACCCACATCAACGGCATCGGTTCCTTCACGCCGCGCATGGTCGAAGTGCCGCCGGAAACTGTCGGACGGGCATACGTCGTGGTGGATCAGCAAACGGCGGCGTGGGCGGAAGCGGGTGATCTCCAGCATGCCCGCAGCCTAGGATTGCTCGACGAGTCGCAGACGGTCGAACTGGGTGCGGTGCTCGCCGGTCGGTCGCCTGGACGCACGAGCGACGAGCAGATCACGTTCTTCAAATCGGTCGGCAATGCTGTGCAGGATATTGCTGTTGCGCAACTGGCGCTGCGTGAGGCGGAACGTCTCGGTCTGGGAGTCGAGGCGACCCTGTGATGGCGGGGATGCGTGGTCTGCCGCAGCAGACGTTCGCGTCTTAGACCAATTGGAATGGAACGAGTCGCACGTGCACTCTCACTCAGAGCGCACTGCAATGTTATCACAGCAATCTAAAATGGTATTATCCTCCCGCGCGCTTTCCCAGTTCATCGCCGCGCCAGCGGATGTTGCCGCGTAACAGGAGGTTGGACGCGTTGAGTTTGTACGCCAGATCGCGTGCCAGGTTGCGCATGACCACAAACCCGATCCGCGGGTTGTGTTCCGCCAGGGCATCGAAATCCAGCGCCCGCATCATGATGAGCACAGTGGGCTCATTGGCGGAAACGGTCGCCGTGCGCGCTGCACCGCCGAGCAATGCCTGCTCGCCAAAGCATTGACCGGGATAGAGGGTGTTGATCGTTGAGAGAGCGGTAGTCCCGTCCGACAGGCGGGTTGTGATCATGACCCGCACCGTCCCCTCGTGGACGACATACAACTCATCACCGGTATCGCCTTCGTTGAAGATCGTCTGCTCTGCAGGCACGCGAAGCGCCTTGCACAACCCGGCGATCTTCACCAGCTCATCGTCGCTCAACCCGACAAAGATTTCGACTCTGCGCAGATTGTCGATCACGCGTGCGCTCATCTGCGTCTCCCGGCATTGATGCTGCCTGCGTTCAGGTTTCGGGTACAATGGAAGTATAGCACGAAAGCAACCGTCTTTATAGATCCAGGAGTATCGCGTCTATGGGCAGGCAATCACGCGCCAAACGCGCACGTCGTGAGCATGCAACATACTTGGCAACTGTCAGCAATTGTGAAGGGACATGGCTCGAACGTCCGCCGGATGCCGACGAGCAGGCAAAGATCGACTCTGCCGGTAAAATCCTGCGCCGCTTTCGCATGCAGGCGCTCCAGCTCGGCGCCGATCAGGATGCGTTCAACCGGTTCAGCCTCGAACTCTTCCGCGATGAGCGCTTCACGCCGCTGCACTTCAGCGATGACCTGATCGAGATGATCCTTGACGACATCGGCGAGCCGCCGGTTGTTGAAGACGAAAACGATCCTTCATTCACCAACTATCTGCTGCGCGCGTTGGGGTCTGTCGCTTCGTCGCGCCTGCGCCGTACCATGGCGGAACAGGCGCGTCGCTTCCTGCCGCAGTATGTGGCTGCCGGGCAATACAAAGAGGCGCTGACGATCGAGCATAATTGCTATATGACGGTCATGAGCGACGCAGCGACGCCGTTGCTGGTGCAGATGCTCGTCAGCGGTCTTGCACGCTACTACGAGGAGCACGAACCCGACGAAGCAGTAGCGTCGAGCGTCCCTGCTGAAGGCGACGGTCACGCAGAATGAGCAGGTATATGGAAGTGTGATGGCGGGCAGATGAATGTAACTATCGCCGATGGGTCGCGGTTGGCGCTAGTACGACGGCGGCTCATCGGTGATTGCAGCGATGCGCCATCCATCGGGTGTGTTGACCACGACGACATACAGCTGATTGGGACCGGACTTCCAGCGCGTGGGAAGATTGGGAACCGGCGCCGCTTCGACGGTCACGCCGTAGATCAGGCGCTGGTCAACGGCGATCACCGAGTCGACAGTTGTCACGTTGAGCGACTGCACAGCCAGCGTTGTGCTCTCGAACATTTCGAAGGTCATGTTTGCCTGCATCGGCGGCGCCAGCAGCGCCCATGCGTCTGCTGCGCGGCGTTCGCCGAACGCCGTGAAATAGGAGCGCACCGTCTGTTCGGCAGCGGCGACACGTGCCGTCACCAGCGCTCCGTCAACCGGCTCAGGGGTCGTCGTTATTCCGGGAATCTGCCCGGCCGCTTCCGGTTCGATGCGCGCCTCGCCGCCTTCCGCAACCGCTGTCAGGACGACCGCCGCCGTCGCATGCGCCGGTGACACGGGCGTCGTCGTCGGCTGAACGCTGAGCGGTATAGCCTGCCCGCACCCGATCAGGGCGCCGATGAGTATTGCGCATGCAATCCAGTTGCGTAGATACGGCATATGCGCCTCCATCACCGGACGGTGTCGTGATGAGGGTAGTATACCATGCTCGTTCGGGCATGGCTCGTATCGGTGTGTGCGCCTGATTTGTTCCCTGCAGAGGAAATCACCCTGTCCAGGACACGGTCGTACACAAGTGCGCACGTGTCCTGGACAGCTCGGCCTTCAACATGCCCGCCCGCAACAGTCAACGATCAACGCCAGTGTTCAACGTCCATACCGCCACCAGTAGTAGTGCTGACCAACGTTCCCCATCTCGACGCGGAAGGCTGGCGGGTTGGCCGGGTTGTAGGTCAGCACGCGCCGCTCGAAGACCTGGAACAGGATCGGTCGTTCGACGCCGCCAACCTTCACTTTGACCCAGTATGCACCCGTCACCGGCAGTCCAAAGACATAGAGCGGATCGTACACCTTCGCAACGACATAGCGTCCGTTCTCGTACACCAGCCCGCTCTGGTTCATAAAGTCCAGGAATGCGCGGGCGACGCCGTGGTTGTTGGGACCGAGCAACAGCATCGTCGCCGGGTCGTTGACGTAGTCATTGAAGCCGGTAATGCTGCCATCCGGATTGATGAAGCCGGTCGCCGGGCGATTCAGATCGTTCGGGTTGACCGCGCCGGGGTTCTGGTAGAAGCGAATCAGGTCGGCGTAGGTCGGGAACTGATCCGGGTCGCCGATTGCCGTGATCCGCGCGGGCAGGCGCCATTCGAAGAGATTGTATCCTACCTGCATTCGCCCGGTCATCATTTCGATCGGCAGCAGCCCATTCGTGACGTACCATGGCGAGAAGGGATTGACAGTCGGATCGTTGATCTCCATGCGGCTTTTATCGAAGTATTGCACCACGCGCATGCCTTCGTAGCCTTCGACCAGCGGTTCACGCATTGCCGGAGTGTTCGGCGCGGGTCCCCACGTCCACGACCGTCCACTGATCTGCTCGGCGACAGGACGATCCTGGCGCTCCCAGACGCGGCGGAATGCATCGTTGCCAAAGGGGGGCGCCGAGGCGGAGGCGGGCATTGCCGCCGCCAGCATTGTGATGATCAGAAGGGGAACAAGAAAAGCCATACGTCGCATCGTAGCGTCCTTTCTGCGCATCATCGCGCCGGGCGCCGGTCGATGCTCTGGTGGAGATGCAGAAGTTCACGAGGAAAGCGTCGCTTGAACCGGCGCCGCTGCTTCCAGAGCTGGCATAGCGAGGATTGCCAGCTACACCGCTGAATGGGAAGACCCATCCGACTCAATAGTATAGCCTGCTTTTCTAGGACAGGAAGGGAAGAAATCGTCACGCCGGGGGAACGAACAGCATCCGACCACCCTGCATTCACACGCCGCTCCAGGCAGAGAAGCCGCCGTCCACCGGCACAACGACGCCATTGACGAATGCTGCGCCCGGTCCGCAGAGCCAGATCAGCGTCGCCGCCAGATCATCGGGGACGCCGAAACGTCCGGCGGGCGTGTGCGCAATAACACGCGCTCCACGTGCCGTCAGCGATCCGTCAGGCCCGAGCAGCAACGATCGGTTCTGTTCGCCGATAAAGAACCCTGGCGCGATGGCATTGACACGCAGCCCTGGACCGTACCGCCGTTCCAGCTCGACTGCCATCCAGCGTGTCAGATTATCGACGGCAGCTTTGGCGGCGCTGTAGCCGGCCGCCAGGGTCAGCGGACGCTGTGCTGCCATTGAGGAGATGTTGATGATGACTCCCTGACCGCCAGCTGCAATCATTGCTGCGCCAAAGACGAGCGATGGCAGGAGCGTGCCGATCAGATTCAGATCAACGACAGCGCGAAAAGCTTCAGGGTCGAGTTCGAGGAGTGAGGCGTCGGGCGCCAGGATCGCGCCCGGCATGTTGCCGCCTGCGGCATTCACCAGAATGTCGATCCGTTCCCAGTGTTGGAGAATGGCGGTGCAGGCATATTCGACCTGCGCCCGGTTACGCACATCAGCACTGAGCGCCAGCGCATCGCCGCCAGCAGCTTTGATCACGGCGGCGGCGGCGTTTGCTCCTTCAAGGCGACGGGCAAGAATGGCGACCCGCGCGCCAGCGCGCGCCAGCCCCTGCGCCATCGCAGTGCCCAACGCACCGCTGCCGCCGGTGACCACTGCGACTTTCCCCTCCAGACCAAACAGTGAGCGGAGAAATGGTTCGGACATGACGCACCCCCTGCAGAGTTGTCAGGTATGGTACCATAAGTGTACGACAGAGACGAGCACGCTGCAGACGAACAACGTGGTTATGCACGATTGGGAGGTTGGGGAAATCTTCCACGACTAAGCCTGCGGCGGCGGGATAGCTTTCGCAAGCGCTATGAGATGTCGCCCCGCCGACGCAAAAACTATTTGCGAAGTCTAAACGCTTGCAGCGGGTTTCCTCTCTGTTTCTACAGCAGACCGATCAACAAGAAGGGCATCCCATGAACTTCATCCGAGATATGCTGAGCCGTCCGCGTCCGCCCAGCATCAGGCGTTCAGTGCAGCTGCCGCGTCGTGTTGCGTACTACCCCTCGCCGGTCGACTGGCGTGATGAAGTGATCTACTTCCTGCTCGTTGATCGGTTCAGTGATGGGCAGGAAGAGACCCGACCGCTGCTCGACCGGCGCTACCTGGCGTCCGCGCGACCAGCGCTGCCCAACGGCGAACCGTGGCGCTGGGATCGCTGGGCAGAGTCGGGGGGTGAACGATTTCAAGGCGGCACGTTGCGCGGCGTCACCTCGAAACTCGGATACCTGCAACAGCTTGGCGTCACCACCCTGTGGCTCAGCCCGGTCTGCAAACAGCGCGGTCACCTGAACACCTACCATGGCTATGCCGTGCAGGATTTTCTCGATGTCGATCCACGGTTCGGCACACGCGAGGATCTGGTCGATCTCGTCAGCGCTGCGCACGAACTCGGGATGCGCGTGCTGCTCGACGTTGTATTCCAGCACTCTGGTCCCAACTGGCGCTACCCGCCCGATGTTCCTGGCGGCGCGGATATGCCGCACTACACCACCGGACGCTACCCGTTCGGCAGCTGGCTCGATGCAACCGGTGCGCCGCTGCGTGGCGATCCTGATGTCGATGATGCGGTCTGGCCCGATGAGGTGCGCAATACCGAGTACTATATACGAGCTGGCGCCGGTGACCTGGGCGCCGGTGATATCAATGATCCGGCAGCTGAACATAAACGTTCTGATTTCTTTACGTTGCGTACCATTGATCTTCGTCAACCGGACGTGCTTTCCAATATGGCGTTGTGCTACAAGTACTGGATTGCGCTCACCGATTGCGATGGGTTCCGGCTCGATACGCTCAAACATATCTCACTCGAGCAGGCGCGCAATTTTTGTGGTACGATCAAGGAGTTCGCTGCCAACCTGGGGAAAACAAACTTCTTTCTTGTGGGAGAAGTGGCAGGCGGTGATTTTACAGCAACACGCTATCTCGATGCGCTGGAGCGCCATCTGAATGCCGTGCTCGATATTGGCGAAATGCGGCTGGCGTTGAGCGAGGTGGCAAAGGGTCTGGCGCCAGCGCGCACCTATTTCGACGGATTCGTGCCCGATCTGGCGACGAAGGGATCGCACCGCGCACTCGGCAGTCGGCACGTCTCGATCCTCGATGACCACGATCACGTCTTCGGCGCCAAAATCCGTTTCTCGACTGATGTCATGTCGCAGCATCAGGCGGCGGCGGCAACCGCGCTGCAACTCTTTACGCTCGGCATTCCGTGCATCTACTATGGCACCGAACAGGCGCTTGGCGGTCCAGAACCGTCTGAGCGACGCTGGTTGCCGGAATGGGGGCGCGTCGACCGTTACCTGCGCGAAGCCATGTTTGGACCGCTCCACCCGCGGGCGCCAGGACGCGCCGGGCTCGACCCGCAGGCGGTCGATGACTCGCTGCCGGGGTTTGGGCCCTTCGGCACCGCCGGACGCCACTGCTTCGATGAGCGGTTTCCGGTCTATGTGCGGATTGCGGCAATGACCGCGCTGCGCGCCGCCTATCCGGTGTTGCGCCATGGACGCCAGTACCTGCGCCCGATCTCGAATTTCAACCAGCCATTTCAGTTCCCGCCATCCGGCGAGATCATCGCATGGTCGCGCATTCTCGACGATGAGGAGGCGCTGTGTATTATCAATCCAAACGGTGTCGCGGCGCGCGGCGGTGATGTCATGGTTGATGCAGTGCTGAACCGTCCTGGCGATGCAATGACGGTCATCCTGAACACAGCGCAGTCTGCAGACCCGATGGGGTATGCCGGACCGCATCCGGTTGGTCAGCGCCTGATCGTTCGCGAACGCAATGGCGCGTCGTATATCGAAATCCGCGACCTGCCGCCGGCTGAAACGCTGGTGCTGACCAATCGTCCGTAGCAGGGGGATGTCGCGGTGCAATGCTATTGCCCTGTCTGTTTTGCCGAGATTGATCCAGCAGAACAAAATGATCCGTGTCGCGTATGCGGCGCCGTGCCGGCCGTATGGCAGCAACGTCCCTACACGGAGCGTCTCATCCATGCGCTTCAGCACCCTGTCGCGGAAGTGCGTATGGGTGCGATTATCTCCCTGGGCAACCGGCGCGAACCACAAGCTGCAATCCCGCTCGCCGAATGCGCGCTGGCGCATCCCATCGATATCGTTCAGGCGCTTGCAATCGTCGCAGCGCTCGGCAACATCCAGCCATCGCCTGAACGCACCAGAGCGCTGGAAATGCTTGCCGGCCATCCGGCGCGCGCTGTGCGTCGCGCAGTTGCGCGAGTGTGCTGAAGTCGATGTTGGAGGAAAAAGGTATGCATCTCACACGACCCTTGACGATGAACTTACTTGTGATCCTCGTTAGCTTTATGACGGCATGCGGCGCCTCTCCGCCATCAGCGACCGTCTCATCCGGCATCACAGCGACTCCAGTGATGACAGGGATGGATCATTCCATGATGCCGGGTATGCACGATGCGCCGTATGACGCCCTCTTCATTGATAGCATGATCATCCATCACGAGGGAGCCATCACGATGGCGCGGCAGGCGCTTGAGTATGCTGAACGTCCAGAGATTCGGCAGCTTGCCGAGGCAATTCTTGCCGCCCAGCAAAAAGAAATCGATGACATGCGATCCTGGCGCGCCGCGTGGTATCCCGATCTCGCGTCAACCAGCGGCATGGGCATGGACATGGGTCCGATGACGGTCGCAGACGGACCCCAACCGTTTGAGCAACGTTTTATCGAAGCAATGATCCCACATCATGAAGGGGCGATTGCCATGGCGCGCGATGCGCTCCAGCGCGCCGAGCATCAGGAACTCAAGGATCTGGCGCAGGCGATTATTACAACACAGGAAGGTGAGATAGCGCAAATGCGATTATGGCTCAAGGAATGGTATGGGCAGTAATCGGGCAAACGCTGCGTTCAGATTTGCCCGCCCCCTGCTTGTATGCTATACTACCGAACGGCGCGCTGCGGCGCGCTTCATTACACACATCGCTCAATCGCCGCCTCTCCTGCCGACGTATGTTGGTTGTGCGGCGCGTCCAGGAGCGATGGAGGTATTCGTCGGGCAGGCGAGCGCCTGCCAGTCTGAAGGATAAGGAGTAACCAGACATGACTCAGGGAGC
>JBEPYG010000088.1:0-13169 GCA_041641515.1 Roseiflexus sp.
GATTGCCGGTCGCACCCAGAGTTCGATGGTCTGCGCGCCGCCAAGCCCGGCAATCTGCCCGCCGCGCACCTCGTCATTCACACCGTCGAAGCGCAGCGCACCGTTCGACGGCGGAACCGGCGTGGCAGTTGCGGTCGGCGGAATGGGGGTGGCGGTCGGCGTATTGGTTGGCGGCACCGGCGTTGAGCTTGGACCTGCCGTGCCGGTGGGGGCGCTGGTCGGCGGAACCGGCGTGGCGGTCGGCGTATTGGTTGGCGGCACTGACGTCGGTGTCGCCGTTGACGGCAGCGCGATGGGCGCGGTCGAGGTCACCCACAACGGGTCGGCGCTGTCGGCGCCGCCGGTTGCGCCGAGCGTCAGGGTGTAGCTGTTGCCCGAAGCATCGGCAGTGGTCTGCCCGGCGCCCTCATCGAAACGATAGAGCGCGCGCGTATTTGCATCAGCCGCCAGGCTGCCGGAGGACGGTGGCGTAAACGTTCCGGTGTACCGCACGATGTTCGAGATGCGCACATCGTCGAGGTCACCGTTGAAGAAGCCATACCCCGCCAGCCCGCCGATGCGCAGAAACGGTCCCTCGGTGATCGCACCGATCGTCGCCGTCGAACCGGCAACGCCGTTGACGAACACCTGCGCCGTCGAGCCGTTGTACGTCACCGCGATGTGATGCCAGGCGTTGGCGTTGAGCGCCGTCGGGTGTTGCGCCGCGCGCCAGCCCGCCGTCGACGCCACCCACCAGGTCGCCCGTCCGCCGTTCAGTTCCAGCGACCAGCCCGTATTGCTGTCGCCGTGCGCGATGATCACGCTGTCCTGCCCGCTGATTGCCGGTCGCACCCAGAGTTCGATGGTCTGCGCGCCGCCAAGCCCGGCAATCTGCCCGCCGCGCACCTCGTCATTCACACCGTCGAAGCGCAGCGCGCCGCTGCCCGCTGGAACCGGCGTCGCTGTCGGCGTCGCCGTGACAGGTGTAGCGCTCGGTCCGGCGGTTGGGGTTGCCGGAACGGATGTTGCACTCGGTTCGATGGTTGGCGTGATTGTCGGCAATACAGGCGTCGCCTCTGGCGTTGTTGTCGGGGTGCTGGTCGGCGACGCCGGCGTGGCGGTAGGAGTCGCAGGCGGCGGTGTGCCATCCATCATCACCTCGCCATACTCCAGCACCTCGCGCAGATCGAATGTCTGCACCAGCAGCGGCGCTGTCGAAGGCGGTGGCGTACCCAGGGTGAACTGCACGGTCTTCGGACCCGCAGACGCACCATTGGGCAACCGCATCAGAAGGGCGCCGCGCGCTGCACCGCCGGAGACGGCATCGGTCACCGCTGCCGGGTCGGCAACCAGAGTGGCGCCCGCACCAAAGCCGCTGATTGCGCCAGGCGTCACCTGTGCAAAGTCAACATCCGGCGGGAGGGTAATCAGGACACTCCCGCCAGATGGAATGTACGACGCGGTCGTGAAACTGAGCGTATACAGGTTGCCAGAGACATTCAGCGCAACCGTGCCCAGCGGCGTGCCTGGGGTCATCTGGGCAAGACCAAAGCGTTGCGCGTTCGGGCGCGTGCTGACGGTATAGTATTTGCGGTAACTGCTGCCCAGTTTCAGCGCGCGCGCCGCCCATATGCCATCCGGAGAGAACGTGCCAGGGTCGTCGGCGCCGGTGAAGACCGGATTGTTCGGCGTCGGGCGCACCCAGTTGATGCCGTCGGTCGACACCGCATAGCCGGTCGAGAACGCTGGTGTGGCATACGACTTCGCTTCATACCACATGCGGAACAATGCGCCGTCTTTAATGACCGTCGGCACACCGACACTGTTGCTGTCGAAATCGGTGAAATTATTGATACGTGCAAAGACAGCGCCGCCACCGCTGTTTCCAGGTATCCTCGTCCAGTTGACGCCGTCCGGCGACACAGCGTAGCCAATCGCGAACACATAGGCGCTGGTATTGTTGATACCTTCATACCACATGCGATAGCAGCGACCACTGGTACGACCATTCTCGCACGGCAGCGATGGCGTAGCTTCGTCGATCATCACCGAGGGCGCCACGATATAGTCCTGATCAAAGTCATCGGCGCCGCCACGCTCAACCAGGACGGCATTACGATTCGGCCAGGCTGTTCCGGCAGTTCCCGGCACGCGCGTCCAGGTAATGCCGTCCGGCGATGTCGCATACCCGATCCCCTCGATAGCGCCAGTGCTGCCGAATCCGCTGTACCACATGCGGAAGGTGTTTCCATCACGGACAACATACATGGTCGTTACACCGGCGCTGTCGAAGTCGCCGGGCACGCCTGACGGTTCGAAGACGCTGCCGCCGACGCCTGATCCGATGTAGCGCGTCCAGGTGACGCCATCCGGCGAGAGCGCATGCCCAATGCGTCGGGCGCCGCTTCCATCGACGCCGACGTACCACATGCGGTAACAGACGCCGCTGGTGCGCCCGTTTTCGCATGGCAGCGCCGGGGTGGCGTTATCGCGCAGCACCATTGGCGGGAAGATTTCCGATGTATCGAAACTGGTCCCGCTGCCGCCGCAGTTCTGACCGGCAATCGCAAACACTGCACCCTCGACCGATGCGGGACATGTGCCGGGGATATGCAACCACGGCTGACGGTTCGATGGGTCGGCGGTTGGCGCCGATGTTGCGGTTGGCGGCTGCGGCGTATTCGTTGCCGTTGGCGTACTGGTCGCCGTCGGCGGCTGCGGCGTGCTGGTCGCCGTCGGCGGCTGCGGCGTGCTGGTCGCCGTCGCCGTCGGACCATTGGTGGCGGTTGGGGTCGGTGTCACTGGCGTGGGAGACGGTGGGATGGGCGTTGGCGTTGCGGTAGGACCGATATTGGTCGCCTGTGACAGATCGATGGTTGCATATTCGATCACTTCGCGCACATCGAATGTCTGCACCGTCATCATTGCTGTCGTAGCCGGCGGGTTGGTCAGCGTGAACGTGATCGTCTTGGCGCCGGCAGGAGCACCGTCGGGCAATCGGATGACGAGCGCGCCACGTGCTGCACCCTGCGCGAAGGCATCGGTTACGGCTGCAATCTCGGCGCCGAATGCGGCGCCTGCACCAAAGCCGGTGATCGTTCCTGCGGTCACGTCGGTGAACGGCACGGCGGCAGGCAGCGTCAACAGCACACTCCCGCCTGCCGGGATCGCCTGGGTCGTCAGTGACAGAGTGTACTCACCAAGATTGCGCGTCAACCCAGGCGCTGGCAGCGGCGTTCCCGGCGTCAGCGTCGCCTGCCCGACACGCACTGCGTTGGGACGACTGCTGATGGTGTACCACATGCGGAAGGCGGCGCCTTCCTTGATAACAAACGGCGTCCACACATTGTCAGGGGAGAGCAAGCCCGGATCGTCGCTGCCGCGATACACCGCCTGATTGGGCACAGGGCGCACCCACGTCACACCGTCGGTTGACACGACGTGCCCGATGCTCTGGTTGGACGCCTGGCTGTTGTACCACATGCGGAACAGTGCGCCATCCTTCACCACAACCGGTGCACCGACGCTGACCGCGTCCCATTCTCCTGCAGCGCCGACGCCAAGCACCGGATTTCCGCCAGCGGCGCGCGTCCAGTTCACACCATCAGGAGAGAGTGCGTATCCAATACGAAAAACATTCGCCGCGTCGGTGCCCTGATACCACATGCGGTAGCAGGCGCCGCTGGTACGGCCATTTTCGCAGGGAAGTTGCGGACTAGCTTCGTCGCGGATCACGCCCGGCGCGGCAACGATCGACTGATCGAACGTGGCTGCGCTGGTCGGACGCAGCACGGCGCCCTGGCTCAGCGGTCCTGTCACGCGCGTCCAGTTCGCGCCATCGGTCGAGGTGGCGAATCCAATGGTGAAAACCGAGCCGTTGAAGCCGTTGTACCACATCTCGAAGGTGGCGCCGTTGCGGATGACATACGGGAACGAGACGCCGGCGCTATCGAAGTTGCCTGACGGTCCGAGACCGAGCACCGCACCACCGCCTGCAGATCCTGCGACGCGCGTCCAAGTCGCGCCGTCCGGCGAGACCGCATAGCCGATGCGTCGCACACCGCCGGCATCGAAGCCGGTATACCACATTCGGTAGCACGTCGCTCCTTCGGCGATGCCGGGGCAGGGAGCAGCGGCAGTCGCGATGTCGCGCAGAATGACCGGACCTTCGATATTAGCGCTATCGAACGTCGTACCACTTCCACCACAATTATCGCCGGGACGGCCGAACACTGCCCCTTCCAGCGCTGGCGCGCAGGTTCCCGACGCATGCACCCACGGCTGACGATTGGGAATCGTCGCCTCGCTCACGGTCGGCGTCGTCAGCGCAACCAGCAGCAGGGCAATGATCAATATGCCGCCAATCCAGAGACGAGCACACATGCTACACCGTCCTTATCACAATCAACACCGGCGATTCACGCGCAAACGAGCAATTGTCATACATAGACACAACGACAGCGCCGCAACCAGGGGTCATAAGCGCCAGGACGCCGATAACAGAGCGGTTGACAAACCGACAGGAACGAAATCACTCAGGTAGGAACGCTGCAATCTACCAGCGTGAGTGTAGGGCTCGCAGATGACAAAATGATGAGACCGAGGCCCATGCTCAGGTAAACAACTTATCAGTCTGTCATCGACGGATGATCGTCTGCTACAATACGGCATATCTTCCAAACACCCGCTCATAGCAGAGAGAGGCCCTGGATTATGCACGTCGACGACCTCGACACCCCGGTTGTTCTGATCGACCTCGACCGTCTGGAGGCGAATATTGCCCGTTTTCAGGCGTACCTCGACCAGCACGGCATCGCCAACCGTCCACACATCAAGACGCACAAGATCCCACAGATTGCACAGATGCAGATGGCGGCCGGCGCTGTTGGCGTCACCTGTCAGAAACTGGGTGAAGCAGAGGTAATGGCGGATGCCGGTGTCGACGACATTTTTCTCCCCTACAACATCCTCGGCGGCGCCAAACTGGAGCGTCTGGTCGCCCTTGCCCGCCGGGTGCGGTTGAGCGTCACCGCCGACTCATCGGTCGTTGTTGCCGGGCTCGGCGCGGCGATGGCTGGAACCGGTCTGGAACTGCCGGTGCTGATCGAATGCGACACCGGCATGGGGCGCTGCGGTGTTCAAACACCGTTCGAAGCGCTTGAACTCGCGCTACAGATTGCACGCACACCAGGGCTGCGTTTCGGCGGGTTGATGACCTATCCCTCCAGCTCAGCCATTGGTCCCTTTATGCGTGAAGCAGTCAAGCTTCTGCGCGAACACGGTCTCACCGTCGAGCGGGTCAGTGGCGGCGGCACTGCGACGATGTGGAGCGCCCACGAACACCCCGAAGTAACCGAATACCGCGCCGGCATGTACGTCTACGGCGATCGCTATACCCTGCGCGCCGGCGCTATTCGACTGAACGAGTGCGCTATGACCGTCCTGACAACGGTCGTCAGCCGTCCGACGCCGGATCGCGGCGTCATCGACGGTGGCAGCAAGACGTTTTCCTCCGATCTCTTGGGACTGGAAGGGCACGGTCTTATTCTGGAGTACCCCGACGCCAGGATTGTCCATCTATCCGAGGAGCATGGCGTGATCGATTTCAGCCAGTGCGCCCAGAAGCCAGCGATTGGCGAACGGGTGCGTGTGCTGCCCAACCACTGTTGTGTGGTGAGCAATCTGTTCGATGAGGTGATCGGCGTGCGAAACGGCAAGGTCGAAACCATCTGGCAGGTGGCGGCGCGGGGCGCAGTGCGGTGAGCGTGGCGCATGTCGCCAATACGCCAGCATTTCGGAAGGTGACATGATCCCCAGCGATCTGCTGTGGATCGGCAACCGTTCAGCGGTGACCGGACTGGGGACTAATGATTCGTTTTGCTGCACCGATCGGGAGCGTGAGGGGCGGTGTGGTTGTGTATCGAAGCAGGGTGTCAATTCAACACTCGCACTCCAGCGCTCATGCGCGCACCAGCGTCACAACGCTCTCGACGTGCGGCGTCTGCGGGAAGAGGTCAACCGGTGTCGCCCACACTACGGTATAGCCGCCAGCTAGAAGTATTTTGAGATCGCGCGCCAGTGTCGCCGGATGGCACGAGACATAGACGATCCGACGCGGCGCGCGGTCGAGCAGCGCCTGCAGGACGCGCGGATGGCAGCCGCGTCGCGGCGGGTCGAGCACCACGGCGTCGAACGACCCATCGAGACGGGTGAGGACCACTTCAGCGCTTCCCCTGACGAAGTGCACATTCGTTATGTGGTTGACAGCGGCGCTGCGCTCTGCATCGGCGACGGCGCCAGCGTACTCCTCGACGCCGACGACATCAACAGCACTGCGTGCCAGTGGCAGGGTGAAGGTTCCCGCGCCACAGTAGAGATCGATCAGCCGTCCATGCCCATCCTCGCCAAGACCGGCGCGGATCAGGTTTAGGAGCGTCGTTGCCGCAGCGACATTGACCTGAAAGAAGGTTGTCGGACGCAGGAGAAAGACCAGATCGTCGAGTTCCTCGACAAGCGTATCGGCGCCGAGCGGCGGCAGGGAGTATGGCGGTGGAAGGGTAAAGACGACACCTGCCAGAACGGGGCAGCATGCACGCCAGCGCGCCGCCAGACCCCGCCGGTCGCCGCGTCCGCGCAGCGCCGCGATACAGTATCCATGCGCCTCACTGACGCGCAGCGTTATGTCGAGTGGTGGCGCGTCTTCAGGCTCACCGGCAAGCGCGGCATGCAAACCTGCCAGCGCTTCATTCAGCGTTGGATGAAGCAGCGGATCGTAGTCGAGGGTAGCGATCGAGCGAGTACCGACATCGTAGTAGCCAGCCCGTTGCCCATCGCAGTGCAGGCGCGCACTGTTGCGGTACTCCCAGGGTTTCGACGCCGGCGCCGTTTCTTCGACCAACCCCGGATCGACGCCCGCAAACTTGGCAAGCTGGTCGGCGAGTATCTGACGAAGAAGTCGCTTTTGCGCATCGAAGGCGATATGCTGCCACGGCATATGACCGGCGCCAGGGAGCCGTGGCGCTACCCGGTCTGGCGAGGCGATCAGGACATCGACAACTTCGCCGCGCGCATACGCCGCATGCCGCTCCCGCAGACGCACGACAACGCGCTCGCCGGGGATGGCGCCAGCCACGAACACCACCCGATCGTGCCAGCGCCCGACCGCCTCGCCACCCTGCGCGATACCGTCGAGCGTCAGTTCGAGCGTGTCGGGCCAGTCCAGAGGTGCAGTTGGATCAGCAGGATTAGCCAAAGTCGCGCTCACCAATATCGCTGCGGTAGGTGCGACCTTCGAACTGCACCCGATCGGCATTGATCAGCGCACGTCCGCGCGCACTGGGCAGCGAGATCCCCTGCGCCACGACGGTCATCACCAGACCGCCGGTGGTGCGTAACCCGCCCCAACCCTGAGGCGCGCCGCCCATCCCGAGCAACCCGCCGAGCATCGAACTCAGCGCATCGGCGCTTCCGCCTCGACTGCTTGCCATGCGCGACGCATACGGCACAGTGGCCGCCGGGTTGGTCGTTGCGCTGTGAAAGACCATGACACCGGGTTCGACATCTTCGAGACCCTGAATTTGCCCGCCGGTGGGGAAGAAATTGGGATACCCGCGCGCCATAAGACCCAGACCAACGCTGGGCGTAGCCGCCCATGTCGGCGGCGGCAATTCGTGGAGACGCTTGGCAATCGAGGCTTCGATCCAGGGGATCAGATCGTCTTCCAGACGCGGCAGCACTACCTGCGCCTCTCCTTCGCGGAAACTGAAGCGGAGCGCCGTCGCTCGCGGTCCCTCGGCAGTGATGATGCAATCCACGCCGATCAACCCCCAGCACGGCAACCCTTCTCTCTCCAGACCTGCGACGAATGGCAGGATGAACTTCTCGTGCAGATAGCGCGTCAGGCGTTGGGCGAACTCCGAGTTGCCAGTATGCGCGCCGACGCCGTGCGCCTGTGCGCCGCGATCTCCTTCCTCGACCCGGTCGTACAGACGAGTCGCCAGAAGCGGCACTGCGGTGCGTCCATCGGTCAGCGCCGAGAGCGCCACCCGCGGACCGCGCAGTACAGCTTCGATCACAACGCCTTCGCCGCCATCGAGGGAGCGCGCGGCAAACAAGCGCCGCAATCCTTCCAGTGCAGCATACCGGTCGTCAAAGATTTCCTCTCCACCCGATGGATGATCGGTCTTGATCATCACCGGCAGCGGCAACGTCGCCAGATAGCGTTCCGCAGTGGCAAGATCGGTAAACGGACGCCCAGGCGCAGTTGGGATGGTGTGGCGGATCATGAATTCCTTCGCCAGGCAACGACTGCGTTCCAGCGCTGTGGCGCGGCGCGAAGCGCCCCAGACGCCGATATGCAGCGACAGCACTTCGTCGACCAGACCGGTGTGCAATGGTGCGCTGGAAGCAGGAATGACCAGATCGATCTGCTCCTCGAACGTCCAGCGGCTCAAGGCGATCGGATCGGAGGTATCGAGGGCGACCGACGGCGCAAATGGCGCCGTTCCGCCGTTGCCGGGCGCACAGATGACTTCCGGCGAGCGAGAGCTATTGATCAATTTCCATGC
The DNA here is from genome assembly GCA_041641515.1 of Roseiflexus sp. Taxonomy (GTDB): domain Bacteria; phylum Chloroflexota; class Chloroflexia; order Chloroflexales; family Roseiflexaceae; genus Roseiflexus. The sequence continues at coordinate 8,547 of JBEPYG010000088.1, forward strand.
CAGCGCATGCGCGCGACCGTCATCGCCAGCCAGCAGAATCCTCATCATACGCTCTTCTGGCGTCCTTCCCTGATATGGTGCGTTCCATTCGCGCGACGGACCGATAGTTCCAGTCCTTCCTGGAGCGTCGCCGCCGTGCGCAGTCCAAGATGAATGCCCAACCCGATCAGGGTCTGCGCCACTTCCGGGCGAATACCGACCAGAATCGTCTCGGCGCCCATCAACCTGGAGACGCTAGCTGTGCGCACCAGCGCCTGCGCGACCTGCGTATCGACGATCGGCACGCCGGTGATATCCAGAATGACGGTGTGAGTAGAGCGCTGCTGGATGGCATCGAGCACGCTCCTGGTCAACTTCTCCGCCCGCGTGCTGTCAATCGCGCCTGAGATCGGCACGACCACCGTTCCTTCACGCACCGGAATCACCGGCAACGACAGATCGATGATCAACTGGCTCAACTCCTGCTGAGCTGCCAGACTCTGACGCAACTCGTCTGCCAGCGCCTGCTGTGCCGCCAGCGCCTGTTGCAGTTCCGCCGTGCGCCCGGCAATGCGCCCTTCGAGACCGGCATTTGCCTGCTCCAGTTCCGCCTGCATCCGTTCAGCCATCAGGCGCGCCTCCTGCACATCGCGAATGGCACGACGCGCAGCACGCGCCCCAATATAGGAAACAAGACCGGTCACCGATAACAAAACGCTGCTGTTGAGTGCACTCAGCCTCGCATCGGGAAGAGTCCATACTTCTGGATGCGCCAGATGCAACGTGAGCAGGAAACTGCCTATCACTCCGCCGGTGACCAGCCAGAGTTGCGCCGGGGTGAGCGTCAGACTGGCAATCACAATCAAGATCGTCAGGAAGTATCCAACATTGACGGCTCTGCCAGAGTCCAGCCCGGCAACAGCGAACAGCGCGCCGCTGAGAAAAGCGCCTATTACGATCCACGCGGCAGCCGTGGCATGCCCCTGCCTTGCCAGCGCATATGCGCCGACAAAAAGAGCACTACTGGCGACAGGTATCAGAACACTGCTGCCATCAGGACTTACGAAGCTAAGCCCGACGAAGAGCACATTTGCCACAATCATCATCGCGACCAACTGCATGGTGATGATTGCGCGGCGCTGCACATCGGGATCGACAGATCGTGTTGTCATGATTGTGCTAAACCAGTTCTGCATACCCTTCTCTCCCTGATATACCGCTCAACTGTGAGGAGTGAGAGACACTGGAGGCTGGTGATGATCTCTGTCATCCACTCACCGGACACGTCGCTGACAACCGCCCATCGTGTGGGCGCTGCATTCCGGGCAGCAACCCGACCAGACCTCAGAAGGGCTTATGTATCATACCATGTTCACACATGATTCCCGACGGATTGTTGTGATCAAGATAGAGACATTCCTGCAATATTTGGCTGACCGGATTGCCTTTATAATAAGGAAACACGCACAACGAGCCGGGCAGCGCCCTTTGCCCGCTATCGTCAGGGGTTACGATGAAACAGCGACGCTTCGGCGCTCATATGTCCATCAGCGGTGGGCTGTATACTGCGTGCGAACGTGGACGGCGCGCGGGCTGTGATGTAGTGCAGATTTTCAGTAAGAACCAGCAACAGTGGCGCGCCAGACCGTTGACCGACGAAGACATTGCGCGCTTCAAAGAAGCACAGATAGCCGAAGGGGTTCCGGTTGTTCTGGTGCACGACTCATACCTGATCAATCTGGCAGCGCCAGGGGATGAACTCTGGCACAAATCGCTTGCAGCATTCCGCGAGGAACTGGAACGCTGTGCGCTGCTCGGCGTACCGTATCTCGTCACACATCCCGGCGCCCACGTCGGGTCAGGCGAAGAAGCCGGTCTGCGCCGCGTCGCCGAAGCTCTTGACCGGGTGTTCGAGGCGAACGTCGGCGCTGGCGTCACTGTGCTGCTAGAAACGACTGCCGGGCAGGGGAGCAGCTTGGGTCGCCGTTTCGAGGAACTGGCGCGTATTATCGAATATTCGCACTACCCCGATCGCCTTGGTGTATGTGTCGATACCTGTCACATCTTTGCTGCCGGGTATGATATTCGCACGCCTGAACAGTACGCGGCGACGATCGCAGAACTTGATCGTGTGATCGGCATCTCTCGCATCAAAGCTTTTCACCTGAACGACTCGCAGAAAGACCTGGGAAGCCGGGTGGATCGGCACACGCACATCGGCGAGGGATGCATCGGTCTGGAGGGATTTCGCGCACTGGTCAACGATGACCGTTTCGCAGACCTGCCGATGGTTCTGGAGACGCCCAAAGGCGACGACCTCGCCGACGACATTCGAAACCTGGCGACACTGCGTCGTCTGCTGGTCGACGTGTGATAAACAGAATACGGAAAGGACGCGGTTCGATGCCTGTTCCTCCTGGCTTGCTGATCGACATTGCGCTGCTCATCATTCGTGAATTCCGGCGCAGCCGGAAGAAGCGCACAGCGCCAGCCGCGAGCAAGCCGCCTGCCCGTCTCCCTGCCAAGCGCCTGTCACCGGCTGGGAGATTGCTGCGCCTAGCAATCATTGCGGGGATCCTCTGGCTGATCTGGCGCGAAGTCACCCGGCGGCGCGCAGCGCTGATCGAAACGCGGCGTACTGCGTTCAGCCGGCCAATGGCGCCACCAGCTGCTCCGCCTGTATCGCCGCTGCCTCCTGTTCCTGCAGCGCCGCCCGACGATGCCGCCCCTTCCGCCCCACCGGTCGAAGCGGTGGACCGTGCAGTATCGCGACCCGACGCCAGCGACTCTTCACCGTCGGAACACGCAGCGCCAGAAGGGTCATCCGACAGTGAGGACACGAGGAATGGGACGCTGATCGGCTGGTGCGCCCGCTGTCGTGCGCGCCACCCGATGCAACAGGTGACATTCGAGCTCAATGCGAGCGGACGCGCCATCGCACGCGGCGTTTGCCCGATCTGCGGCGCAGGCATTACCCGCTTCGTCACACGCGATCAGGCGGAACGGGGAAACCTGGAACGTGGGAACATGCTCGACCCGTGAGGTCTCGCACCGGTGATCGCGGGCAGCGATTGCCCCATGCTGGCGGAACGGTCCTAGCGCCTGGGACGCACCTGTCCCGATTGCAAGGGTCTTGGGTGTGCGAATGAACCCGACCTGCAGGCGGAGACGAAGCACACCTGAACGTCTTCCACGACAATCTACAATCCAAAATAGAATCACAACTTTCTGCAATTCCAACCAGGAGGACATCTTGAAAAACGATCTCGACCGGCTGATGGCAGAACGAAACCTCGATGCCATTGTTGTCGAAGGACCCGACGGACTCGAAAGCGCCAACCCCGATTACAACTACTTCGTGGGAGGACGGCACATCCCCGGTCTGATTATCAAAAAGCGCGGCGAACCCACCCTGCTGCTCCACGGTCCATGGGAACAGAACGAAGCCGAACAGACCGGTCTGACGCTGGTTTCGCTCAACCGCTGGAACCTGCGCGAGATTCTCAAGGAATTTCCCGACCGCCTGGAGGCACGGGTGGAGCACCGTCGCCGCATGTTCACCGACCTAGGCGTGCGCGGGCGCGTGGGCATCTATGGAACGGTCAAAGCAGGACCGTTCTTTGCGCTCATGACACGCCTGGCGCAGCAGATCGACGGACTGGAGATCGTTGCCGAACTCGACCGCGATGTGATCTCGATGGCGCGTTTGACCAAAGATGCTGATGAGGTCGAGCGCATGCGCAGTGTTGGACAAAAGACGTGCACCGTGCTTCAGGCAGCGATCGATTTCATCCGGGCAGGACGGATCGACGGTGATGGTGTGCGTGGCGCAGATGGCGCGCAACTCACAATCGGCGATCTGCGGCGGGTGATGGCACGCGAAATCGCCGCACAAGGACTGGAAGCGCCCGCCGGCATGATCATCGCTCAAGGACGCGACGCCGGTCTGCCACACGCCCGCGGCGACGATGACATGCCGCTGCGTCCAGGGCAGGCGATTGTGATCGATATCTTCCCGCGCGAAGCCGGCGGAGGATACTACCACGACATGACACGCACGTTTGCGATTGGTTATGCACCGCCAGAATTGCAGCGCACCTACGATGAGGTGCTTGGCGCATTCGAGATGGTGACTGCTGCATTCGAGGCAGGCACACCGACAAAAACATATCAGGATATGGTCTGCGCCTATTTCGAGGAACGCGGACACGATACCATCCGGCGCACCTACCCCATCGAAGAAGGGTACATCCACTCGCTTGGTCACGGGCTTGGGCTGGAGATTCACGAAGACCTGAGTTTTTCATCGCTGATCGACCGCGGCGACACGATCGAAGCCGGTGCAGTCTTTACCGTTGAACCCGGACTCTACTACCCGAGCCGCGGCTTCGGCGTGCGGATCGAAGACACCTACTACTGCACGCCGGACGGGCGCTTCGAGAGCCTGACGCCGTTCCCAAAGGAGCTGGTCATTCCTGTGGGTCAGTGAGTCTCGTCAGGGCGCTTCGCACCTCTCCTCACTCCTGGAGTACCGCATCGATGGCAACATTGTGCGCAATGACGCCTCATCACAGTGCGCTCAGCGGGAAGATGGCGAAATGATGCCCAGATACTGAGATACTTTCTCGAAATACCCCGCCAGCT
>JBEPYG010000089.1:0-12998 GCA_041641515.1 Roseiflexus sp.
TTCCATCTCGGGCATACAGGTCACGACGCTGCGGGTCATAATGTCGCCGACCGGACCGTGCATCACCTGCTCGAACGATGACCCTTCCTTCCAGGCGCGCAGCAGGTCGGTTTGCGACACAATCCCTGCCAGATGCCCCGGACCATCGACAATGACCAGGGCATGAATGCGATGCTGCTGCATGAGAGCGAGCGCCTCTTCGACCGGCGTTTCGACCCGGCACGAAATGACGCCGTAGTGCATGACATCACTGACACGTTTGTTTTCCACGATAGTCCTCTCTGATTATTCCATACCTGGCACTTGCCCGGTACTATGATACCGCTTGTTGTTCCTGTGCTGTGCGTTCGATTGCTTCTTCCTGAGTGGCGCAACGAACGCCGCCGGCGCTGATATACCCGATCACGCGCGCAGGATTGCCGACGACGATCGCGTGCGCCGGCACGTCGCGTGTGACGACTGCACCGGCGCCACACAATGCCCATTCGCCGATCGTTACCCCGGTGACGATCACCGCGCCGGCACCAATCGACGCGCCGCGCCGAACCAGGGTGCGCCCCACAACCCAATCCGAAGCGCTCTTAAGGGAGCCGTCCGGATTGATTGCGCGCGGCAGGAGGTCGTTAGTGAAGATAGCGTGTGGTCCGATGAAGACCCCATCTTCGACGGTCAATCCGTGGTAGAGTGACGCATTGTTCTGGATTTTGACGTGGTTGCCGATAACCACCTCGAAATCGATGTAGGCGTTCTTCCCGACAATGCACCCTTCCCCCAGACGAGCTCGTTCACGAATTTGCGCACCATGCCAGACTCGCGTCCCCTCGCCAATCTCTGCCTGTGGCGACACCTCAGCGGTAGGGTGGATGAAGGTCATCGAACATCCTCCTGAGTCCCCATGTCAATCATGCAGACGTTCGCTTTGTACTACCGTATCGGAGACACCGGTTTGAGCGCGCGGGCCTCCGGTTTGCGTGCAGGCGAGCCGACCGCGCGCCTGGTGATGATGTTCACACGCCAGACGGATTATGGCAGAGTCGATGACAACTATCGCATTGTCGGCCATCGCCTATCGGCTCTGTTCACGTGCCATCGAGAGAGAAACCCCGGCGTACACGCCTGAGAGGCGCCTGCAGCTGCACGTCCAGGCGATAGACGCTGCTCCTCTCCTACACCGCTTCGACTGCATACGGGATCAGATCGATCGATACAACCTGTTGCTGCGAACCAGCGGCAATTGCCACGACATCGATCCGCCAGGGGGTCTCGGCGGGAAGATCATGGCTTTCGAGGAAGGCGCTCGCGAGTTTCCTCAAACGCACACACTTGGCGCCGGTGATCGACTCGGCAGCCATCCCTGGATCGTTGCCACTCCGTGTGCGCACTTCGACGAAGATCAGCATGCCCTCATGACGTGCCACAAGATCGATTTCGCCAGCGGCGCAGCGCCATTTTCGTGCTAGAATCTCATAGCCGCAACGCTCCAGGTAACGCGCTGCGATTGTTTCGCCCCAATCGCCAAGGCGTCTGCGCCGCTCAGCCATACAACCTTACGGGTAGATGCCACGGATGCGAGTCGCTTCCGCCACCCGACTCACTGCAAGCAGGTAGGCAGCAGTTCGCATATGGACACGGCGTTCGTGGGCGATGCGCAGCACCTGATTGAACGCGCCGACCATGACGCGCTCGAGTTGCGCGTTGACTTCACGCTCCGTCCAGAAGAACTCCTGTAACCCCTGCACCCACTCGAAATAACTGACGGTCACGCCCCCGGCGCTGGCAAGAATATCGGGAATGACAAAGATGCCACGATCGTACAGAATAGCGTCCGCCTCTGGCGTCGTTGGAGCGTTCGCGGACTCCCCGATAATTCTTGCACGAATGCGATCGGCATTTCGTGCCGTAATCTGCGTCTGAACAGCTGCCGGCACCAGAATATCACAGGGAAGTTCAAGCAGTTCAGCATTCGTCACATGATCTGCTTCGGGGAAGTCGGCGACCGTACCGGTGCGCTGTTTGTGCATCATGACTGATGCAAGCGGCAAGCCGTTGCGACGGTACACGCCACCTTTGCTATCGGATACGGCAATGATCGTGGCGCCCATTTCTTCCAGCAAACGTGCACATGTCGCGCCCACATTGCCAAACCCCTGAACCACAATCCGCGCGCCGGCAATCGGGAAACTCAGCGCTTCGGCAGCCTCGCGCAGCACATACGCCAATCCACGCGCCGTCGCTTCGCGTCGCCCATACGAACCGCCGATCTCGATTGGTTTACCGGTCACGACAGCGGGAACCGTATGACCGCTGTGCATCGAGTAGGTGTCCATAATCCAGGACATGATCTGAGAGTTCGTGCCGATATCGGGAGCGGGGATATCGCGATCTGGGCTGATCAGGATGCTGATTTCAGAGGTATAACGGCGGGTCAGCCGTTCGAGTTCGCCCATCGACAGAGTACGCGGATCAACGACCACTGCGCCTTTTGCACCACCATAGGGAATGTTGACCGTTGCGCACTTCCATGTCATCAGCATACTGAAAGCGCGCACATCATCGATTGTTACATCGGGATGGTAGCGAATGCCCCCCTTCGCCGGACCGCGGGTGATATTGTGATGGACGCGATACCCGACGAATGTTTCGATCCGACCGTCATCCATCTTGACCGGGAATGTCACCGTCAATTCGCGTTGCGGAACTCGCAGGATGCGGCGGAGACCAGGTTCGAGTTGCAGGACGTCGGCTGCAATATCGAACTGGCGCTGCGCGCTGATCAGCGCGCTTTCCTGCTCCATAGTCATACTTCCTGCCCTCCTCATCGAGCAAATCAAATCAGGACCACATTGTCCGCCGGAGCCACACATCGTGTAGTATATCACGATGGACGCGGATGATGGAAGATATCTCTGGTTAAAGGTTGAAAAACTGGCGCATGCATGACGCAACAGAGCATCACTCGCCAGGCAGATGTCACCGGCTCATGACCTCTGCCGCGCCTGTGGTATGATACGCGAGCTAGCTGCGCAGGTAAGCGAAAGGAACTGTGTCAAAGCAAGATCTGCGCATATGAATGAGCACTCCCACGATGCGGTCAGGAAAGGATGACCCATGACCACCGACACCACGCGCGAGGTAGCCGATACCCTCCTGAAGGCAGGCGCTGTGCTGATTCGTCCGCACGATCCGTTCACTTTCGCATCCGGTCTGCGCTCGCCGATCTACTGCGACAACCGCATTCTGCTGGGCGATGTCGCTGCGCGTCGTGTAGTCACCCGCGGTTTTGCTACCCGTTGCGATCATCCCCACGTCGTTGCCGGACCTGCCACCGGGGGTATTCCATGGGCCGCGTGGGTCGCCGAGATGCTTGGTATACCAATGGCATATGTGCGCAGTACGGCGAAGGCGCATGGACGAGGACGGCAGGTGGAAGGAGCGGCGGTCGCGGGATGCCACGTCACCCTGCTCGAAGATACTGTCAGCACCGGCGAAAGTGCACTTCAGGCGGCGGAGGCGCTACGCACTGAAGGCGCAATTATAACCCGTTGCGTCTGTATCTTTACCTGGGGATGGGCTGAGACTGCTGCGCGATTCGCAGCTGCAAACCTCGAACTCGTATCACTGGCGACCCTAGGTGCAGTGCTCGACGCAGCGCAGCGTATGGGACGTCTAACGTCAGACGAGCGCACACTAGTCGAGGCGTGGGCCGCCGATCCACGGGGATGGATACCGCCGGATATACCAACCGCACCATGACTCGACCGGCTGACAGTACTTCAGAAACTACCCCTGCACGACCGCCGCCTGATCCTCACCATCTCCCCCATCTCGCTGTGATCTGGCAGTCGCGCTGGGGCATCCCGATCGGATATGCGGTCTCCTCCGAGGCGCTGGCGCTTGAACTGGTCAAGCGCGGCGTTGACCTTATGTATCGCCCAACCCCGTGGCATATGCAGGGAACGATCCGTCATTCAGCGCTCCTTGCTGCTACCATGCGCCCATTGCGCGATGACGCACCGCAGATCAGTTATGACCAAGCAGACCTGTTCTATGTCGATCATCCTGGCTACAAAATCGGCTACACCATGCTGGAAGTCGATGGTCTACCGCGCGAGTGGGTCGCCGCATGCAACCTGATGGACGAAGTCTGGACACCGAGCCACTGGGGAGCAACGGTCTTTGCCAACGCCGGAGTCACACGTCCTATCCGGGTGATGCCGCTAGGGTACGATCCTACGCACTTTCGACCAGACGGATCGGCGCGTCGAGTCGCAGGACGGTTTACCTTTCTGTCAGTCTTCGAATGGGGTGAGCGCAAAGCGCCGGACCTGCTCTTACGCGCGTATGCGGCAGCATTCACCAGACACGATGATGTGCTTCTGGTGCTGCGTGTCAACAATTTTGATTCAGAGGTTGATGTGGCGCAGCAGATCGCTGCGCTACGGCTCCCTGTCGGCGCTCCACCTGTCGCAATGATCTACAACCGCCATCTTAGCAGCGACAGCCTGGCAACGCTCTACCGGAGCGCCGACTGTTTCGTTCTGCCAACGCGCGGTGAAGGATGGGGATTGCCCATTCTGGAAGCCATGGCGTGCGGGTTACCGGTCATTGCCACAGATTGGAGCGGGCAGACCGAATTCTTCCACTGCGGCATTGGTTACCCACTGCGGGTACGACGGCTGGTTGCCGCCGACGCCAAATGCCCCTACTACCTAGGATGGCGCTGGGCAGAACCCGACATCGACCACCTGACCGCCCTCATGCGCCACGTTTATGACCATCCCGACGAAGCGCGCCAAGTCGGCGCGCGCGCGGCGCAGGAAGCGGCAGCACGCTGGACGTGGATGCATGCTGCCGATCGGATCTGTGAACGACTGGTCGATCTGACAGATATACGATGACGCGCGCATCAGGCGAACGTTTCCCCCAGGAGCATAGCGTGCTGTGCCCCAACGCGCGGGTAGATGATCCACAATAACGTATTTGACGCATTGCTTCATCTCCATTACACTGGTTAGCATTCGACGGTAGAAGAACGGGAAACCCCACACGAAAGGAGGCTAGCGATGATGCCGCCGCGAGAGTTTCTCATGCCTGCGCAGGTTCTGATCGGCTCGGGATCTGTTGAGCAGGCAGGTACACTCTGCCAGAAGCGTGGTTGGAAGAAAGCGCTGATTGTTTCCGACAAAATCATGCTCAGCCTGGGGCTGGTCGGCAAAGTCGAGCAGTACCTCGCCGAGAGCGGGATTGCCAGCACAATCTATGCTGGCGTCAACACCGAACCTGTAGTGGAATATGTTCAGGAAGGGTTGCAGGCGTACAAAGAGAGCAATTGCGACTTCGTCGTAGCCGTTGGCGGCGGCAGCCCGATCGACACTGCAAAAGCGATTGCCGTGCTGGTAACGAACTCTGGATCGATCGAGCAGTACAAGGGGATCGGGAAAATTGCCGCGCCGGGTGTACCGGTCGTCGCCATCCCCACCACAGCCGGCACCGGCAGTGAGGCCACCGTCTATACCGTCATTACCGACCAGAAGACCGATGTCAAGATGTTGATCGGCAGCCCCTATCTGATGCCGACCGTCGCGATCGTTGACCCGATGCTGACCGTCTCATCACCCCAAAGCGTCACGGCAGCTACCGGCGTCGATGCGCTGGTGCATGCGATTGAAGCGTATGTCTCAGTGAAACGTCAACCAATGACCGACATCTTCTGTCTGTCGGCGATCCGCCTGATTTCGCAGAACATCCGCCAGGCATGGTCAAACGGCAACAACATCGAGGCGCGCGAGCAGATGATGCTCGGCGCATTTCAGGCGGGCGTGGCGTTCAGCAACTCGTCAGTCGCGCTGGTTCACGGGATGTCGCGACCCATCGGTGCACACTTCCATATCGCACACGGCGTCTCCAACGCGGCACTGCTTGCAGTCGTCACCGAGTTCAGTCTGATTGGCGATCCGGTACGCTATGCACAGGTTGCCGAGGCAATGGGCGAACCGATCCAGGGGTTGTCGGTCATGGAAGCGGCGGATCGCGCAGTGTACGCTATTCGCCGCCTGGTTCGTGACATCAGGATTCCATCACTGCAGCAACTGGGGGTCGAACGCGAACGTCTGATCGAACTGGCGCCATCGATGGCTGATGCCGCAATTGACAGCGGCAGCCCCGCCAATAATCCGCGTAAGCCAACCAGACAGGAAATTATCGATCTGTATATCAAGGCATACGACGAGGGCGATCGCGACGGTTAGTCGTTGCTCGCCGGGGCGCAGTACGCTGCGCCCCGCCTTTCCCCTGCAATCGCCTGTCATCACGACGACAGGTGTTCTTCGATCCGCCGCCGCGCGGCGCGTTCACGATCCGCCAGGACTACCAGGCTGTCGATCAGGCGAGTAAGCGTGGCGTGGACTGCATTGATCTGGCGGATTTCTGGCTCAAGCAGCCACCAGGCGATACGACGACGCAGGCGGTCGAGTAATCCGCGTGATGGTTGCGGCAGGATTTCCCAGCCAGCATGAAGCGCTGCGAGATGCTCCGCCAGATATGGGTCACCCTGCGCCACATCGGTCAGCAGCGGCACATCCACGACCGCCAGACGACGTTCCCGAAGGGCGCGCTCGATTTGCGCTGCCAGCGGTTCGTCGCCTGCCGACGCCAGAAAGATGGGGGGAGGTTCTTCAGGAGAATTGTTGCGCATATGCACCTCATTTCTCATGGCACGGCGCCCAACGGCAACAACCGATAGACCACCATTGCTTCATCTTCATACACCTGCACAAGTTCCGGGTAGCGCATCGCACGCTCGCGCCAACCGGGCAGCTCGCGATCCATCAGGTCGCGCCGCACCAGGATGTATTCGCCGCCCAACCGTCGAACAGTCGTCAGCATGCGTTGCGATGGAAAGAAGCGCAGCGGCGAGATATCGGCAAGCGCGTTTTCCGGCACGAACGTCCCATAGCCGGTCAAGCTCGGACGCCTGGAAAACAAGGTATAGTACTCAACGGAACCGGAAAACAGATCAGGAACCTGAAGCGTTGCGCCCGATCCGGGTTGAGTTGCCAGCCAGGAATCAACCGGTCGCGGTTCGGTTGACGTTCTCCAGACCGAGGGCGCAGCGTGGGCAGACTCGAGCAAGACGCCGCCGATCACAATCACCCCTGCGATCTGCCACACACGACGCCACTGCGGAAAACCGGTCAGACTGAGCGCCGCCAGGAGCGCAATGCATATCTGCGCATAGAACGCCATGCGCGACCAGGCGCGAATGCTGCGCAGAACCGGCACGTGTTCATACGCCAGTAATGCCGGGAGCGGGATTGTCTGTTCACCGATGCGTAATTCGGGTCCCAGGCTCAGCACAAAGCACACCATCGCGACACCCAGCAGCGACCATGCGACCTTGCTCCGTCGCCAGCGCCACATTCCGACGCCTGCCAACACCAGCAGCGCAAACCCAGGCGCGACGAGTCGTTCACCTACAGTCTCAGGCGCAACCTGTGCTGCCCATCCACCCCAAAGGGCATGGTAACGACTCGGCGCCACATAATCGAGGGGATGCGCCGAAAGCAGTAGGAGCGAGGCATAGTCGTGGCGTACATCACCGCCTCGCAGCGTCTGCAAGGTTGGTTGAGCATAGGGGGCAAGAAGCGCCAGTGTGACAAGCGGCGCGACCAGTGCTACGGGCCACACAGCCAGAAATGCGCGTATCTCCCTCCAGGGCAGCCGCATAAGCAACCACAGCACCAGCACCATCCACAATGTCGGTCCATAGTACCAGGATGACCACGCCGCCAGCGATACTCCCAAGCCGACGAGCAGCGCATCGATGGCGCGCCGTCCACGGATGAACCCTTCCAGTCCATAGAGCGCAAGAATGATCCACTGTGTTCCAAATAGGGGCATGTGTGCGAGCACATGCTGATACCGCCAGAGACAGAACCCAACACCGATACTTGCAACGAATGCGCCGAGGCGTCCTGCCCCCAAGCGATGCGCTAGCAGTACGGTGAAGAGCGCCGTCAGGACAGTGGAGATGATCAGCAGCAGATTGTACGTAAGCGTCGCTCCGACAAGCCACGTCAATGGCAACCCCAGCAAGGTATGCGCAGGCGTCAGCTCAGAGTATGCTAGTTCGTATCCCTCCGGGTAGAACAGATGCGGCACAAACACCGGTGAACGCCGTTCGACAAGTGCATCGGCAAACCACTGCAACTTCCAAACATACTCCAGGTTATCCCCGAGAGGACCGGGAACAATGTGCACGGGGTCCGGCATAAACGGCGCAAAGAGCAGAACTGTGCTCAGCGTGACGATGCCGGTGATAAGCAAAAAAAAGGGACGATCTGGAGCACGCCGCTTGTCGGTTATCGAGTCTTCGGACTGATTATCCTGAATAGAACTCCGCTTGTTTCGCCAGACGATGATCAGGATGAAAGAAGCGAACACTGCTGCCAATCCGAGTGTTAGTAACAACGCTTCCCACCGTTGCGCAAAGCGGAGATCGGAATGGCGCATGCTCAGACTGATCAGGGCAAACAACACGACGATGATCCAGCGTAGCACACCGATACCGATCATCCGCAGTGCAACCAGGATCAGCAAAGCGACACCGGTTACGGCTGCCACCTGTGCAGGCGTCAGCCAGAAAGGCGCATCACTAGCTGCAAACGTGGCGGCAAACGCTACAACACCGAGGTCACGACGATCCCCAGGAACCTGGATTGTCGTTGTACGCAATGCAACCGCATTTCCCGACGGTGCTATCAGCGAATGCGGCGCCAGCAAACGATACATGCGCGGCGCCGGAGTAACAGAAAGTGTCGTTAGAGGCGTGGCGTTCAGTTCGACAGTGACCGGATGCGATGTCGCCGATGCAATGCCAGAAGGTGCGGAGAGATGGAGTGTCAGTATGTGGTCAGACAACCCCTGCGCGGGCAGTTGAATGATCGATTCTGCCCGCGTCCAACGAAATGGACGCGCCTCTGAGAAGCTGAACTCTGCCTCGTGAAACCCTGTAACGACACCGCGATCGCTGGCGCCAAAGACCACCCGGCGCTGTGTCTCAATCGGGCGAACCAGAATCAGCACCGACGCGATCGCAACTGCGAGAATGACTGCCACATCGAGGACAACGCCGGGACGCAATGCCAGAACAGAACCGACTGCCGTGCGATCCTTTCTCACGTCATCGATGCTGGAGGTCGATCCATCGGTTGCCGGAGTCACCGTCGCTTACCTTTCGGCGCCTGTCAGCACCTCTCACCTTCGGTTCTTTACACTAAACAACAAACGACGGAATGAATCCATCCCGTTCAGAATTCAGCTGGCAGGCATTATCGACAGGGAGAGCATACGTGTCAAGCAGATGGACAGACGGCAGGAGAGAAGGAAGCAAAAAAGCGCCCGACGACCAACACGTGTTAAGAGATATATCCACTTTTGTTAACGGGCATAACAATACCCTTACCGAAATTTTACGCCCGATTCGATCCATGTGCGCGTCTGAAGCCCTAGAATCGAAGTGCTCCAGGAACTGTGCAATTTATAGACACATCCTCAATAAACGCTTTGCGTGACCGTTGTTCCTGGAGTGCGTGTCTAACGACAGATCCTAGAAAGGGAGAAGTCACTCATGGGTGGACGAGACGAGCAGGACAAACTAATCGTCCGATCGGTTGACGGAAAAGGTCAAGACTTCGAAAGCATCCTCGAAGAACGTCTGAGTCGCCGTGACTTCCTGAAGGCGGCTGCCGTGACATCAGGTCTGGTCGTTGCGGCAACCGCTATGAATGTCGATGTTGCCGAGGCGCAGACGCGCCCGGCGCCGCTGCCTCCAGCATTCAGGACGGTTTCTCCCACATCGCCGGATTACGACGATGTGATTGTTCCCGATGGGTACTATGCAGCTACCCTCATTCGCTGGGGCGAGCCGATCTTCGCCGATGCCCCAGAGTTTGACGTCTGGACGCAGACAAAGGAGAAGCAGGAAAAGCAGTTCGGCTACAACTGTGACTATGTTGGGTACTTCCCACTGCCGTCGTATACCTCAAACAACTCAACGCGCGGTTTGCTGGCGGTGAACCACGAGTACACCAATCCTGAATTGATGTTCCCCGGCTATGATGCCGACAATCCGAACCCCACCAAGACCCAGGTCGATGTCGAACTCGCTGCTCACGGCGTGTCAGTTGTCGAGATCGCCCGCGGGCGCGATGGTCGCTGGAATGTGGTGCGCAATTCGCCGTACAATCGCCGACTGACCGGTTATACGCCGATGACCGTCAGCGGACCGGCTGCCGATCACGAGTGGATGAAAACCAGCGCTGACCCAACCGGACGCAACGTCCTCGGTACGCTGAATAACTGTGCTGGCGGCAAGACCCCGTGGGGTACGGTGTTGACCGCCGAGGAAAACTTCCACCAGTATTTCGCCAACCTGAAGAGTATGCCGAACGGTGACTATCGCAAGGCGATCCACGCGCGCTACGGTATCCCGAGCGGCGCATCCGAGCGCAAGTGGGAAAACTTCCACGATCGCTTCGATGTCGGCAAGGAGCCGAATGAGTCTTTCCGCTTCGGATGGATTGTTGAATTCGACCCCTACAATCCAAATTCCGTTCCGGTAAAGCGTACAGCGCTAGGGCGCTTCCGCCACGAAGCAGCGACTATTGTGATCGCTCCAACCGGACAGGTAGTGGCATATTCCGGCGACGATGCACGCGGTGAGTATGTCTACAAGTTTGTCTCGAACGGGCGCTACAACCCGCGCAACCGCGCCGCCAATTTCAACCTGCTCGACGATGGCACCCTGTATGTCGCGCGCTTCAATGCAGACGGCACCGGTGAGTGGCTGCCGCTCAAGCATGGCTTCGGTCCGTTGAACGAGGGCAACGGCTTCATGTCGCAGGGTGACGTACTGATCAAGACCCGCAACGCAGCCGATGCGCTCGGTGCAACAAGGATGGACCGGCCCGAAGACATTGAGACCAACCCGGTCAACAAGAAGGTCTATGTCATCCTCACCAACAATAGCCAGCGTGGCGTCGGCAACGGTCCGCCGGTTGATGCTGCTAACCCGCGCGCCAACAACCGCGCCGGTCACATTATCGAACTAACCGAGGACGGCAACAACCACGCGGCGACCCGCTTCACCTGGAACATCTTCATCCTGGCAGGTCTACCGACCGACGAGTCGACGTTCTTCGCCGGGTACGACAAGAGCAAGGTCAGCCCAATCGGTGCACCCGACAACATTGTCTTCGACCTAGCAGGCAATGCCTGGGTTGCTACCGATGGCGCCGCCAATGCAATTAAGTTGAACGACGGGTTGTTTGCGATCCCGGTCGCAGGCTCAGAACGCGGCCGTGTGCAGCAATTCTTCTCATCGGTAGCCGGCAGTGAGGTGTGCGGTCCTGAGTTCACCCCGGATAACCGGACCTTGTTCCTGGCAATCCAGCATCCAGGTGAGGGGGGCACGTTTGACAAGCCGATCAGCACCTGGCCCGACCGCCAGGGATTGGCCCGCCCAAGCGTCATCACCATCCAGGCGTTCGATAACCGCCGCATCGGTCGGTAAAAGAGCGACATATCGGCAATAACACACGAAGAGACGTTGCAATGCAACGTCTCTTCTATTATTTATTCTATGTGATGCCGAACAGCAGAGATGGGTTCGGCAATGTCGCTGCTGTGTGAGGTATTCTCAAATATATGCGTATTTACGCCACACATCGTGACGTTCGAGTTCGCCAAGCAGTGCGAACGCCACATACTGCGGCTGACGGGGGATGGTCAGCAACGTCATGCCAGCCTCTTCCGGCGTTCGCCCGCCCTTGCGGTGATTGCAATCGCGGCAGGCGGTCACCACATTCTCCCACGTCGTCTCACCGCCGCGCGACCGCGGCACGACGTGATCGACGGTGAGATGAGCACGACCAGGCTGTGCACCGCAATACTGGCATGTCTCACGATCGCGCATCAGGATGCTGCGGCGTGAACAGGGGAGACGCATGCGACGTGGGATGCGGATATACCGCACCAGCCGGATGACCAGCGGAACTTCGAGGGAGATGCCGCGTGCACGAAGACGCTGCTCAGCTGCTTCGACCAGCTCAGCCTTATCTTGCAACAGGAGAACTATTGCGCGGCGCACAGAGATGAACTGTAGCGGCTCGTAGCTTGCGTTGAGAACGAGAACTCGTTGCCCCAAGCCTTTCCCCCTTTCCAGAAGCTGCAAAGCCTGCTCCGACTTGTTGCGCTCTGGCGAAGGGGGACGACCCTACGCTCGAGCGCGTATGACATCGGCGGCGCTCGCAGCGAGCACCACCCGATCGACGCGCGTGACACATCGCCTGACAACCGAAGTACGAACCAGTCTGACGTTAACCGGTATGCATTGCGCACACCAGTTACGATAGCTGCCCGTATTTCGTATGTTGCGATCAGATGCCACGCTTGATAATCCCTTAACATCGAACGCTATTTAGTGCGTTCGTATTGCGTAATTGTCGTATTTATAGGATACACGATACATGTGTCATCTGTCAAATACTTTGCCGATCGCACGTGTTCAGACTTATCGTCAAATGGTATTGTTGCGCTGGCGGGGCATCGTCTCGTTGCACGTGCGAACGATTTTCCGCAGCTTCTTGATATCGGAATCGTAAACAGTTCCTGCCGATCCACGGATGAGCGCCCAGTCGATAACGTCTTCTCATGGCGGCGCTGGTATCTTCCCCTCGGATACATGCAACACCCCAGAAACCCTGGTCAGCGGTTGCCCGATTGGGGCACGGCGCCGCCGCGCCCCGACGGGACGCTCCCCCGTCCTGATGAAGCACGTCGTTACCAACGCAGACCTATCGCCGCCGCTGTCATGCCCCGACGGGGCGCTCCCTCGCCGCCGCGGTTGTCTGACGATTGCAGCACAGGTGCACATGCATGCTGCCGTGCGGCGCGCGTCATCGCTGGCGAACCGTGTCCGGCGCATGGCGACGCGGCGT
>JBEPYG010000090.1:0-12958 GCA_041641515.1 Roseiflexus sp.
GGTACGCGACTTGTCCGGCGATCAGAGACGCGGGAGGGTTCGACGTTGTCATTGGTAACCCGCCGTATGTTGTGCGTGGTAGGTTGAAGGACCATCCGACCTTGCGAAAGTATCAAACAGCACCGACGGGCAATCTGTACGCGCTTGTCATTGAGCGTGCGCTAGAGTTGCTCCGCCATCGTGGATGGCTGGGTGTCATCGTCCCAGTTGCCTCAGTCGCTACCGCGAATATGGCGCCGTTGCAGCAACTCTACGCGCCACTGCGCCAGTGGCACAGCCATTACGCCGTGCGACCGGGAAAACTCTTCCCAGACGTTGACATGAACCTGACGATTACCCTCCTACACAACGACCATACGATCCCTGAACGCTTTACCAGCGGCTATCGGCGGTTCCGTTCCTGTGAGCGCACGTACCTTTTCGATACCCTCAGCTACACCTACCTGCCTGAGCCATGCACGATTGACGGTCTGCTACCCAAACTTGGCTCAACACTCGAAGTCCGGTTGTTTCAGCGGATGCTGTCGCACAGACGGCGCATGCGCGACTACACAACGCCGGATGGGATCGTCTTCTACTACCACTCTGGAGGTCGCTACTGGCGCAAGGCTCTGCCGGAGAAACTGTCATCGCACTACAAACCGCTACGGGTTGCACCAGCAATTGCGCCGATCGCGCTTGCGCTGCTCAATAGCCAGGTCTTCTACTGGTACTGGATCGCGTTTTCGAACTGCATGGACGTTGTGACGCGCGACGTGCTGGAGTTCCCGGTTTTCGCACTGGAAGCCGCCGATCCCGCGCCATTCGCCAGTGCTGTGGAGCGACTGTTCGGGCTCTACCACGAGGCAGCTACGACGCGCGCGCGCCGCGGCAGGCGCATCCAGACGAGCGAAACAAACATCAACGCGGCGCGCGCGCGCGCCGTCATCAATGAGATTGATCGTCTGCTGGCGCAGTACTACTGCTTCGATGCCGACGAACTCGATTTTGTGCTGAGTTACGACCTGAAGTATCGCCTGGGATTGGCGCGCTGCACTCAAAACCGATCGTTCCCCAGATGACGCAGCGCACCACGGGTGTCAACAATCCGCCAGGCGCGTTGCGCCACGCGGCGCCAGTCATACGCTGAGTGATCAGTAACGATAATGACACAATCCGCCGCCTCGATCGCCGCCTCGAGGTCTGGCTCACTGTGCAGCGACAGATGTTCGACCTGCACCTCAGGCACCAGCGGATCGTGATACGTCACCAGCGCGCCCTTCTCGTGCAAAAGATGGATGATGTCGAGAGCTGGCGACTCACGCACATCATCGACATCACGTTTGTAGGCAACTCCTAGCACCAACACGCGACTGCCCTTGACCGCTCTGCCGGCATCGTTCAATGCGTCCTGCACCTTCTGCACCCAGTAGCGCGGCATATCGGTGTTCACTTCGCTCGCCAGGTCAATAAATCGCGCCGTGTAGTTGAGTGTTTTGAGTTTCCACGAAAGGTAGAGCGGATCGATCGGAATGCAGTGCCCACCCAGACCCGGTCCAGGGGTGAACTTCATGAAGCCGAACGGCTTGGTTGCCGCTGCATCAATCACTTCCCACACGTCCAGACCGAGTTTGTCGCACATGAGCAACACCTCATTGACCAGCCCGATATTGACGGCGCGGAACGTGTTTTCGAGCAGTTTGACCATCTCCGCCACTTCAGGACTGCTCACCGGCACGACTCGCTCAATCGCCGTTTCGTACAGTGCACGCGCCGTCTCGAGACAGGCTGGCGTCACACCACCCATGACCTTCGGCGTATTGCGCGTCGTCCAGTCGGTGCGACCGGGATCGACCCGTTCAGGCGAAAATGCCAGAAAATAGTCAATGCCGACCTTCAGACCGCTCGACTCCAGCCTCGGCAGAATGACTTCGCGGGTGGTGCCGGGGTAGGTGGTGCTTTCCAGAACGATCAATTGTCCAGGACGGAGACGCTGTGCGATCTGTTCGGTCACTGCCACAATTGCAGAAATATCGGGATCGCGGGTTTTGCGCAGCGGGGTCGGCACACAGATGCTAATGGCATCGAGTTCTGCGAGAACATCGAAATCGGTTGTGGCATCGAGCAAATCCTGAGCGCGAAGGTGCGCCACCACATCAGTCGGCACATCGTCGATATAACTGCGCCCGGCGTTGATAGCAGCGACCCGTTCAGCACTGGCATCAACGCCGGTCACGCGCAACCCGGCGGCGCCAAATACGGCAGCTAGCGGCAACCCCACATACCCGATCCCAACAATGCCGACGCGCGCAGAACGATCGGCAATGCGTTGCAGCAACCGTTCTCTGGACGATAGTGCATTATTCATAGATGCGTTTCCTTGTGACGGAACCAGGCAACAGTACGCCCCAGACCTTCGGCAAGCGAGACACGCGGAATGTACCCCAACGTCTCACGAATTGCGTCGATGCCGGCCTGCGAATGCCGCACATCGCCGGCGCGCGGCAGCTGGTGATCTGGTGCAAGAGCGCTGCCCAGCAACCGGTTGATCTGCTCCACCAGTTCGAGCAGCGAGGTGCGCTCACCCGCACCAACATTGAACACCGCCGAACAGTCGGCAGGCGCATCTGCCGCTGCCAGATTGGCATCCACCACATTCTCGATGTAGGTAAAATCGCGCGATTGCAGACCATCACCATAGATGATCGGCGGTATGCCGCGCACCATCCGATCGATGAAGCGTGGAATGACCGCAGCATATTCAGAGTGCGGGTCCTGCCGCGGACCGAACACATTAAAGTAGCGTAGCGCAATTGCGGGAAGACCATAGACGACACTGAATGCCATACAGTACTGCTCGCCCGCCAGTTTTGAGACTGCGTAGGGTGAGAGCGGCTGCGGCGCCTGAGTTTCGATCTTCGGCAGCGTTGGCGTATCGCCATAGACTGACGACGATGAGGCGAAAACGACCCGACGCACATGCGCATCGCGCGCCGCCGTCAGGACGTGTAATGTACCGGTGACATTCACCTCATTTGTGGTAATTGGATCATCAACCGAACGCTGCACCGATGCCAGCGCCGCCTGATGAAAGACAATCTCAACGCCGGTAACAGCACGGCGGACGGCATCTTCATCACGCAGATCACCAGCGATGATCTCCACATCATCACGAACCTGCGCCAGGTTTTCGTGGCGTCCGGTGGAAAAATTATCGAAGACCCGCACCCGGTCGCCGCGGCGCAGCAGCGCTTCAACCAGGTGCGAGCCAACAAATCCCGCCCCGCCGGTGACCAAAACATGAGCCATAGGCAATCCTCTGTAGTATCAGGGAACGAAACGATACTCCAGCCGTGGCGCGTGGGGTTGCACCAGAGAGCGCAATCCCAGTGGATCGGCAGGTTGCAGATTTTGCTCTAGATTCGCCTGGAGCAATTCACGGAACGTGTTGAATGAACGATACCGTACAATCAGCGCATCGCTCAACCCTGCCAGTTCCTTGGCGCCTTCAATGGCATCCTCGAGATTACCCAGTTCATCGATCAACCCGAGCGCCTTCGCCTGACGACCAGTGTAAATGCGTCCATCAGCCAGACGCACCACCTCGGCGCGTTCCATCCCGCGTCCGTCGACGATCACATCGACAAATCCGTCGTATGCTTCCTGGACAAGCGCAGTCCAGATGGCATCCTCTTCCGGTTTGGGAGGTCGCAGTGGCGAGCCGATATCCTTGAAGTCGCCGCTTTTGTACACATATTCACGCAGACCGAGCCGCTCGAAGGCCTCATCGTAATTCAGGAGGGATACAATCACGCCGAGGCTGCCGGTCAGCGTATCAGGATTGGCGTAGATCCGTTCACCAGCCATGGCGATGTAGTACCCGCCGCTGGCCGCGATTGACCCCATTGAGATGACCAGAGGCTTATTCTTCTCACGCAGTTTTTTGAGTTCGACATACAACTCGTTGCTGGCCACGACACTGCCGCCAGGGCTGTCAATGCGCAGCACGACCGCTTTCACCCGTGAGTCGTTGGCGGCAGTGCGGATCTGCGACAGTAGCTGTTCGTGGCTCAACCCTGCGCTGAACAGACCATCCCCTGCACCGGCGCCGATCACACCGCTGACCGTTATGACCACAATCCGATCGTTTCCACGACCGGAGATCACCTCTTCCTGCCATCGGCTGCCGGGAACCGTTGCCGTCGCACTGCCGCTGCCGCCAGCTACCAGAAGCAACGCCATGGCGCCAAGCGGCAACAGCGCACACGCCAGGACGATGCCTGTGATGATTGATATAACAATGATCCACGTCCTGCTCTTCTGAGACGCCGGCTGCGCCGGAGGAGCAGGCGAAGGGTTGAGGGTTTCGCTATTCATTTATCCTCTCTCTTTCCAACGCAATTCCGAACGGATGCACAACCCCACATCTGAACACGCACTCGGGTATGATACCACATCGACACTTCGCATGGACGTGCGGATGCACATGTTCGGACGTATCGTGAACATGGTGTTTTTGCGTCGGCGAGGCAACGTCTCATGGCGCTCACGACAGCTATACCGCTGCCAATTCGTGATCTTGGGGAGCTTCCCCAAACCCCAGGCGTGAACAGGAATGCCATTTTAGCGCCTATCCGAAAAGCCGCCCCTTCGGTACGCGCTACTCAGGATGCGGTTTTTCGGTATCCTGCGTTATTCGGATAGGCTCTTAGACTGGACATTGTCGCGCACGGCGTCCTGGTGCGCTTTGATGCAACGCCGCACGCAGTATGTTCACGTGAAACCGGTATTACGTATGGAAGATGCATCGCACCAGACGAGCCAGGAAGATGAGTTATCTGCGAATTGCCGGAAGATAGACGCGGTATACCTGTTCGAGTACGCGCAAGGTCACCGGCGGTAGCGCCGAATTGCTGACCCGCACTTCCAGGTTGCCGGCGCTCGCCACATCGCCGGGAGTCAGTACGGTGCGCAGTTCCGTGGCACTCACGAATGTTGTTGGACGTTCGACCCCGCCGATGACGATCTTGCTACTTGCGTTGAACTCACCACCATAGACAATCAGGAGCGTTCCTGTCTCACCGACACCAACGAACGGTGGCAGAATTGACAGTGACAGAACCAGTTCATATGCCCCAATGTCACATGCGCTCCCCTGCGGCCGGGTGATGCCGCGCTGATCGGTCGCCGGGCACGACGCTGCTGCGGCGCGGTTGAACGCCGGGCTCGATGCGCTGATCGCCATGGTTGGCGTGGGACCGCCATTATCCGCCAGTGGTGCGAGTTGCGGGTCTTCGAAAAGGATCGCTGAGGCGGGTGAAGTGATCAGGTTGTTGATATCGTTGCTGAAATCGGGCGCTTTGGTGCGCGGGAACTGAATATTCCCGCCGCCGTTGAGGAGGGAACGGTTGGTGTGGTACCCCTGAAACTCGGTGGTGACCGGATTCGTATGGGTGGGATCGAGCCGGTTGTCGTAGAAGATCGAACTGGTCAGGGTCACAGACGGCGCGGAGCCGGCAAAGATCGCACCACCCTGGAAGGTAGCAAAGTTGCGGGCAAATGTCGAGTGGACAATATCGATCGTGCCCTGGCTGATAATCAACCCGCCTCCCTGACCAATGACGTTGGTTCCAGCTGTTGCTGCACGGTTATCGAAAAAGGTCGAGTTCACAATTCGTCCGCGACCGTTGACCAGTATCCAGGCGCCGCCTCCCTGGCGTGGGGCATAGTTGCCGTTGAAGGTCGACGCGCGAATCTCGATGTTATCCTCGTTCGAGCCGCCGGCATGATCGTCCTCGATATGGTAGATGGCCCCGCCGTGTCCTTCGGCAGGCGGGGAGTCGAACACCCGATTGTTGCTGAATGTCGAACGTGCATAGGTGGCTTTTGTGTTGAGGTTATCGGAGATCGTCACCTTGATCGCACCGCCGCCGCGTCGCGCGGTATTCCCGTCGAAAACGCTGCCGCAGACATCGACAGTATTGCTGGTGATCGGGTTAAAACTGTTACTGACGCCATCGAGGTGGATCGCGCCGCCATGCCCGCGCACGATGCCGCCAGAGGTTGTGTCGGCGGCGCGGTTGTTGCTGAAGCGCGAGTTGTAGACCTGTAAGCCGGTGGCAATACCCCCGAACGCGCCGCCATTGCCTGCTTCGTTGTTGATAAAAACCGAGCCGACGATCACGGTCTCATAGATATTGCCGGCATAGATCGCGCCACCCTGATTGTCTTCGTCGGTGATGCTGGTTGTACGATTGTTCTCGAACACCGAATTGATGATGTGCAGACGTGTTCCCGGACTCGTTGCCCAGATTGCGCCGCCGCGCGCTTTGTCGTCCTGGTTCTTCGTTTTTGCCGGCGCGCGCCCATTGATCAGGCGTATGTTCTGGAGAACCAGATCATTGCCGGAGGTCTTGTCGATGTGGGAGCCAGGGGTGAACGGCTTTTCAATGATGCGAGTGACACCGCCGCCATCGAGGGTGATTAATCCTTTACCGTCCAGCACAATATCACGGGTTGCCGAGGTGACCAGCGGCGATGTGATCGGAATCGTAACCGGGTTCGGACCGCAATCGAAGGTGATATGACCGCCTGTCGCAAGCGCTGCCTGGAGCGCCGCCTGCGTACAACTGGTGATCACTGTTGGGTTGACCAGGGTCACCGGCGCGACGGGTGGAGTGCAGGCAGCGGGAGGAGCGCCGGGAGCGCCGGCGAGCTCTGACGCCGTTCCAGATGCTGACGGAACTTCAGGAGCGCTGCAGATGATGATCAGAGCGCATACCAGGGCAGGCAGACGACGCCAGACGCCAGGCAGTTCATTGTTCTTCATGGCATTGCCTGTAATAAAAAGCGCAGCGTATCAACACCGCGGAAATCCGTTGCCAGCATATACCTTTTTTTGACTCTGTACAATAGTACATTGTCCCTACCTGCCTGGGATGACTGCACCTAGAGGGGTACGACACACGATGGGACAGCGACCGCGAGAATGTGAGCATAACCACGCACATTCATGGCTGTCAGTATTTCCGGGGATGGCGTATCATGTACATCTATGCAAAGATACTCCAAGCAGCAGTGTGTGCAATGGCGCCTTCGTGCGCTTCTCTTCCTGATCGCGCTATGCATGACCTCATGCGCTGCACCTGCCGCTTCAGCGCCGGCAGCGCCGGTGCGCGTGCAGGAAGCTTATTTCTACAAACCACCGCTCGACGGCACGACGGCCGAAGCGTTGGCGAGTCGTGCTGATCTCATCATCCTGACGCGCACCGATGAGCCGTTCCGCGATGCAGTGCGTGCTGCGGGGTACTCTGGCATCATTCTCCAGTATATGCTAGCTGCTGAGGTGAGCGGACCGGTTGACGCCGTGCGCGCCGGCGATCCGTGCAATCCCGATCACCGTCCATGGCGCAATCAGGCTGCATTCCGTGTTGGCGAATTCTGCACGCTCATCCACCCAAACGATGACTGGTTCCTCCACAACAGCAACGGGGAGCGCCTCTATACCAAATGGCCCGGACACTCCGGATACTTCTACCACATGAACCCGGCAAGCTCCGGGTGGCGCGCGTTTCTGATTGCGCGACTCCGCCAGACGCTCGAAGGGGACGACGAGGAACCTGCGCTTGGATACGATGGTATCTTTCTGGATAATGTCGCGCTTACGCTGTGGAAACTGCGCCGACAGGTGAATAACAGTGATGGTGGGGTACGCGAATTTGACTCTGATGAGGCATACCGGGCAGCGTGGGTTACGTTGCTGACCGAGATCTCGGCGGCGTTGCGCCCCCGATGGCCCATCTGGGCAAATCTGATCGCCGACTCTACCCCCAGTCGCGGATGGGATGCGTATCTGCCCTACCTAGACGGTGTTATGGTCGAGGCATTTGCTACCGGCTGGAATAACCGTGTATCACCCGATGCCTGGGAACGCGGACTGGCACAGGCCGAAGCAGCGCTCCTCCAGGAGAAGGGATATCTGGCAGTTGTTCAGGCGCAGGACCGGTCGCTGCTGCCGTTTGCGCTGGCATCATACCTCCTGATCGCCGATGGTCGCCATGCTTTCTTTCGCTATGCCGAACGAGGGGACTACGCGATCTTTCCACATGATCCTCTGCTCGATACTTCTCTGGGAATACCAAAAGGAGCGCGCTACCGGCAGGAAGATGGAACCTGGCGACGCGATTTCGAGTATGGTTATGTGATCGCCGATCCGGTCAACCGGACCGGGCAGATTGTTGTTGCGGGAAAAGAACGGACTGAGTAACGAAATGCCGGCAGGTTTTCTGCTATACACTCTCGATAGAGGCGGATACGCCGAGTGCAGCGAGCATCTGCCGGATTTCTTCGACATAAAGGACATTCATAACAAGCACGACATCGGGTCGGCATGAGCGCAGAAATGACGGATCGACCACTTTCTGTCCGCTTCCCGCGACATATTTCCCTTGTTTGCGGGGGTTAATATCGACCACATAGTCAATCGAGCTCTGGTCGCGGAAGATGTTGAGAAAGGTGACCCCTTTTGAACCGGCGCCCCAGACGACTGTGCATTTGCCCTGTTGCGCCAGATCGGCAAGTCGTGCGCGCCAATGAGTCACTTTTGCGCGGTAATTATCGCCAAACGCTGTAACATCTTGCATCATACGCGCAAAATCGAGCCGTGTCGATGCCGACGACGTTGAACGACTCCGAACCGGCCGCGCTTCGATTGCCAGAAACTGCCCGCCAAACTCCTCACGTACATCAAGCGTTTCGAATCCCGATGCTTCGAAGAGATAGACGAGCGATGCCGGAGTAAAGTACGAACAGTGCTCGTAGATAATGTCCCAGATACCCAGATCGCGCAGTGTCCAGAGTGCGTTCGGCACTTCGAAATAAACCGTTGGCTGTCGGTGATTACCGATCACTCTGCGCAAGTCTGCAATAAAGGCACGAGGATTCTCGATGTGCTCAAGTACATGACGGCACACGATTAGATCGGCAGGTTCGTGGGCATACAGTTCACTGAAGAAATCAACAACGAATCGCACTTCTGAGTCAGGTGCATCGTGTGTCGGATCGGGAACAAAACTTTTGTCAAACCCAAGACCGCGATTGTTGCCAGAATGACAGATCTGACGCAGGAAATCGCCTTTACCACAACCAATTTCGATAATGTCCTTGTGCCGAATATCATAGCGTTCGATCAATCGTTCTGCTAGATCAGAAGCATAACGCTGGAAACGATCAGAAAAATGGAGTGAGTTTTCGTATTCCTGCGAATAGTTCATCACGGAAGGATCGAATGCATAGTTATAGATATGGCTGCACTTCGAACAATACCCGAGCACAATATCGCCACGCTGGGCATTGTATGCAGCATCACGCGTTTCCCAGAGTACATTACAGTAAATCGGCGCCTGTGACACCTCCATGAAGAGATGGATTCCGGAACCTTCGCAGATCGGACAGGAATGGACTCCTGCTGCCTGCTTATTCTGAGATTGGGGAGTAACCGCGTGGGTCATAGCGCACCTCATCTGAACGACACTCTACCTGACGATCTGGAGTTGAACCTTCGAATAGTGTGTGCATTATCGAGATCAGGGTACACGCATGGTGCTCGGGATTGAATCGTTGTACAATATCCTGATACGCACTCTCGATCATACGATCAACGTCTGATGCGTTCCTAGGATCGAGTGTCCAGCGTAGCGCTTCGACGTAGCTTTCAGGCGTGCCACGCACCACCAGGCCATTTTCGCCATGACGAATGTAGCTGCGTACACCCAGCGCATCACTAACGATCACCGGTTTCTTGAGCACCATTGCATTCAGGTATGTCTGTTGACCGGAAGCGCGGTATGTTCCCATGCGGAGTGGCGCCACCACCACCTTAGCGCCACGCAGGAGTCGCACATACTCATCGGTGGGAACCTGCCCCGCCTGCACATTCGGGGGAAGATTGGGATGCCCCTCCAGTTTGCGCGTTGCAAAGACGAAATGTTGCTCAGGCATCATGCGCGCAGCTTCAACTAATGGTCCATAGTCGCGAAACGAGTTTCCGCCGGCAAAAATGTACGTCCCTGGCTCGACGCACCCCTGCATGTCCTCGTCGGTCAGTGAATAAAAGTAGGGTACGAAGCATACTTTTGCCTGATCAATCCCCCAGATAAGCGGAAAGAGACGGCGTTCTTCATCCGATAGCAGAGCGTAGCAACTGATAGCTCGGTCGGCAAAACGCACAATAATGCGGTCGATGACAGCACGCCATCCGGTGTTGGGTTCCCAGGATTCGCCACAGAAGACAATCACCGGTCGCCGGCGACGCGGCAGAAAACTCAAGAAAAAGACCGCCAGAACTTCAGGTTTGAGTCGACCACGCCCGGTGAACAACAGCAATCCCTTGTACTTTATTGCTGCACGCAGCACACCCCGAAGCAGTGCAATTTCGCCACACAGATCATAACCGGTCGCATACGTCCAGGGGGGCATGTCCACTTTCTCAAACACCGCTGCAAATGCTGGAATGCCCATCAAGTAGTCCAGGGTCGTTCCCCATTTGACCGGCTGTTTGTTTTGCAACATACGAATGCCTCACGGTTGAATAATGATCGGCAGCCAGAGACGGTGCAGCACCGTACCTGCAAATGGTGTCGGCGTTGAGCCAGAGGTCACAGTAGGACTCGGCGTCGCCGTCGCACTTGGTGTCGTTGTCGGAGTGGATGTTGCTGAGGGACTCGGCGTCGCCGTCGCTCCTCCAGAACCACCGACAGGTTGTATGGTAACGTTGCCAAAACTGGCATCGACGTGATGCGCCACCAGCAGCACCGACCCCGCCGCTAGCGGCTGTGCACTCCCTGGCGCCTCCCCCTCCACCGTCCATTCCGCCGGCTCCGCGCTCTCTGCATCCCATACCTTCAACCGGTAGCGCGCGCTCCCCTCCACCCGCATCTTGAAGAGGTACGTTCGCCCGATCACCAACCGCATCCCGCTCCCATCCCGTGCAAACACCGTCGCCGCCCCCGTGTCCAGGTGCAGGTGAAACACCCGTTGCGTCGATGCGTCGTTCGGGTAGCGCTCCAGCCGGTACCATCCCAGCGCTCCCAGCGGATAGTACACCCAGCGCGGCTGCGTCGCCAGATCCCCCGCCGCGTCCCAGTGCCCCTGCCAGCGCATCAGCAGCCCCACCCCCGGTCCCCCGCTGTTCGGTCGCTGCCCCCGGTACATATCAATCTCGTGGATGGTGATCGGCACGGTCACCTCGTAGTCCGTCCACGTCACATCCCCGATCGCCAGCAGTCGGTCGTACCCCGTCCGCACTGGACGGACTCCCCCCTCTTCCAATCCCCACAATCCATCGACGGCCTGTGCTGCTTCCTCCACCCGCTCCGCCGTCTCCCACCGCGCCGTGTACGGCAGCGGCCACTGCTGCCCGGCAACATACTGTAGCGTGACCGTCTGCTCGCTCGTATTCCCCAGCCGATCCACTGCCGTGATGACCAGCGTGTTTGCTCCCTCCTGCAATTCCTCCCGCGCCAGTTCGATGTTGAACTCCCCGGCATTGTACACCCGCCGCCAGTTCAACGCATTATTCTCATAATGCCCCGGTCCGAGCATTAGCGACCGCTCCGCTCCTCCGTTCAGCCGGTAGCGCAGCGGCCATGCCGCCGTGCCAAACGCCGCGATGTTCACCTCGAACCCGTCGGCGTCGCTCACCTCTCCCAGCACATTCACCCAGCGCTGCGGGTTCCCCCGTGCGCCGAAGGTCTGCACATCCCCTCCCCACACATCGATCACGGGTGTGCTCCCTACCGCCGCCGGTCGCACCCGCACCATCCCACTGCACGCCGCCGTCCGTCCGCGATCGTCCGTCACCACCAGCCGGTACCAGTAGGTCGTCGCGCGCTGCAACCCGCTCACCGAGAAACTGTGGGTCTGCCCCACGCCGCTCGTCAGCGTCCCGCCTGCTGCTGTGCGCGACCCGTACCGCAACACCGCCGTCGTCGGCGCGTCGCTGAACCCCGTTACATCTAGCGTCGTTCCGCTCAGCCTGTGCGGCGGGCACGCCAGCAGCGGCGCGGGCCCCTCCGTGTGCGCCACCGGGTCATCCGCCAGCGGCGCGTCCGCCACGTGGAAGTAGTCCACCACCGCCGTGAACGGCTGCGCATACCGTCCGCTCGCCTCGGCGTTCCCCGCGAATACCCCTACGCTCGTCAGGCTCAGCGTCACCGTCGCCGTCGTGAACGTCGTCCAGGTCGTCCCGTCGAACAAGTAGCGAAACGTCCAGGTCGTCCCGCTGCGCGTCAGCCGCAGCCACGTCGGGTGCCCCGGATTCGCCAGCGCGCTGAACGCGAACGTCGTGGCGCTGCCGCCGTTCACCCGTCCGGCGTACAGCCGCACCTGCTCCACTCCCGCCTGTGTCCGCGCGCTCGAAATGTCGAACCGCACATAGTCGGCGTCGCTCGCCTGCGCCATCAGCCCCTGCATCGCGATATGCCCGCTCACCCGCGAGTTGAACTTCACAATCACATCGAAGTCCGCGTTGGCAGTCGGCTGCAGCAGCCGCACCGCCGTGTTGCCGCTCGTCCACGGCTCGTGCGGCAGTCCGTCCGGCACGATCAGGCGCATATCCGTCCCGGTCAGCGCATACGCTGCATCGCCGCGCGGGTTGACGAACGTCCACGGACCGAGCCCGCCGGTGCGGTTGAAATCATCGGAGACGAGCGCACCAGCGGCGGGCGTGACGAGCGCCGACGGCGCACCGAGATCCGGGGGCGCTGGCGTAGGGGGCGCGGTGGCGGTGGTGAATTCGGCAGGCGGCGTGAAAGCGTTCACGCCGTCGGCGCGGTAGGCGGTAATCCAGAAGCGATAAGTGGTGGCGGGGGCGAGGTCGGGCAGCGTCGCCGTGTGGGAGAGGCCGTCACCGCTGGAAGGGACGCTATCGCTCCAGGCGCCGTCGGCAGGACCGTAGAAGCCTGCGCCGCCGGCGGGCAAG
>JBEPYG010000091.1:0-12916 GCA_041641515.1 Roseiflexus sp.
CCCATTGCCGAAAATTCCTTGCTGCTGCCTCCCGTAGGAGTCTGGGCCGTGTCTCAGTCCCAGTCTGGCTGGTCATCCTCCCAGACCAGCTACCCGTCATCGGCTTGGTAGGCCATTACCCTCCCAACGACCTGATGGGCCGCAGGCCCCTCCTCCGGCGCGCGTACGCGCTTTCCCCAATCGGACGTATGCGGGATTAGCGAGACTTTCGCCTCGTTATCCCCCACCGGAGGGCGGGTTCCCACGTGTTACTCAGCCGTGCGCCACTCACCCGCCGAAGCGGATGCGTTCGACTTGCATGCATTAGGCACGCCGCCAGCGTTCGTCCTGAGCCAGGATCAAACTCTTCATGGTATGGGCGGTGCGGCGCGCATCGGCGCCGCCCGCCAGGAGCCCGAAGTGTGGTGCACATCACGATTCAGTTGTGAAGGTGCCGGTGGCGGGCGACAAAAAACCAGGCGGTCGCGCCTTGCGGTCTGACCAGCCTGGCGACAGTGGATGATCTTCCCCTGTCGCGTTTTCACTTGTCACTAGCCACTCACGTTCGCGTCTCTCCTGAGACGTGTTGTTTCCGTGCAGAAGAGTATACTACACAGACTTGTAGTTGTCAAGCCTGGCAATATATCTTCTTTTGTTTCCGAGCATCGCCACAACGTGGCGTTTCTCGTGGCGGGCAGTACTATAGCACGATATTAAGAGCATGTCAAGTCTCGTTTCATAGGCTCAGACTTTTCGTAATGGGGTTTTTGTGTCGGCGGGGCGACGTGCCCTGGCGCTTTCAGAAGCCTTCCCGCCGCCGCTGCGTGATCGCGAGAGCTTCCCCGAACCCCCGATTGTGAACGGCAACTTCCGTTTGTCCATGTTTCCACTTTCTTTCTTTCTGCGACTTTTTCGTGTCAGTGGGAATGTCCACTTTCGATCAGGCCCACATTCGCAGGATACACACCCCTGTGATGAACACAGGTCTGGGGATGCGGGCAAGACGTCCGCGCACACGATGGTTTTGTTCATCCCGGAGATTGCAGATTGTCGTGCAAGGTGTTCGAGTACGCTTTGACGCAACGCTGCCTGCTGTGTGGTCTGTGACATTTGGGAACGTTCTCGTCTGCGCCAGAGGGTGGAAAACCGCTACCCCCTGTCGGGAGGTTGAACCCGCTCTCGCAGCCGATATTCGATAGATCCCCTTCCCCTCGAGAGCGGGAGAAATAAGGGTGCACCGATACTTTCCTGCCCGCACAGGCGAGTAGATGACCGTAGTCCCAAAGGTGCGTATTCTTCACCGGCTCGTATACTGGATTTCATTCCTGGAGATCATCGTGTGTCAACGTGCAATTCTATCATATCAGCAGATTTTGGGCGAAAACCCAGGTATA
The DNA here is from genome assembly GCA_041641515.1 of Roseiflexus sp. GTDB lineage: Bacteria > Chloroflexota > Chloroflexia > Chloroflexales > Roseiflexaceae > Roseiflexus. Next base: position 1,374 of record JBEPYG010000091.1, read on the forward strand.
TGGCGAGAATGTTTCATACGCATTTGTTATCTTACAATTCAGTGACATCTTTACGGAACAGCATAGTATCAATAAATCTTACTATGCACCTGCGTAAATAACCAGTTTTTGATAACCTTTAGATTCCATTTTGCAATGGTATATCCTGCACTATGACGATAAGATCGCGATGTGGTTTATTGGAACGAGACGATGCAGCACAACAATGACATATCACATCACAACCATTCCACCTAAGTCCAAACGGCGCTCTTTTGAGGGAACGCGTGCAGTGGTGATCGCCGAACAGTGCCAAGGCGAGCGCGATCTGTTACTGCAACTGCTCGTTGAGCGTGAAGCAGAGATACGTCAATTGCGCAGGATGCTGTCTGAGGAGCAGCGTGCCGGGCAACGTCGCATTGCTCGTGAATTGCACGATGGGGTCGCACAACACATCACGGCCGCCTCTCTGCACCTTCAGGCGCTGGTAAGCAGGTATCGTCCACGATCACCAGAAGCGCGCGCGCTCCTCGAGCACGCGATTGAACTGGTTCATCGCGCTGCTGATGAGGTGCGGCAAGTGATTGCCGGGACATTGCCTGCCTCCCTTGACGAGCGTTGCCTTTCGGAGGCAATACGCAGGGAAGCGATGACGCTACAGCATGACGGATGGCAGGTTGTGCTCCAGGTAGAAGATGTCGGTCCGTTGCCCCAGGATGTCGCATGGGCGCTGTTCCGTGTCGCACAGGAGGCGCTCCAGAATATCCGATGGCACGCAGGACGCTGCCGGGTATGGGTTACACTGACCCGCACAGGGGAACAGACACAATTGGAGATCGCCGATAATGGGTGCGGCTTCAATCCCCGGACAATCCCGTCGACACGCTTTGGTCTGGCAGGAATGAAAGAGCGTGTGGCGCTTCTGGACGGCGCCATCGAGATACAGAGTCGTCCTGGTGAAGGGACGAGAATCACTGTCCAGGTGCGTGTGTGATGCAAGACATCTTTTGGATGCGAAGCGAGGCGCTTTTTCTCTAAGGTTTGTATGGCGCTTCACAGATGCAGCTGAAGCATTCGCACGACCTTCCATGAGCAGGAAGCAGGTTATGGCAATGTCTCACAATCGATCTATCCCACATCTATCAACATCTGCGCGTGTTTTGATCGTCGATGATCACGAACTGGCGCGCGCCGGTCTTGCAGCCATCCTCATGCGCGAACCGGGAATCGAGGTTATTGGTGAAGCAGGGGATGGGGCGGCTGCGCTCGATTTTGTGTCATGCCATCCGGTAGACCTGATCATGATGGATTTGCACATGCCCGTGATGGACGGTATTGAGGCGACGCGCCAGATCAAAGCGTTGCACCCGGACATCAAAATCATTGTCGTGACGGTTCAGGCGCATCCGGACGCATTAATGGAAGCATTGCGCGCCGGTGTTGTCGGGTATGTGCTGAAACATGCGAGCCGGCACGATATCATGAGCGCCGTCCGCCATGTGTTGCGCGGTGAGGCATTTTTGAACCCCGATCTCGTTTTGCAGACCCTGCGCCAGCTGGCGCAGACGACTTCGGGCGATGAGACGCCGCCGATCGAGCCGCTGACAGCACGTGAGCGTCAGGTGTTGCGTCTCCTGATGCAGGGCAAAACTAACCGCGAGATCGCACGCGAACTCATCGTCAGCCCGGGAACCGTCAAGGTGCACGTTGAACACATTATCGCCAAACTTGGAGTGTCTGACCGCACCCAGGCGGCAGTGCGAGCGTTGGAGTTGGGGCTGGTCAGATTGTGACGGGGACATTTCCGCAGGACGCAGCGCCGTGCGCATTCATACGCCATCTGACATATCAGAAGCATAGCCGTTCGGCAGACGCATCTGAGCCTCTGGCATGCCAGAATAGAGCCAATAATCGGGATCGCTCAATGCAGACCAAATACCTTCACCAGGTAGTGAGGTTCTATGAGGCGTTCAGAAGCGCAGAAGCCAAACTGTGTGTGTACCCTTGTTGTTGCGCTGGAGTCGCACCGCGAAATGTTCCACGCATTGCTTCCGCGTCTTCCCCAGATGGGTGTGATCATTGAGACGGATGATGAACACCTTGCACTCAAGTATGTGCGGCGTATGCGAGTTGATCTTGCATTGTTCGGCATACCGCTGCCTCACAGCAGGGGTCTGGCGGTTGTCCGTCAAGCGCTCCGTATGCAACCGGGCATTCGGGTGGTGATCATTGCAGCAATCGATGACCCTCTTTTTCTCCTTGAAGCGCTTCGGATCGGTGTGAACGGGTATCTATCCGCTGCCGATTCCGTCGATCATCTGGCGGATGCGTTGCAACGCATTATCGCAGGCGAAACGCTGTTCGATGCCACACTATCGACGAGCGCCCTCCTGCGCCTGACAGCGCCGGGTGTATCGCAGGATGCACCTGTGACGCCATCGTGATGAAGTACGAGTTATAGTCTGTCAGACCTTCATCATTCGCTCCTTGCCCGACGACGTCGGGCTGATGATCTTTCAGAAGTGAGTCCAGTATGCGTCGGACGCCGTCGAGCTGAAGATCTTCAGCTCGCAGGGCGAAGCTCGCCTTCGCGGGCTATGGGGGATTATCTAAACCATCACACTTCCCCTGCATGCCCTCGAATGCACATCGCAGGAAGATCGCGCTCCCAAGCTTGCCTTTTCCCCACGGGTGAACATTGACGTGATGAAACGCTCCTTGTTTCTATCACACGTTGCTCAGCGATTGATCAATGCCTCGGCAGAGATATGCCATCCGGCATAGATGCGACTATCCAACAGGCAGACGCAACACGAGCACGGAGCGTGCTACAGTCGCCTCGACGATCATAATGCAGCGACACGCTCTGCATTGCGCTCAGTGTGGACACGAAGACCGGCGCTGGCGAACAGAACCAGAGCCGATACCAGACTTTCAGGCAAAGTGAGCATCGCATGATCCTGTACCGCTATCTGAATCTTCTCTGGCGCTGGCTCTGGTTGCTGCTGCTCATGACCTTTCTGTCAGGGGGAGCGGCATACGCCGTCAGCATCCGCATGACACCAGTGTACGAAGCTTCGACGACGCTCCTGATCAACCAGGCGCCAGCAGGCAGTGCATCGCCTGATTACAACGCGGTGCTCACCGCCGAGCGGCTGGCCCGCACCTATGCCGAAATGCTGGTGAAGCGTCCGGTTCTCGAAGAAGTGGTGCACGAACTGAACTTGCCGATCACACCAGCAGCACTCGGCGAGCGTGTTCAAGTTCGACCGATTCGTGATACCCAGTTGATCGTCGTCACGGTCGAAGATGTTGATCCGCAACGCGCCGCCGATGTTGCTAATCGGATCGTCGCCGTCTTCAGCGAACAGAACCGTGAGTTGCAATCCGAACGGTTCGCCGAATCGAAGCGTAGCTTGATGAGTGAGATCGCCAAACTGCAGGCGGACATCAATGCCACTCAGACAGAACTGGCAGCATTGCGCGGCGTCGATGATCCGGTGCGTCGCGCACGCCTGGAAGAAGCGCTGGTTCAGTACCGCAGCAGTTATGCCACAGTGCTGCGTAGTCTGGAAGAAGTGCGTCTTGCCGAGGCGCAGTTGACCAACAGCGTCAATGTGGTCGAGACGGCTATACCGGTCTTTATACCGGTTCGCCCACGTATCGCGATGAACACCGGGATGGCCGCGGTTGCCGGCTTGCTCCTGGCTATTGGTCTGGCACTGCTCTTCGAATACCTCAATGACCGCGTCAGTTCAGCAGAGGATGTGGCAACCGCGGCGCGGGTGGGGATGCTGGCTGCCATCGGACGGATCGATGGCGTCGAGCCGTCCGATAAACTCGTCATGCTGAAAGACCCCTTCTCCCAGGTCGCCGAGGCATATCAGATGCTGCGCGTCAAACTGGAGATTGCGCGGTTCGAGAAACCGCTGCGCACGCTCCTGGTGACGAGCAGCAGTCCAGGGGAGGGGAAGAGCACAACGGCGGCAAATCTGGCGCTGGCAATTGCCCGTTCTGGAAAACGGGTCATCCTGGTCGATACTGACCTGCGCCGTCCATCGTTGCACCGTTTCTTTCGCCATGCCAATCTGCGCGGGGTGACAACAGCGCTGGTGCGTGATCCCTCGGACAGTCTATACAACCACATGATCGCCACCAGTGTGGAAAATCTCCTCGTTTTACCGAGTGGCCCGGTCCCCTCCGATCCGGCGGTCATGGTCAGTTCCAGAAAGATGCTGGACTTGATCGGTGAGCTGCAGCGCATGGCTGATGTGGTGGTCTTCGACAGCCCGCCGCTGCTTGCCGTTGCTGATGCCATACCGCTTGCGCATCTCTGCGATGTCACGCTGCTGGTTGTGCTGGCAGGCGCTACGCGCACGACGCAGCTGCGCCGCGCATACGATCAGCTGTTGCAGGCGGGCGTCGAGCCGCAAGGAGTGGTGTTGAACCGTGTGACCAGGGAGCAGGGAGGGTACGACCATTACTACTATTACGGCGGCGCACGGAAACGGAGCCGTCGCGGCGTTCTGGGTCGGCTGTTCAGACGACGACGGCGGCGACATAGCTCACCTGGCGTCGTCGATACAGTCCATATCGGTGCGATCGAGACAGGACACGCAGTTACCGGCGGCGCCGCACTATCGATCGCGGCGTCAGTAGAAGAAGCTCTGCCGCTGCATCTGGACGGACACCCAACGATCCCCGGCACGGTTGCGACGTCCAAAGCGGACGGACAGCGCAATGGAACAGCACCGCATCCGACGATCGACACGAAGTAGGAGCCATCGCGTGGCAGCACAATCGCAGCCGGGTATTGCGCGCTTGACAATCGAAACCTATGCCGTGCGCGTGGTGACGCTGGGGTTGATGATGGTCTCGGCGATTCTGCAAGCGCGCCTGCTCGGTCCTGAGGGCAAGGGATTGCTCGCTGCCGCGCTCTCGTGGTCGGCGCTGATCGGCGGGATAGCACTGATCGGCACGGATAGCGCTGTTGCTTACTTCGTGGCCCGTTCCACGCGGTACACGCTGTGGTTTATGCGCAGCGGCCTGATCTATGCGCTCGGCTTCGCGCTGATCGCACTGGCGCTTCTCGGCTGGCAGGTCGAGATGTCGGTCAACCGGCAACTGGCGTTTTCGGTTGCATTACTCACACCAATGGCTGTATCGGCGGCGCTCGTCAATGCGATCTGCGTCGGCTTGAACCGCATCCGGCTGATCAACGTCCTCAACGCTGCGTCTGCGCTCTGTTATGTGCTGAGCCTCCTGGCTTTGTATGTTGTGAATGTTGATCGGTTCGAGCCGGTTGTGGCGGCTGTTCTGGGAGTTCAGGCGGCAACGCTGATTGTCTTTTCCACTGCGATCCTTCGTTCAGCCGACGCTGGATACGCTGCACCCGACCTCTCCGCACTGACACGCTATGCATTGCAATCGTTCCGGGGGAATCTCGCCGGTCTGCTGTTTTTGCGCGGCAGTCTGGTCATTCTCAGTAGCGTATCGCCGGCAGCGCAGGCGGGCATCTACTCGATTGCAGTTGTCTTTGCTGATGTGGTGCTGATGTTGCCGAACACCCTGATCAACATTCTGCTGCCACGCCTCGCGGGGCGCGATCCCGAGTTCGTTGCAGCGCGCGTCACTCTGGTCGCACGGTACGCGCTCGCCGGGGCGCTTGTGCTGGGATTGTTGACCGGTATCGCCACTTTCGTCGTAGTCCCGATCGGTTTTGGTGAAGCATTTCGCGAGGCGGCAGTCGTCGCGTTCGTCCTGTGTATCGGTGCAGCGCTGAGCACTCCTGGCGCAGTCGTGTCGCTGTACTTCAATGCGCTCGAACAGCCTGGTATACCGGCGACTGCGGCGTGGATCGGTTGCGGGGCGCTGTTCGCCGCTTCACTGATCCTCGCGCCATCCTTTGGCGCTCTGGGGGCAGCTATTGCTGTCGTGGTCGCACGAATGACAACAGTACTCGTCATGACCGGGCGCTTTTGCCGCGCCACGCGCCTGAACTGGCGCACACTGGCGTTCCACGCCGGTGATTGGGTCAATGGCGAGCGGAGGATCGCTTCGTTCTATGAACAGATTGTTCACACCCGTCGCGCCTGATGTCGTCCGAACCGGAACTGCACTGGCGATCGGTCTGATCATCGCGCCGCTTGCCGGTGTGCTCGCGGCAACTCAGCCATTACTGCTGCTGGTATTCCTCGGCGCTGCGATGTGGGTGGCCCTGATCCTGCGCGGTGGACGGAGCGCATTCTTCGTAACCGGGATGGCAGTCCCGCTCCTCTATCTGATCGATGTGCGCAGTGTGCTCTTCAGCCAGGCGTTGCTGGCGCTCTATGGCATGACATTCCTCCATGCACTCTATCTGGTTGCACAACAACCCGACTCCCGGCAGTGGAGTCGGTGGCTGGTTGCGCTTGTTGTTGCGTGGGGAGCAGTCGCGGTGCTAGCTGCGAGGACATCTGCAAGCGACTCTTTGAGCTTTCGATTCGTCGTGACGGTGGGGATTGGGTTGCTCCCCTACCTCTGGTTTGCCCTAGCAGCATCACGGATCACAGATATCAACCGGCAACGCGCGCTCCTCAGCGGCATTGCGCTGGGAGCAGTCGTTGTCGCAGTCGTGTTCCTCGTCAATTCGCGTTCGTTGACCGACGGACTTCAGGGGCGTGACGCCTGGATCGACACGTACACCATTATCGGCAGCCTGAAGAACTCACTCGGGTTGCTGTGGGTGATTGGATGGACGCTGCTGCTGGGGCTGCGCACTCGTGAATGGAGGCTGATCAGAGGCGCACTGCTCATCGTCCTGCTGGTCGCCATTCTGTTTTCGTTCAGCCGCTCGTCGTATATGGCGTTGATCGTTGCCACACTGCTGCTGTATCGCGATCGCTCGCTGAAACTGTGGGTGGTGGCAGGCGCGATTGGCGCTTTCCTTTTGTTTGGTTTGCCCGATGCCGTATGGGCGCGTCTCGAAATGACCTGGACACCGGGACGGGGCTTCGATCCATCGGCTGAGACACGCATCGAGTTATGGGGCGCAGCGATCAATGCCTTCCTGTCCGCACCATTGACGGGGATTGGTTGGGGGAAGTTCAGCGAGTATCTGGTGCGCACCGGTCAGGCGCCGGTCGCAGCCGGATCAGCGGTATACGACCTCGGCTATGCCCACAACTATTTCCTGAGCGCATTCGCCATGACCGGCATTGGCGGCGGTGTGCTGAGTGTGGGCATCTTCGTCGCAGCCTGGCTGCGCACCCATGCGCTCATCGCACACCAAAGCTACGTAGCGCGTGCTGTCCAGGCAGTGCTGCTGGCAGTTCTGGTTTCGTCGCTGTTTGGTGAACCGCTCTTCGACCCGATCCTGGCTTTTGTGTTCATTCTCGTGCTGGCATGCCTGGTCGGGCAGCAAAGTGAGGCGTAAATGTCCCGATCACTCCGTATTGTCCATATCGTTGGGAGTTCATTTGCCGGCGGATGGGCATTTCATCCGCTCTGCCGGTTGCGTGATGCCGGGCACAGCGTGTACCTCATCTGCCCGGATGATGGTCCGTTGCCCGCGCGAGCGCGCGCAGCAGGTATTCCGGTACGGATCATTCCCTTCCCGCGACGCATTCGCCATGTGCATGCCGCAGCAGCCTACATCGCGCGTGTGGCGACGTGGCTGCGCCAGGAGCGGATCGATGTCGTCCACAACCATTTGGCGCCGACCAATGTGTGGGGGCGACTGGCGGCATATGCCGCAGGCATTCCGGTGCGTCTGACGCAATGGCCCGGTCCTCTGCCGCTTGAAATTCCTGCTTCGCGCAGGATCGAGATGGCGCTGGCGCCTCTCGATAGCGCTATCATCGCCGCCAGCACTGCGACACGGCGCATCTATGAGGCGCACGGCGTCATGCGCGACCGTATCCATCTGATCTACTACGGGTTTCCCTTCGATCCCTTCGACCCGACGATCGATGGCAGTGCCATTCGACGCGAGTTTGGCATTGCCCCTGACGCACCACTCGTGAGCATGATTGCCTATTTTTACTCACCACTGAAGGAACGTTCGCTGCGCGGGTTGAATGTGTTCAATGGCATTGGGTTGAAAGGGCACGAAATCCTGATCGAAGCGGCAGCATGTGTGCGTGAAACGAACCCCAATGCACGCTTTTTGATCGTTGGCGATGCGCTGATGCCGGGTGAAGCAGAACGCTACAAACAGAAGCTGCACCGCATGGTGTCCGATTTGGGGTTGCAGCAGACGGTGATCTTCGCCGGAAAGCGCGATGATGTTCCACACATCCTGGCAGCTAGCGATGTGGTAGCAGTCCCGTCACTGTCGGAGAACGTCGGCGGCGCGGTCGAACCATTGCTGATGGAACGACCGGTGGTTGCCAGTGCGGTTGGCGGGTTGCCCGATGTCGTGCGTGATGGCGAAACCGGCTACCTTGTGCCGCCGCGCGATCCGGAAGCGCTGGCGAACGCACTGGCGCGCGCTCTGGCGTTGCCCGCGGCTGCGCGCCGCACAATGGGACGCAAAGGGCGCGCCATCGTGCAGGAACTCTTCGATCTGCGCACCACCGTGCGACAGACCGAGCAACTGTACTACGACACGCTGCGTACAGCAGGCATGCGAGGATTGCGATGGGCGCGCCGTTCACAGTGATGTATGTAACCGGCTATGGCGCCCATGAATGGGCGCTTCATACACCACGGTTTCTGGAGCGTCGCGGTCATCGGGTCGTGATGGCGTGTCCTTCCGGCTCACCGATGGAACGTCTGGCGCAAAGCGCCGGTATGCGTGTGCTCTCTTGGCAGGCGCCGCGCCGCCTGAGCGATGTGCGCACTGCAGGAAGCGCTGCCTGCACACTCTACCGACTGTTCCGCACCCACCGACCGGATGTCGTTGTGTACTACGCACTGCCGATCAGCCTATGGGCACGAATGGCAGCGCGGCTCGCGGGGACGCCGGTGCGCCTGTTCAAGCCGCCGAGCCTGTGGGACCTGGAGCTGCTGCCGTATCGTCTGGCAGAGTATGGAACTGCCTGGATGGATAGCACAATCCTGGCATCGAGCCGCGCTCTGGTGCGCTACTACCGGCGCGCCCCCATCCCGCCTCCAGCAGTCGTGCTGAGTTACTACGGCTTTCCGATTGAGCGTTTCGATCCGACGCTGGATGGAACCGTCGTGCGGCGGGAATTCGGCATTCCATCACTGGCGCCGGTTGTGACGATGGTAGCGCATCTCATTCCCCCTATTCGACGTTTCGATCCGCACTATGGCATCAAAGGACACGAGGTGCTGATCCGGGCAGCGCGTGAGGTTGCGGCGCGTCTACCGGAGGTGCACTTCCTCGTTGTCGGGGCGGAACCGGAAGGCAAGACGAACGGTGTGTACGAAACGCACCTGAAGCAACTGGCGCGCTCCTGCGGCGTCGAGCGCCACGTCATCTTTACCGGGAGGCGGAGTGATATTCCGGCGATCCTGGCAGCAGGCGACGTGGCCGTCGTTCCGTCACTCTCGGAGAATGTTGGTGGCGCAGTCGAGCCGTTGCTGATGGAGCGACCGGTGGTTGCCAGTACGGTGGGCGGGCTGCCCGACGTAGTGCGCGACGGAGAAACCGGTTATCTCGTGCCGCCGCGTGACCCGTGGGCGCTGGCGGATGCATTGCTGCACATTCTGACGCTACCCACCACTGCCCGCCAGACGATGGGACGGAAAGGGCGTGCGCTTGTGCGTGAACTCTTCGATATCGAGCGTGTGGCGCTCGCGGAAGAGCAACTCATGAAGCGTCTGCGAGGCGAACCGTTATGTGCGACCTCAGCATCGTAATCGTCAACTGGAATACGCGCGATGTGCTGCGCGACTGCCTTGCGTCGATACCGGCAGCAGCCGGACCACTCGCCTGCGAAACCATTGTCGTCGATAATGCGTCGAGCGATGGAAGCGTCGAGATGGTGCGCACTGCGTTTCCGCACGTCCACCTGATTGCGCTGCCAGAGAACATGGGTTTTGCCCGCGCCAACAACATCGGGTTTGCCAGGGCGCAGGGACGCTACTTTCTGCTCTTGAACCCCGATACCTGGTTACCTCCTGGCGCGCTGGATAGCATGGCAGCACTCATGGACCGGATGCCAGACGTTGGCATCCTCGGTCCCCGGCTGATAAACGCTGACGGGACCCTGCAACCATCGTGCAGCTCCTTTCCGACCCTGACCAACCTGATCCTGGATTGTTGGGGCATCAGCCAGATTGCCCCGCGGAACCGGATGCTTGCCCGCTTCAAAATGACCGACTGGGCACACGACGAGGCGCGCGACGTCGATCAACCGTCGGGTGCATGCCTGATGGTGCGTCGCGAAGCATGGAACGACGCCGGTCCACTTGACGAACGTTTCTTCATGTACTTCGAGGAAGTGGATTTCTGCTGGCGCGTGCGGCAGGCAGGGTGGCGGATTCGTTTTACACCCGCGCCACAGATTACGCACTACGGCGGTCAGAGTTCGCTGCAGAACCTCGACGCCCGAATTGCACAACGGTATGCCAGCCTGGTGTTGTTCTTCCGCAAACACTATGGCAGACGCACAACCGGGGCGCTTCGGGCAGCGATTGCACCGGCAATGGTTATGCGCGCGCTCCTGGCAGCTATGCGCGCAACGCTGGCAGGTCAGCGGCGACAGTGGGAGTATGCCGCGCAGTACTGGCGAGTTGTGGGGTTGTTGTGTGGTTTGACCGTGACCCGGTGAGGCGCCTGTGAACGTACTCTTTCTCACACGCTACAGCCAGCGGGGTGGCAGCAGTCGCTACATGGTCCACCAGTATCTGCCTGCGTATGCTCAAGCTGGTATATCGTGCACTGTTGCACCGCTGTTCGATGACCGGTATTTCGACTTCGGCGTTCTTGATCGTCCGACGGGTATCGGCGAGATCGTGCGCCACAGTCTGTACTTTGCGCATCGTGGAGCGCTGCGGTTGCGGGCACTGCTCGATGCACACCGCTACGATCTGGTTGTCTTCGAGAAAGAACTCTTCCCTTATTTGCCGTATGGTTTCGAGCGTTGGTTGTGGCGACGCGGGATAAAGAGCATCGTTCTGTTCGACGATGCGACCTATGCGTATTACCGACAGCATCCCTTCCTGCTGGTACGCTGGTTGTGCCGCGGCAAAATCGAGCGCATCGTGCGCAACGCCACGCATGTGATCGTCTGGAACGAGCATCTGGCGGGTTATATGCGTCGCCTGAACCCCCACGTTTCGGTTGTGAACAGCGGTGTGGACATCACGCGCTATCCGCCGAAGGATTACCGAGCTCCACGAGCGTCGGAGCGGCTGGTGATTGGCTGGATCGGCACGCCAAACGGGTTTCCCTACCTCCGATCACTGGAACCGGTCTTCGGCGAACTGGTCAACCACTACCCGCTCGAACTCCACGTGATCAGTTCCGTACCCTACACGAGCGCCCGCATCCCGGTCGTCAACCGCACCTGGAGCCTGGAAACCGAGGTACAGGATTTGCATCGTCTCGATATTGGCGTCATGCCGCTGCCCGATGATGAATGGACCCGTGGCAAGAGCGGCGTGAAAGCTGT
>JBEPYG010000092.1:0-5380 GCA_041641515.1 Roseiflexus sp.
TTGCGCCAGAGCGCCTGTCGGCTGCGACTCCAGAACGTCACCATGCCGGATACCAGCGTTTGTTGCAGTGCCTCTTCATTCATGTACCCCAGCATCAACACTTCGCCGCTGCGGGCATGCTGCACGATTGCCGGTATCAGTCCTGCCGCATCAAATCGCATACGTCTATCCATCTAGTGCAAGAAGTGTCGCCGACCGGTAAACACCATTGCCATACCCTGACGATTGGCAGCAGCGATCACCTCATCATCGCGCACCGACCCACCCGGCTGAATGATCGCCGTCGCCCCTGCTGTCGCTGCAATTTCGACGCTGTCGGGGAACGGGAACAACGCATCGCTGGCGATGACCGAACCGGCGAGCGAGAGACCGGCGTTCTGCGCCTTCCACATCGCCACCCGGGTGCTATCGACACGGCTCATCTGCCCTGCGCCGATCCCCAGCGTGCGGTCGGCGGTCGTAAACACGATCGCGTTCGACTTGACATGCTTCACAACACGCCAAGCGAACTGCAGCGCAGTACGCTCCGCATCGGTTGGGGCGCGCTCTGTGACGACCTGGAACGGTTCTTCGTCGAGTGGCGTACAGTCTGGTTCCTGCGCCAGGATGCCGCCAGGGACGCTGTGATACACAAGCTTGTTCGCCTGATGGACTGGACGCAGCGAGCGCATCAGGCGCCGGTTTTTCTTCTTGCGCAACAGCATCAGCGCATCATCGGCAAAGGCAGGTGCGATGACGATCTCGGAGAAGATTTCATCGATCGCCTGCGCCAGCTGCAGATCGAGCGTCTGGTTCACGGCGATGATGCCGCCAAATGGCGCTTCCCGGTCGGTGGCGAATGCCTTCTCCCAAGCTTCGAGCGGTGTAGCGCCAACCCCAACCCCACACGGATTCGTATGCTTGACGATCGCCAGAGCAGCGCCGGCCGACGGGTCGAACTCCTCAATCAGGGACTGCACCGCAGCAATATCGAGGATATTGATATACGACAACTCACGCCCGTGCAGTTGCTCGAAGAACGTATGAAAATCGCCGTAGAGCGCTGCGCGCTGGTGTGGATTTTCGCCATAGCGAAGGTCTTGCGCCTTACGAAACGCCAGCGGCAGCGTATCCGGAAAGCGTTCATCGGCAAGATACGCGGCAATAGCTGCATCATAAGCTGCCGTATGGGCGAATGCCCGCGCCGCCAGGCGTCGGCGCAACTCCGGCGTCACCGTCTCGGTGCGCAGCGCCGTCAGAACCGCCTCATAATCATCGGGACTGACCACCACCAGCGTTGATTCGTGGTTTTTGGCGGCAGCGCGAACCATTGCAGGACCGCCAATGTCGATCTGTTCGATCGCTTCCGTCAGGGTGACGTCAGGGCGGGCTATCGTCTCGCTGAAGGGATAGAGATTGACGACCACAAGATCGATTGGAGCAATGCCATGAACATCGAGCGCCGCCATATGCGCCGGATCGTCGCGACGCGCCAGAATTCCGGCATGGATAGCGGGATGGAGCGTTTTCACCCGCCCATCAAGGATCTCTGGAAAACCGGTGACATCGCTGACCGGTCGAACCGGAAGACCCGCCGCAGCAAGCGTTCGCGCAGTATTACCGGTCGAAACGATGTCATAGCCGAGTTCGACGAGACCAGCGGCAAACGTTTCGATGCCGCGCTTATCGGAAACGCTCACAAGCGCACGCACTTCGCGCCTCCATTGGTACAAGCGCCGCCTGCTCTTTCGAGCGAAAGCGGGCGCACTCCTCGACACTCATTGTACCACAGAGGAACGCCTACATTGAGCGGAAGACCCGCTCGGCAAGCGAACGCATGTGCGCAAGGGGTTCGCTGACACGCCCGGCGCCGAACGCGCGTATTGCTGAGGTTTCGAAGAGATTCAGAGCTGTGGTGACCTGTTCAGGCGTTGCGGTATCCTGGTCGTGGATGCCGGCGCGCACATACGCTTCAACCAGCAGCGCGCGGGCCGGGGGACCGAGCGCCTCCAGGACGATACGTTCGAGTTCGGGGAACAACGAGTCGGTGAGGTTTGACTCACGTTTTTCGATCAAACCACTCGCGAGCAGGCGATTCAGGATCTCGCATGTGCGCGCTTCGCCCAGACCACTCCGCTGAGCAATATACCCGACAGTATTTTTGCCGCTCACCATGGTCAGCACGCGCCATTCATCGGGTTCCAGGCTAATCTCATTACCGGTGGATGCCGGGTTGGGCACAAGGCGCAGGATCGCATTCATGGAAAGCGCGGGTTCTGGCGCCTGCGCCATTGCTTCCTGGCGCATAATGCCTTCCATGATGATCATATTATTGCTCTGAGTAATGGTCGGCTTATCGAGCGTCACGTCTTCGTGGAAGCGGAAGGGACCGGAGGTCAGCGTAAAGAACGTATACGCTGCCTCGAGCGGGGGCAACGACCCCAGGCGAGCGCCGATAATGCGTCCATCGCGGAAATAGAGCCAGCCATCGATCTCCTGTGCGCCGCGCCTGCCCTGGAGATGAACAGCGCCCGACTTATTGCTCAACTCAATCAATTGAATGATATCAGTGAGCGAGAACTCGCTCAGATCGCCTGCAAGTGCCATGGCTTACATCCCGGTCGCACAGATCACATGGCGCATCACACTGGAGAGACTGCGCGCTACAGTTTGCTGATCACCAGTTTACTGATCGCCTTCAACGTATCGAACACCCCGGCGCCATTGGTCGCTGTCGCTTCGAACCGTTGCCACCCCAGCGTATTCAGATACTTATCGAGGGTTGCAACCGGAAGCGCACCAGGAACATCGCGTTTGTTATACTGCAAGACGACCGGAAAGTCCTGGAAGCGCTTATTCTGCCGGGTGATATTGACGGCTAGTTCACGAAGGCTGCGGATATTCTCCTCGAGTTTGTGCTTCTGCGAATCGGCGACGAAAACAACGCCATCAGCGCCGCTGAGCACTGCAACGCGCGTCCGTTCATAGAGCACCTGACCAGGGACGGTATAGAGATGAAAGCGCGTCTGAAACCCGCGCACCTTTCCCAGGTCGAGCGGCAGGAAATCGAAGAATAGGGTGCGTTCCGTCTCGGTCGCGATGGACAGTAACTCCCCTTTGGTTTCTTTAGGCACCTGGCTGTGGATATATTGCAGGTTGCTGGTTTTCCCGCTCATGCCAGGCCCATAATAGACGATCTTACAATGGATCTCGCGCGCAGCAACGTTGATCAGAGCCATAGGTCCTCTCGCCTGCATGCCGGCGGCCGTGCCAGATGGCGCGAAAGCGCGGCAGCGGCCGACTAGTCGCGGAACAGGAGGTCAATCGTATCTTCCATCGAAGTGCGGAACGACGAGCCAAGCACATCATCGCGCGCCTTTTGTTGTTCGCGCACACGCTCGAGCACCACACTCAGGTCATCGGTGGCCTTCTTCGTCAGCACCTTTACCAGCCCGATGTGCGTCCCTTTGTTGAAGATAATGCACAATATCCACTGGTCTTCGATCAGCGAAATGAAGATGTTTTCGCGCACACCCTGCGTAAACAATTGGCGGAAGTCCTTCTCGCGCAGCAGCTTGGCAACCTCGCGCGAGGACGCGAACGTACCGGCGATCAGCGCTCCCAGGGCGGTAATATCCTGGCGGGCAGCATCGCCTTGCGCAGTGATTACCTGACCGCTCTTGTCGAGAAGCAGGACGTAGTTCCCGCCGGTATCTTCGGCAAGGCGCACCAAACATTCTTCGATAACTTTGATCTCTTCAGCTGGAACTATCTGACTCGTAAGTTGCGGATCCATGCGGCTCTCCACTCTGCGTGCGGCGGCCTGCACTGGGACAGGCATCTGCAGACGTTATGCCTGTCCTGCCTTTCGGTATTATAGCACACCGTTCGTACCGCAAACCGACCACTGCGCTTGATGTGATGCGCGGACGTGTGGCGCGTCTGCTGCAGTCTACCCTTCATTATACTACACAGTTTCATACCAGAACGTGATCGAAGCGGTAGCGACGTGATTGCAGCATCGCTACATTTGGCGTGCTATACATCATTATCAACATGACGCTCGCGTTCTTTGGGCGGGCGCCCGGTGCGAATGTTGCGGAGTGATTGGATGGTGGCCGCCAGCGCCCGATCCGCCCATCCGTAGATCGTCGGACGGCTCTTGTGCAGATCTTCTGCGATCTGAGTGACGTTGGTGCGGTATTCGGGATCAAACGTCGCCAGATTGATGCGCGCCGATGCAACGATTTGTAAAATCTCTTCCTCGCTCAGGTCGTGTTCGCGGATGAGTTTCCGGGCTCGCTTGCTGCTCAGATCGAGTCGCATAGATGCGCACCTTTACGCTCGCGCCCTGTATCCATATCCTGGCGGGCAGGCTTGTGACGAATAGTTTCTACAGTGTGATCATAGCATGAGGGAAACCGGATGTCCAGTGCTATTTGTAAACAGTAATCGCTCTGCCACACGACGCGCTCGATCCGGTAAACCTGATCAGGTAGCGGCTCATGCCACATCGTTCCATGGCGAAAATTATTCCGAAGCGTGACGACATGTAAGTATTAACAGCGTGTCGTCTGTTTCGGTACAGAGCCTGTCCAACCATTGCCTTCCATGTGATCCGCCCGGTGATTGATGAGGATCAACCATGAAAAGGTATACCCTGGCAGGCGTTGATGGTCTTGTATCATCCGTGCTCGTCCGTGCCTGCGGGCGTTGCCTGGTTGAGTCACGGCGCCGCCATACCCCAACGGGACTCTTCCCCGAAGAGTACGGGTGCACCAGGGGCACGCCCCGCTATGCCCTTACGGCGTTATGCGTATACCGGATTAATTTCTAAAAAACCATAAGCTGCGGGTCGGCAGCGGTGAGTCTGACCTGCACCGGCACAGAAGTCCACGCAGGCTTCGCCGTGAGCTCAGCCGAACGGTGTCCTTTGTGGAGCGAGCTGAGGCATTTATGCTCACGGTGCGAGTGTTCCGGCTACCGTGTGAAAATGGTGTTTTTGCTGTGGTGGGGCAATGTCTCGTGGCACGTGCGAAAGCCGTACTGCGTGCTCTGGGCAATAGTGATCGCGGCAGTGTGCGATACAACTGTGAGCAGGTCCGACATGAAACGTGCCCGCCAGTATGTTCATGCTGGCGGGCAGAGCGCCTAATGTACTCCGTGCAGGAGACGATCAGTTGCTCGTCGGGTTGATCAGGATCCGGCGTGGCTTGACTTCCTCAGCCTTGGGGATCTCCAGCCGCAGAACGCCATTGTTGAGCGTTGCCTTGATGGCGTCAGCTTTCACCGAGCGCGGCAGGGCGACCTGACGCTGGAAAGCGCCATAGCGCCGCTCGATGCGATGATAGTTGCGCTTGGTCTCCTGCGACTCCTGCTTGATCTCGCCCTTGATCGTCAG
>JBEPYG010000092.1:5390-12901 GCA_041641515.1 Roseiflexus sp.
CAGATTGTTCTCAACGGTCACTTCGAGGTCTTCGGGCTTCAGTCCGGGAACCGCCGCCTCGACCATATAGGCGTCCTCAGTCTCGCTCAGGTCGAGTGCCGGAACGAAACCGCCCCGCGCCAGATCCGGTCGCACGAAGCTTTCCTCGAACAACTGATTCATCGCCTCACGCAGGGTCATCATTTCCTGGAAGGGATCCCAGCGAGTCAGGTTCGTCATGGCGTCATCCTCCTTTTTTCGGTCTATTCGATTGCGTTGTATGGATGCGTCGTTGTTTTCTTGTTTCCGTTGAGCAGTATATGCGATGTGTGTTAAAATGCCATCTAAGGAGCGTTAGAACGATGTTAGACCGGTATGATCAACGGTTGCGGCAGCTTGAGTCGTTGTTGCGCGTCAGTCGTGCGATCACGGCGCAACTCGATCTGACCAGTGTGCTCAATCTGGTCATTGAGGCGGCGGTCGATCTGCTTGCTGGCAGTTCAGGGTTGATTGCACTGCGCGATGATGACGGCGTGACACGCATTTATGCGGCATATGGGCTGTCACGCGAAACCTGGCCCGCCTTCGATGATCTGCTGGCGACGCCGCTCAGCGATCAGCAGACGCTGGTGCGCCGCCTGCGCGAAGCAGGCGCCGGCATCGGGTTGCCATTGCGCCATGTCAGCGCGCTACCACTGGTGTTTCGCGGCGCAACGGTCGGGGTGATCTATGTCTTCCGCGCTGCGTTAAATGTCGAGTTTACCGCCGAAGAACATCAACTCCTGACCGCATTCGCCGATCAGGCGGCGATTGCGGTCTCCAATGCGCGCCTGTTTCAGAGCGTTCTGCGTGAGAAGCAGCATCTCGATGCACTCATCGAGAACAGCGCCGATGGCGTGATGATTCTCGATGAACGCTGGCGCATTGCGACGTTCAACCGCGCGATGGAAGTATTGACCGGCTGGAGCCGAGAGGAGGCGATCGGACGTCCGTGTGCAGAGGTGCTGGCCATTCATACGCCGCAGGGCGCCAATCTCTGCCTGACCGATTGCCCGCTGCAGCGGCAACCATTCGAACCTAACCCGGTTGCCGAGGGGTGGATCACAACACGAGATGGACGGCGCCTCTATATCCAGAGCCGTTATGCAGCGCAACGCAGTCCGCAGGGCGCATTTCTTGGCGCGATCGCCAACGTTCGTGATGTAACCGAACAAAAGATCGAAGCCGAGATGCAGAACACATTCATCTCGGTCATCTCGCACGAACTGCGCACGCCGGTCAGCATCATCAAAGGATACGCCGAGACTCTGGCGCGCCAGGATACGACATGGGACGCAGCGACCCTCCGCGAAGGGCTGGCCATTATTATCGAAGAAGCAGACCGTCTGGCGCAGCAGATCAACACGCTGCTGGAAGCTTCCCGTCTGCAGACCGACAGTATGCGCCTTGAGTTAAGCGATTGGGCGGTGCGTCCCCTGGTGGAGCGGGTGGTTGAGCGCTTTGTGCCACAGGCGGGCGAACGGTTCACTTTCGCGATTGACATCCCCGATGATTTTCCGCCGGTGCACGCTGACTATGAACGCACGCGCACCGTCCTGGAGAATCTGGTCAGCAATGCGATCAAGTACAGCCCCAATGGCGGTCTGGTTCGCATTGCGGCGCGGGTAAGCGGCGATTTTGCGATTATCTCGGTGAGCGATCAGGGGATCGGCATACCGCCTGAAGAGCAGAAGAAACTCTTTCGCCGCTTCTATCGCGTCGATAACCGTTTGCGCCGTGAGACGCAAGGAGCTGGATTAGGGTTGTTCCTGTCGCGTGTCATCGTCGAAGCGCAGGGTGGACGAATCTGGGTCGATAGCCGACCGGGGCGCGGGTCGCGTTTCTCGTTCACCATACCGCTGGCGACGCCAGTACTGAGCGATCAGGAGACGATCCATCAAACAGATGCTGCGATGTCCGTCGCTCATGCCGAACCGGCTATCGAGATGACTCCTCGGGGAGAACCGCCGCTCCTCGAGGATCACGAGTGTTAAGGAAAGAGCGCATATGTCAGAACTCAAGGATAAGTTGATCCTCGTCGTTGACGACGAGCCGCGCATGGTCAACTTCATGCGCATGAATCTGGAACTCGAAGGATGCCGGGTAATCAGCGCATCGAACGGTCGCGAGGCGCTCGAAAAAGTGCGCGACGAAATGCCGGACGTTGTACTGCTCGATATTATGATGCCGGTGATGGATGGCTTCGAGACGCTGCGCCGCCTGAGGCAGGCGTCATCGGTGCCGGTGTTGGTGTTGACTGCAAAAGACGACGAAGAGGATCGCATCAAAGGGCTTGAACTGGGCGCCGACGATTATATCGGCAAACCCTTCAGTCATCGTGAACTGGTTAGCCGCATTCGAGCTGTGCTGCGGCGTCACTACACCCCTCCGCCAGCGCCACAGACGATGGTCAGGGTCGATGACCGGCTCCAGATCGATTTCGCCCGGCGCGAGGTGCTGGTCAATGGCGAACGGGTCAACCTGCGCCCGACGGAGTATCGGCTCCTGTACCACCTGGTCCAGAACGCGGGGTATGTCATGACCCATGAGCAACTCCTGAGCAAGGTGTGGGGACCGGAGTATCGCGATGAGACGCATTATCTGAGGCTCTATATCACCTATCTGCGTCAGAAGATCGAGGAAGATCCGGCAAATCCAAAGTACATCCTGACTGAACGCGGCATCGGGTACCGTTTCGTTGATTTCAAACGCGAGGCGGCAAGTGTTGAACGTTGAACGTGGGAAGGTGCCAACGTTGAACGTGGGAAGGTGAAATGTGCCCGACCCACGAGGTCTTCCGTCGTTGATTGCGTTTTGCCATTGCCCCGTGCCAGCGAAACGATCGCTGCACCTGGAATACGCGCCTTCCAGACCTCAAGGGTCGTGCAGGCGTGCGAACGTGGTCACGACAATCACGAAATCGCCGAATCACCTCATCTCAGCTCTCGGTTCTCAGCGCCTGGTTCTCGACCTCTAACACCACGCCTCGTCGGATCACGATGACCCCGAACAACCCGGTTTGTTCGACCACGATGGCGCGGCGCTTCCACAGTTCCAGCACAGCCCAGAATGCAACGATGATCTCGATACGGTGTGCAGTAAGCGAGATGATCTCCTCGAATGCAATCCACGGACGCGCCTGTAAGCCAGCATGAATGCGGTCGATCATCTCGCTGACGGTGACGATTTTGGGGGCGGGCAGCGCAACAGGCGGCGGATCGAGCGGCAGCGTCAACTGCATGCGCCGCTGCATGGCAACGATCAGATCAGCAACCGTATGGTCGAGTTGTGCAGAGCGTGGCGCCGGTGGCGAAGCCAGCCGGGTGTACATGCGCCGGCCCTCGTAGAGACGCAGCAAAGACGCCAGTTGCCTGAAACGCTGATATTCCTGCAACTGACGCACCAGCGTATCGCCTTCGTCGTCGGGTTCCTGGTCGCCGGCAGCTGAAGGGCGCGGCAGCAATGCGCGTGACTTCAACAGCAACAGACGCGCTGCCATAACCAGAAATGCCGAGAGCGACGCCGGATCGGGTGCACCCATCGCGCGCACGTGTGCAAGGTACTGATCGGCGACGTGCGCCAGCGCCACGCTGGTGACATCGAGTTCCTCACGTTCGATCAGGCGCAACAGCAGATCGAGGGGACCTTCAAAGATCGGCAGGGTGACCGTGTAATCAATCGGTTCGACGAACATCGTCATTCAGTTCGCATCGTCTGCTGCGCGAAGCGCATTTGTGAGCGGCGTGATGCGCCGCTCTGCATAATCGCGCAGGATCTGCACGACCTCTGGATGACTGCCCACAGATTCGGCGTAAGCGACGCTGCGCCGTTCGTGGCAGGCGTGGAGCGCAAATGGATAAAGCAAACCGCGCCCATCACATACTGCACGTTCATACAGTGCGGGCGCATAGTGTTGCATTACCACAATCAATCCATAATAGAGCAGGGGAATTGCCCGACCTTCCTCATCGACCTTTCCGCAATCGTGGAGCAATGCTGCCTGTAGAAGATATGGGTTGGTATGGCCTGCACGAACCAGTGTATGATAGACATCGAGGCTATGGCGCTGAACGAACCGCGGCATACGCTCGAAGAGCAGCAGTTGCGGATCGCTCAGCACACGAACCAGCAGCACTCGTTCTTCCAGATGAATAATCGCTACCAGGGCAGAGATGAATTGTCGGACTCGGTAGAACCACTGTTGTCTCGACGACAATCGGATCTCTCCCGCCAGTTCGTTGATTGTCTATATAATCTCATCGATCTGCGTCGCGAGGTCGAAATCCTTTTGGGTCAAACCGCCTGCATCATGGGTAGACAGACTCAGCGTTACTTTTCGCCAGCGAATGTCGATGTCGGGATGATGTCCTGCAGCTTCAGCCAGAAACGCGACATTGACGACGAATGCAATAGCAGACGGAAACGAGGGGAGCTGAAAGGTCTTCCGAATCTCGTTCCCCTGACGGGTCCATCCGGTGAGATCGCCGAGGCGTTCCTCGATCTCGGCATCGTTCAGTAGGGTGGTCATGAACACACTCCTTTACGCACACATGATACAGCACATCTGTTGCGGCTCAGGTTGCGTCTTACGTGCACAGCACACGTGCCGCCGCTGCGCGAAACGGCGGGAGGCGACGCAAGATGCGACAGACACAGTATACCAGGAAGTTGCACGAAACAGTTTGCACGTTCCGATCGGGTATCTGACGAAGCATAACGTCCCCCTGTCGCATGGCGACAGGGGGACGTCTACACCGGGAGTCTGCCTAATCAAGGTACCCGCGCAACTTCTTGCCAAGGTGGGGATGGCGCAATTTGCGCAGCGCCACTGCTTCAATCTGGCGGATGCGCTCGCGGGTGATGCCGAACTCCATGCCTACTTCCTCGAGCGTGCGGTAGCGACCGTCCTTCAACCCATAGCGTAACTGGATAATCTTCCGTTCACGCTCAGGGAGTTTCTGAAGCACCTCTTCGAGTTGCTCGCGCAACATCGACGCTGCAGCAGCCTCGGCGGGGGTCGAGATACGATCATCCTCGATAAAATCGCCCATACGACCTTCGCCCTCCTGCCCGACCGGCATTTCGAGCGAAAGCGGGTGCATCGACGCTTCGAGAGTGCGGCGCACCTTCGTCGAACTGATGCCCATCGCATCGGCAATCTCTTCCGGGGTTGGTTCGCGCTGCATCATCTGCTGGAGTTTGTGCGAGGCGCGTTTGACCTGACTGATCGCTTCCCCCATATGCACTGGCAGACGGATGGTGCGGCTCTGGTCGGCAATGGCGCGTGTAATCGCTTGGCGGATCCACCAGGTTGCGTAGGTGGAGAACTTATGCCCTTTGGTGTAATCGAACTTTTCGACTGCGCGCATGAGGCCAATATTTCCTTCCTGCACCAGGTCCATCATCGTCAGCCCATACGACGTGTATTTTTTGGCAATTGAGACAACCAGACGCAGATTAGCCTGGATCAGGTGCTGACGCGCCTCATTCCCCTGTGCGACCTGCTGCTCGTACATCATGCGCTCCTGCCAGGAACTGTACTCCTCGCACTCGAGCGCTCGCCGGGCGCGATGCCCGGCCTCCATCGCTTTCGCCAGCATGACTTCCTGTTCTGCCGACAACAATGGAACCTGTCCAATTTCCTGCAGGTACATCCGAACCGGATCATCAAGCGCTACATCGGTCAGGTCTGGCATTTCCGCCAGCAGTTCGTCATCGCTAGCTGCACCGTGGTCGCTCATATCGAGCGGTGTTTCGACGACCCGAATGCCTTCCGCTTGGAGTGATGCGTACAGTTGATCAACGTCGGCAACATGATATTCGGGTTGTGGGAGTGCTTCGAGGATTTCGTTGTAGGTGAGAAAGCCGCGTGTGCGCCCAATGTCCAGAAGATACTCAAGTGTCTGCGCCCACGCCTGTTGTGTCTGCTCCACGATCTCGGTGGTCATGGATCTGCCTTCTTGCATAGACTTCACTAGCGGCCACGCAAAGGCGTCTGCTCTGCGGACCATACGAATAACGACGGTTTCCGTGAGTGGGTTATTTGGCAACAATACGGGGCTAAGAGTGAATGACTCTAAGCCCCCGATTTCATTGCCTGACCAGAACGCGAGCCCGGCGCCCTGTTGTTTCTTGGGCTACTATACATTAGCAAGTGGTTAAAGTCAACCCCTTTATTCATTAAGTGTCACGGAATTTCCACGGTTGGGATGAGTCGCCGCCTGAATATTGACAACAGGGCGATGCCATCGTTCGGTCGACGCGACGCATCGCTCGATCAATCGTCCGAATCGAGACAGCGTCGATGACCTTGTGCCGTGTACCACCGAGCTGAATGGTCTTTCAGCAATGAATCCGAGATATGCCTGACGTCGTGGAGCTGAAGCCCACGGCTGGCGAGGCGTATCCCGCCGGTTAGCATAGCCGATAGCCGATATGGCAACCACCACGCACCCGCCTGGCGCGTCTGCAGAACTAGGATGCAGGGGGTGAGCGCGTCGAACCGTCAGTGCCGGATTGATCAGAGTGATGCTGGTATTATAAGAGGAGCGAGTTACAACACAGGAGCCACGATATGCACTTTCACGAGGCATTGTCTGCCGCCGCCCGGCGCAATCAGAGCTGGTTGTGCGTCGGGCTCGACCCAGAGCCGGTGCGTATGCCGGATCATCTGCCGAAGGATGCCGATGGCATCTATACGTTTTGTGCTGCGATCATGGACGCCACCGCCGACCTGGTATGCGCATTCAAACCGAATGCCGCCTTCTTTGAGGCGCATGGCGCAGCTGGCTGGTCGGCGCTCGAACGTCTCATCCGGCTCCGTCCAGGACCACCGATCATCCTCGATGCCAAACGGGGCGATATTGGTTCGACAGCTGAAGCGTATGCGCGCTCCATATTCACGACGCTCGGCGCTGATGCAGTGACGTTGAGCCCATATCTCGGCAGCGACGCGCTCGAACCTTTTCTGCGGCATGCCGATCGTGGATGTTTCATCCTCTGCAAAACATCGAACCCCGGCAGCAGCGATCTCCAGGACGCACAGCTGGCGGATGGACGCCCGTTGTACCTGGCAGTAGCCGAGATGGCGCGCGACCGCTGGAATACGCACGGCAACGCAGGGCTGGTCGTTGGCGCAACGCACCCCGCGGCGCTGGCGGATATCCGTCGTGTCTGCCCGGACATGCTGATCCTGGCGCCAGGGATCGGGGCGCAGGGCGGCGACCTGGAGGCGACCGTGCGCGCCGCCGCAGCGGGTGGTGAGCCGCGGGTGATTGTCAACGTATCGCGTGCCGTCCTGTACGCTGATCGCGGAACGAACTTCGCTGCGGCGGCGCGCGCCGCTGCGCGTCATCTGCGTGATGCCGTCAATGCTGCGCTGCAGGCTGCGTGATGGTATAATAACCGGACGTGTATCGACCAGGGATGGGGTGCGTTGCACGCGCGAAGCCGACCAGAGATCGCCGGGCGTCGCGCGACGCATGATGTTCTCA
>JBEPYG010000093.1:0-12841 GCA_041641515.1 Roseiflexus sp.
CAGCGCAATGGCGCCAATATTCCCTTATCGCTGAGCGCTGCTGCCGCGGTCAGGTTCTATTATGACCACGAAACGCACTGGGTGACCAGTAACCGCAACACGCGCATTGTAACGGCGCCGGGAAATTATCAAAGCGAACTCGGCTGTCCGGGTGACTGGCAGCCCGATTGTTTGCGCTCCTGGCTGCAAGACCCCGATGGTGACGGGGTATTTGTCAAAACGGTGACCGGGCTTCCTGCCGGCGCCTATGAGTTCAAGATTGCCATCGATGAGAGCTGGAGCGAAAACTATGGCGCTGGCGGTACGCCTGGCGGGGCGAACATTCCCTTTACCGTGCCTGCGTCTGGTTACCGGGTGACGTTTCGCTTTGACTCTGCAACCAACACTCCTTCTGTCGCAGTCGTCAGTTCGGGGTCGAGTCCCGATAACAATGTCGAGTGGGACGGAGTGCGCCACGACTCGCGCGATCCGCTCTACCGCACGCCTAGCGGCGCGGTTCCGGCCGGAACGCCGGTGACCATCCGTCTGCGCACCTTCCACAATGATGTGACGTCGGTGCGGCTGCGGGTGTATGATCTGGATGCCAGCGCACAGCGTTTCTACGAGATGATGCCGGCTGCGACCGATGTCGATTGCTACCAGACGAGCTTGGCGGGAAGGACGTGTGATTTTTGGGAAGCGACGCTCAATCAGGCGTCGCCGAATAACCTCTGGTACCGCTTCATCATTACCGACGGGACCGATACCGATTACTACGATGATGATACGCCGGCGCTCGATGGCGGTCTGGGTGGGATGACTGACGAACAGGAGGATCACAGCTGGGCGTTGATGTTCTACGACCCGGCGTTTTCCGTCCCAGAGTGGGCGAAGAATGCGGTGATCTACCAGATCTTCCCCGATCGCTTCCGTAACGGTGATCCACGTAACGACCCGCGCACCGGCGACCGCCGCTACGACGATCCGGTGATTACGCTGCCGTGGAGTGAGTTGCCCGAGGGGTACTGCCGCAACTACAGCGATGCCGCAACCAACTGCCCCTGGCGCTTCGACGATACGCCGCCGTCATGGAGTCCGACCAAAGAGAGTCCGCGCGGGCGCGATTACTACGGCGGTGACCTGCGCGGCGTGATCAGTCGCCTCGACTATCTCAAGAACCTGGGGGTGACGGTCATCTATTTCAACCCGATCTTTCACGCCAAATCGAACCACCGCTACGATACATACGACTACTTCCGCATCGACCCGGCGCTCGGCACGCTTGATGACTTTCGACGCCTGTCGCGCGAAGCGGAGCGTCGCGGCATTCGTGTGATCGTCGACAGTGTGTTCAACCATATGTCGTCGGATAGCCCGCAGTTCGATCGCTATGGGTACTACGCCACCCTCGGCGCGTGTGAGTCGGCTGCGTCTCCCTTCCGCGACTGGTTCCGCTTCCGTCGTCCCGGACCCGGCGAACCATCTCCCTGCGCGCCCTCGACCCCTGGCGGCGACGACACCTACTATGTCGGATGGTTCGGCTTCGACAGCATTCCCGAGATTCGCAAGGAAAATCCGGCAGTGCTGCACTATTTCGTAACCGGACCAAACAGTGTTTCGCGCTACTGGTTGCGCCAGGGAGCAAGCGGCTGGCGTCTCGATGTGATGGGCGATGCGTCGTTCCCGCCCGACTACTGGCCCACCTTCCGCCGTGTGGTGCGCGAGACGCGCCACGATGCGCTGATTATCGGCGAACTCTGGCAGAAGGATAGTACGCTGCTACGGCATCTGCGCGGCGACACCGCCGACACGACGATGAACTATCGCCTGCGCGATGCGATCATTGGTCTGTTGACGCCGGGATCGTTCGACTCGAAAGGGTTCGCCGACAGCGGCCGCCCGATCACACCGTCGGAGTTTGCCAGTCGTATCAGTTCCATTCGCGAAGACTATCCCGATGCCGCGTACCTGACGTTGATGAACTTGGTCGGCAGTCACGACACCGAGCGCATTTTGTGGACGCTGACGCCTGGCGCTGAGACGCGCGCCGACAAAGAGTTCAACGCCGTAAACCTGGCGAACGGCAAGCAGCGTTTGCGCATCGCGTCGCTCATTCAGTTCACCATGCCCGGCGCGCCAACGATCTACTACGGTGACGAGGCAGGGGTGACAGGCGACGATGACCCGGACGATCGGCGCACGTATCCGTGGGTCGAGACCGGTGGCAATCCGGATCGGTCGCTGATCCGCCACTACCGCGACCTGGCGCGCATCCGTCATCATTTCCGTTCATTGCACGCTGGCGACCTCCGCTTCCTGCTGGCGGATGACACTGCCGGAACGGTTGCCTATTCGCGCATCAGTGGTAATGATGCGGCAATTGTTGCGATCAACCGCAGTTCACAACAGCGCACGGTCGACATTCCGGTTGCTGGCGTTATTCCCGATGGCACGGCGTTCTTCCCTTCCTACTGCGTCGCCAATGACCAGTTGAAGGACTGGTTGAATGTTCAGAATGGCCGTCTACGGGTGACGCTCAATCCGATGAGCGCCGTGCTGCTGACCAGTTACCTGGCGGATCTGACGCCGCCGGCGGTTCCGAGCAATCTGCGGGTGACAGGTGAAAGTGACGGGCAGGTGAGCCTGGCGTGGAACGGCGTCCCCGGCGCGGCAGGGTACAACCTCTACCGCAGTCCGCTCAGCGGCGGCGGGTTCGTGAAGGTCAACGACGCACCGCTGACGGCAGTCGCCTACACCGACGCCGGGTTGCGCAACGCGCGCGACTACTTCTACGTCGTCACCTCAGTCGATGAAAAAGGGAACGAAAGCGCCTTCTCGAACGAAGTCAGCGCCATGCCGCGCCTGCAGATCGGGTGGGCTAACCTGCAATGGCCCCCGTCGATCACCCACACGATCAGCGTTCTCAACCGCACGCCGCTGATCTTTGGGCAGGTCTGGATCGATGGGGTGACGAGTCGTCCCGGCGCGACGGAAGGTCTGCGCGCGCAACTCGGGTATGGTCCGGCTAACAGCAACCCGGCGGGTAACCCTGCCTGGACCTGGATCGAAGCGGAGTTCAACGTTGATGCCGGCAACAACGATGAGTTCAAAGCCAGCTTGTTGCCAGATCAGATCGGTTCGTTCGACTATGCCTATCGCTACAGCACGACGAACGGGCGCGAATGGGTCTATGCCGACCTCGATGGCATCGGTAACGGGTACAGTCCGTCGCAAGCTGGGAAACTCACGGTCGTTGCCAGCAGCGACACCACCCCGCCAGCCATCCCAACCGGGCTGACGGTGGTCACGGCATCGCCAGCTGGTATTGCGCTGCGCTGGAACGCGGTCACCGGCGACCCGACACTCTACGGCTATGAGGTGCGGCGCAGCAGCGCGTCGGGTGGACCGTACACCACGATTGCGACAGTCACCGGCACGGAGTACACCGACACCTCGATCATCCAGGGTGCAACCTACTACTACGTCGTACGCGCGGTCGATACATCGTTCAACCGCTCCGGCAACTCCGCCGAAGTCGCGGCGACCGCCGAACTGCGGACAGTGAGCGTCACCTTCACTGTAACCGTTCCAGCGACAACGCCATCGGATGGCACAGTGTATATTGCCGGGTTCCTCGATCGTCTCGACGGCAATCTGCCGCAGTGGAACCCCGGTGGCGTGGCATTGACGAAGATCGGACCAAACCAGTGGTCGATCACACTCACCGGGAAGGAAACGACCCAGATCGAGTACAAGTATACCCTCGGCTCGTGGGACTACGTCGAGAAGGGTGCGGCGTGCGATGAAATCGCCAACCGCCAGCTGACTCTCAGTTACGGCGTGGATGGAACGCAGACCGTGAATGACACCGTACCAAACTGGCGCAATATCGCGCCGTGCGGGAATTAAGGCGCACCTTCGGATAGTAGATTGTCGTGTAAGGCGGCCAGCTGCGCAGGGCATGAGTGGATCGCAGGCTTCGCCGTGAGATCAGCGGAACGTGTATCGAAGAGGTGCTCGCCCCCCGCGATGCACGTTCCGCGACCCCGGCTCGAGCCGGGCCGAAAGCTCAGGATACTGAACAGGCGGCGCTGCAACAGATTTGTCCAGGTGTGCCGACTCCTTGCAGTGTTCAGGCGTGGGAGAGAACCATCGCGCGAAGGCGCGTGCCAACGTGCACACGTGTGATGGAGACATCGGTGAGGACGGGGTCGCTCTATGTGCTCCCGATCGGATGGGGAGCAGATGCATTTATTCGTTGTCTATTCGTTGACAGGAACGCGATCAAGGGAGAAAACCGCAACCTTCGGCAGCGCGCATTCGTCACACCTTGCAGGAAGAGTCACAAGAGAAAGGACGGTTCCCAATGGGTGGGCAGTTAGTACGCAGCAAGAGCGATCGCATGATCGCTGGCGTGTGCGGCGGTCTCGCGCGCTACTTCAACATCGACCCGGTCATCGTGCGACTGGTGTTCGTTCTGGCGGTATTGTTCGGCGGCATCAGCCCGCTGGTGTACATTATTCTGTGGATTGTCATGCCGGAGGAAGGCGCAGTCCCGGCGCCACCGCAGCTGAATCATCCTCGCACCGTCGAGGAATGGAAGTACGACCCGTACACGGGTGAACCGATCCGGCGCGAACCGTAGGAGCATTGTGATAGTGAACGCCGTCGGCGCACCGCGCACCGACGGCATTTCTTCACAAACGCCGCTACGACTGCGAGGTGACTTCCCCTGTTGTCACAATAGCATCGTGGAGCACATGGAACTCCTTCTCAAACGCTGCCGTAATCGTCTCTGGATCGGGAACCAGCCCGGCGTCGGTGATCACGCCGAGCGTCACCTGACCGCAGTAACTCATGATGCTGACCCCCATTCCCAGGCGCCCGGACTGCGGCACCCAGAACATGATGTTTGTGATACGGTTGCCCGCCAGATACAGCTGCTCCGACGGACCGCGTACATTTGTCATCACCGCAGTCGCTTTACTGCCGAACAGGTTCACCGCCTGTTCCTCCACCTGTGCCGGTGTGCGCCCAAAGAAGTTGAGCAAGCCATAGAACACATACGCCTCAGGAGAGCGCTTAAGCGCCTCCATCCGCTGCTTGATCTCGGCAAGGCGCATGGTCGGACCCGGCGTGCCCAGCGGCAGCGACAGGAACACCAGCCCAAACTCATTCCCCAGATCGTGAGCGCGGGATGGCGGCCGCAGATCGACGGGGATGACGGCGCGGATCTCCAGACCATCGACACGCGCGCCGCGCTCGATGAGGTAGGTGCGCAGCGCGCCTGCCACCGCTGCCAGCAGCACGTCATTCACTTTCGCGCCAGCCACGCGGCCAATCTCCTTCACCCGCTCCAGCGGCGTCGGCGACGACCAGGCGACCCGTTTCTGCACCCCCAGCGGACCTTTGAACAGCGTTTTCGTTTCGGGCGGCAGGAGCAGGACACGGCTCAGCGCCATCGCCCCGCTGGCCGCCTGTGCTGGCAGATCGAGGAGATGCTCGGGATGGCGCAGGAATTCCATCCCTTCGTGTACCAGGTCGTCAGCCAGTTTGATCGAACCTTCGATTGTTGATACGATTGGTTCCAGCAGAGGACCGAGATTGTGATTGGACTGCGGCTTTGGAATCTCGATCGGTGCATCGGGCGTTGTGTCCATCAGACGACGCATGACTGTGTTCATCGCGACGCCGTCGCCGATGCAGTGATGGAACCGCATAACCACGGCTGAACCGCCAAGCACATTCTCGACCAGGTGGACCTGCCAGAGAGGTTTGGTGTAATCGAGTGGCGTGCTCGCTAGGTCGCCGAGGAACTCCTGGAGCGTCGTCATGTCGCCGGGCGATGGCAGCGCCACCCGATGGATGTGGGAGCGGATCGAGAAGTGGGGATCGGGCTCCCATCGGGGAGCGCCGAATGAGCCACGGTGATCCACCACACGCATGCGGAAGCGCTCAAAAGACAACAACCGCGACTCAAATGTTCTGTAACAACGCTCAACATCAATCGATCCGTCGAGCAGCGCCACGCCCGTTACCATCATCAGATTGGTCGGGTCGTCCATATGCAACCAGGCGCTGTCAACGGCGCCGAGAGGATGGGAATCTTGAGCCATCGTCCGACCTCCGTTATTCACCAGAACCGCTTCGGTAGCCTGATCGTACACGACCAACGGTAGCAGCAAAGGTGAGAAGTTGCCACAGAGTGATAAAGGTTGACCATTGTCAAAGACGAGGGTATGCTCCTTACTGAGGCCGAAACGGTACGTTTTGGTCTCGATGTTCGAGGGTAGAAGAAGAGCAATCTCGAAGGGGAGAACAGCCTATGACCACCGGCGACCGTCTCTATCACATTGGGTTTGGGCGTAGCGACCTGGGTGACAACCCGCCGCGCATCGCATTGTTGAGCGGCGATCCTGAGCGCGCCCGTCTGATTGCACACACCGTGCTCCGTGATGCACGCATTCTCTCGGAACACCGGGGGTTACATAGTTATCTCGGAGTGCTGCCCAACGGCGCAACACTTCTTTCGGCAACGAGTGGCATGGGAGCGCCGTCGCTCAGCATTGTCGTTAATGAACTCGTGCAGGTCGGTATCCGCACGATTATCCGAGTTGGCACTAGCGGATCGATTCAACCGCATATTCCGCCTGGCAGCATCGTTATTTCTAGTGCAGCGTTATGTCGTCAAGGCGCCGCCGACGACATCGCGCCGCGCGAGTTTCCTGCCGCTGCCGATCCGTTCGTGACCGTCGCACTTATCGAGGCGGCGCGCGCCGAAGGGGTCGAACACTACGCTGGCATTACAGCATCGGTGGATACGTTTTACGAAGGACAGGAACGTACCGAGTCGGCAAATCCGCATCTGCTGCGCCGGCTGCGTGGTATTACTGACGAGTATCGTTATCTGAACGTGCTCAACTACGAAATGGAAGCCGGAACGTTGTTCAAAATGGGGCTGGTGTACGGTTTCGCAGCCGGATGTGTCTGTGGTATCGTCGCCCAGCGCACCACCGGCGAAGCGGTCGTCGTCGAACAGAAGGCGACTGCAGTCGAACGCGCAATTGCAGTAGCACGACGCGCTGCAATCATGTTGTCGGAGCGTGAGGAACACCAAAGGTAGCGCACCTGTAGGAGTAAAAAGCAGTTCACACTGTCATAGCGGGCATCACGAGACGCAATCTCGTTTTCCCGTTGCACCGGCTAGGGTCTGGGTTGCCTTATGGAGGGTTAGATAGAGCGCCCCCTTAGGACCCCAGGAGTGGTACAATAGAGAGCGTCTAACGGCAATCTGAAACCCTTTACTACCAGACGATTGTACGCGTCCAGCAGCGCTCTATGGAGCAATTTTGCATCCAAGTTTTTTATCCTGAGGTATTCTTTTGCTTGACATAAAACATAATCTTAACCGCAACAGATTGCTTCCCCCTCGATACACTGCAGCGCCACCGAATCGCATATCAGGTTGCAGATGCCGCGACATGCCATCAGTACCCAGGAGTACAGGCCCGGCATCGCTACGTACAAAGGAGGAAAGGGGAAGAAGAGTATGGCAGAAAAGCTAAAAACTGTTGTTGCAGCTGCGCTCGGTGAGTGTGTTCACGTCGCCGGGGTGATGAACTTCCTGCGCCTTGCAGAGGAGGCCGGTTGGCGCACGGTCTTTCTCGGACCGGCCACACCCATCGAACGCGTGCTCGAAGCAGCGCGTCGTGAGCAGGCTGATCTCGTTGGTGTGTCATACCGTCTGACTCCCGAAACCGGGGTGCATCTGTTGGGGCGCTTCGCCGAGGCAGCCGATGATCTGTACGCTGCCGGGGTGCGTTTCGCCTTTGCCGGAACGCCGCCGCTCGCCGAACAGGCAGCTAGGCTTGGGTTCTTCGAGCAGGTCTTCGATGGCAGCGAACCCGCCGATCAGGTGCTTGCCTATCTGCGCGGGCAGAATCTGGCGAACGCCACCGAGGCGGATTTCCCCCAGCGCACGGTTGACCGCATTCGCTGGAAGGCGCCATTTCCGCTCATCCGCCATCACTTTGGCTTGCCGACGATGCAGGCCACGATCGAGGGTATCGCCAACATCGCCGAAGCACGCTGTCTTGATGTCATTTCACTCGGAACCGATCAAGACGCGCAGGAAAACTTCTTTCACCCCGAACGGCAAGACCCGGCGCGTACCGGCGCCGGCGGCGTACCGGTGCGCAGCGCTGATGACTACCGTGCCCTCTATGCTGCCAGCCGGCGTGGAAATTACCCGTTAATGCGCACATACTCCGGCACCGACGATTTTGTGCGTCTGGCGGAGTTGTACGTCGAAACCATCAATATCGCGTGGTGTGCCATTCCCCTCTTCTGGTTCAATCGCATGGATGGGCGTGGACCATGGGATCTGGAAGGGTCGATCCGCGAGCATCAGACGATTATGCGTTGGTATGGCGAACGCGACATCCCGGTTGAACTCAACGAACCGCACCACTGGGGCATGCGCGATGCACCGGATACCGTTTTCGTCGCCAGCGCTTACCTCTCGGCGTACAATGCCCGCGCTTTCGGCGTGCGTGACTACATTGCGCAGCTGATGTTCAACAGTCCACCCGGTCTCTCCGATGCAATGGACCTTGCAAAGATGCTGGCAGTGATCGAGATCACTGCGCCGCTCGCGGGACCCGACTTTCGCATCTGGAAGCAGACCCGCACCGGACTGCTGAGTTACCCGGTCGATCCAGCTGCATCGCGCGCACATCTATCGGCGAGCATCTACCTGCAAATGGCGCTTCGTCCGCATATTGTGCATGTCGTCGGGCACACGGAAGCGCATCATGCCGCAACTGCCGACGATGTTATTGAAGCTTGTGGCATGGCGCGTCGCGCTATCGAGAATGCACTCCGTGGTCAACCTGACATGACTGCCGACCCAATAGTACGCGCGCGAGCGATGCAACTCGTTGAGGAAACGCATCTCCTCCTCGATGCCATCGCCCAACTCGCACCTCCGGGCGTCACCGACCCGCTCGCCGATCCGGCAACCCTGACACGAGCAGTTGCCGTGGGGTTGCTTGATGCGCCGCAATTGCGGAATAACCCGTTTGCTCCAGGACGTGTTGCGACCAGGTTTGTCAATGGAATGTGCGTAGCTATTGACGATCAAGGACGCATCCTCGACGAGAAGGAACGTATCAGGCAAGTCCTAGAGCACGTGTCACCGTCAATCGTTGCTTAATATAGGTATAAAGGAAGAGAACATTATGAGGACTACAACCCGCTACACCGTCATCGGCGCCGGGAATGGCGGGAAGGCGATGGCAGCACATCTTGCCCTTCTGGGCTTCGAGACGACGCTCTACAATCGCACTCCCGCACACATCGAAGCTATCCGGCAGCGTCGTGGCATTGAATTGGACTCGGGTGAAACCGGTCCGCGCGGTTTTGGCCAGCTTGCGCTCGTCACATCGGACATGAAGGAAGCACTTAGCCATTGTGATATCGCAATGGTTGTTGTCCCTTCATCGGCGCACGCAGAAGTAGCGCGCGCAATGGCGCCGTATCTGCAGAATGGACAGATCGTTATTTTGCATCCTGGCCGCACCTGTGGCGCTATTGAATTCGCAAAAGTGCTACGTGATGAACGCTGTCGAGCAGATGTCACGATTGCCGAAGCCGAGACGTTCATCTACGCCAGCCGTTCAGATGGACCGGCACAGGCGCGTATTTTTCGGATCAAGGAAGCGGTGCCGCTCGCTGCGCTTCCCGCAAATCGCACCGGTGACGTGCTTGGTGTGCTCCACGATGCCTTTCCGCAATATATCGACGGTGGCAATGTGTTGCGCACCGGGCTGAACAACATGGGGGCGATCTTCCATCCGGCGTTAACTCTGCTGAATGCCGGACGGATTGAGTCGACCCGTGGCGACTTCCAATTCTACATCGATGGAGTGACACCGTCGGTCGCGCGCGTCCTCGAAGTGCTTGACCGCGAACGTGTCACGGTTGCAGCAGCGCTTGGCATTCGCGCTCGCACGGCGCAGGAGTGGCTGGCGCTGGCGTACAATGCAACCGGTGACTCGCTCTATGAAGCGATTCAGAACCAGTCTGGATATTATGGCATCAAAGCGCCACCGACGCTCAATCACCGGTACATTTTCGAGGATGTGCCGATGAGCTTGGTGCCAATCGCTGCGCTTGGGCAGCGGTATGGCGTCGCCGTCGCCGGAATCGACAGCATCATCCGGCTGGCGTGTATCATCCACCGTACCGATTACTGGCGCCGTGGACGCACGCTCGATAAACTCGGCATTGCCGATCTCAGTGTCAGTGAACTGACGCGCTATGTCGAAGACGGGACGCTAGGATAGGCGACCGGCAATGCTGCCGAATTCTCTTGAGCCAGATGCAGGCGCTGCGCCTGGGGGCCAGCGCCGTTTTGTTTCTTTCGTATCGATCGCGAACACCATTGAGAATGTTCTGATACTACGGGAGGAGGTACAGAAAGATGTGTGGAGTTGCAGGCGCATATCGCAGCACCGATGCTGTGTACGTTGATCGGATGCTTACCTGGCTCAAGCATCGCGGACCGGATGGATGCGGCATCTCTGCCACCGATACCGGCGTTTTGGGACATACGCGCCTAGCGATTATCGATCTGGAAGGCGGCCATCAACCGCTGGAGTACGATGGTGCGCTGATCTGCTTCAATGGAGAAATCTACAACTACCGCGCCTTGCGCAATCGCTATCTGCGAGGA
Source organism: Roseiflexus sp. (assembly GCA_041641515.1). Lineage (GTDB taxonomy): Bacteria > Chloroflexota > Chloroflexia > Chloroflexales > Roseiflexaceae > Roseiflexus. The sequence continues at coordinate 10,715 of JBEPYG010000093.1, forward strand.
CAGACGCTTCAAACCAATAGCGATACCGAAGTGCTCCTTCGTCTGTACCGCACTCTCGGTCCGGGGTTCGTGCGCTTGCTCGAAGGCATGTTCGCGTTTGCCATCCTCGATGGCGAAGACCTCTTCCTGGCGCGCGATCCGATTGGGATCAAGCCACTCTACCTGGCACAGCATAACGATACCTTGCTGTTTGCTTCTGAGATCAAAGCGCTGATGCTTTACGCCGATCATGTCACAACCTTTCCGCCTGGAACCTGGCACCATTCGCGGTTCGGCAGTCACACCTACTATGAGCTCGCACAGGGTTGGCCCCAGAACGGCATCTTTGAGACGCCTGATCAGGCGATCATGGCTATTCGCGCGGTTTTGCGCTCCGCCGTCCACAAGCGTCTACTGGCGGATGTGCCGGTGGGCGTCAGTCTCAGCGGCGGGCTCGATAGCAGCATCATTGCCCTGCTTGCCCGCTCGGAACTCGACCATGTCGAGACATTCGCCGTCGGCATGGAAGGAAGTGAAGACCTGGAGGCAGCGCGACAGATGGCGCGTTTTCTCGGAACTCGTCATCACGAGTACATCTATACTCCCGAGGAAATGGAAGCAGTTCTTCCCGATGTTATCTACTACCTCGAGTCGGCCGATCCGGCGCTGGTACGCAGCGCGGTGCCAAACTACTTCCTGGCGCGATTGGCCTCCGAACGGGTCAAGGTTATTCTAACCGGTGAAGGCGCCGATGAGCTGTATGCCGGGTATGACTATATGCGCGTCATTGCATCACCGGAAGACCTTCACCGTGAACTTGAAATATCCATCCGTGATTTGCACCGCACCAATCTTCAACGTGCCGACCGCATGTTCATGGCATTCGGCGTGGAGGGGCGAGTGCCATTTCTGGATGTTGAGTCTATTGCGCTGGCGTTGAGTCTACCACCAGAATGGAAGCAGGCGGCGTCGGGTGAGCCGACGAAAATGCTGCTCCGCCAGGCATTCGCCGGTGAGTTGCCAGATTCGATCATTCAGCGTCCGAAGCAAAAGTTTTCCGCTGGTGCTGGTTCCATGTACGAACTTGCAAAGGTCGCCGAAGAACGATTCGACAATCAGGCCTTCGCACGCGAACGGCAACGGTTGATGCGCCGGTGGGGCTACCGTTTGCAAAATAAAGAGGCGCTCTACTACCTCGACACGCTGCGCGCCGTGCTCCCCGAACGCCTCATTATGCCCGAAATGGGAGTGAGCCGGAGTTTGTGATGTTCAACCACAAGTGAACAGACGTTACTTGCGAGAAGTGAGGGAGGTATGCTATCTTTGCTACGACCATCACAAGATAAGGTGACTTATGGAATTGACAACAATCACCCAGGTTGCTCCAGGTCGATTGATCGGTCTTGCGCCGGATGGCGATCTTCGCCTGGTTTGGGATTATACGACCATTCGCATTCCTGTCTTTGATCTGCCGCATCTGGAAGCGCTTCTCGACACGTGGCTACTGGAAGAGGAACCGCTACAGCTGCGCCGCGGCTATTATCGCCTGACGCACAGTCCAGAGGGAGGCTATCAGTTGTGGTTGCACACCGCCGGTCTGTGGTTGAGCCGTCAGGATGTTCACACGCTGATGAGCTTGGTCACGGCGGTCGTCGAAGAACTCTGCCATCCTCTCTGCCGCCAGCCGAAGGCGACGTTTGGCCTGGGATACCGGAAGTTTATTGCCTCCCCACGTAAGGGTCACCATCGGAACTAGCAGATTGTCGATAATTGCAGGTGCTGCCGGCCCGGAACAGGCGCCGGCGCGCCTCATACTATCCCTCGCTACTCGATAGCGCTCGATTGATATCCCCATGATACTCGTGATTCACGAATAGTCGCTCTTCTTGCTCCATCCACGTGTAGACCGGTCGTCCGCCCACAAAGACTTGCTGAACAACCGGATCGGGCATACGTCGCACAGCGATCAGGTCCGCGCGACGTCCAGGCTGGATGCTCCCAATTTCGTGCTCGAGCCCGACGGCGCGCGCCGGACCGAGACTCACCAGTGCAACTGCGGCAGGTAAGCTCAATGTTCCCCGATCTGCCAGACGGAAGATGACCGGCAAGAGCGAGGCAGGGTAATAATCGGCGCAGAGCCAGTCGACC
>JBEPYG010000094.1:0-12797 GCA_041641515.1 Roseiflexus sp.
GTTGGCGGGAGGCAAGTGCGGCCGCCGTCTCCACGCGCGTGATCTCGGCGACAAGCACAGTATATCCACCAGACGGATCAAGCAGGTCGGTGATCCAGGCGCTGCCAGTCTCACGCAGATAGCGCTCACAAGGGAGCTCGATTCGCAAAAGCGGAATCTCCAATCTCAAATCTTCAATCTAAAATGGTATCACTTCTCGCAGCCAGCGGTTCTTCAGCGACTCCCGGCGCCACTTCGATCGGGATGTCGGTTTCGCGGAGCAGTCTGGTCACGATATCGCCAGTAAACCAGTGGCGCCAGGTGCGTGGGCGCGGCTTGCCGACGATAATGCGCTGCACGTTGTGATCGTGTGCGTACTGGAGGATGGAAGGCACGACGCGGTGACTGTCGATGACCTTCACCTGAGCGCCCAAGTCGCGCGCCAGACGCAGGTTGCGCTCGAGTTGCTGCGCAGCGCGCGTCGAACGGCGCGTTGCCGCACCCGGCGGCTCGACATGCAACGCCATCAGTTCGGCGCCGAGTTCAACCCCAACCCGTGCAGCATGGCGAATAACCGCCTGTGATTGTTCTTCCTCACTGATGCAAACCAGAATGCGTATCGGCGCAGCGCGTTGTTTGGTCACCGGTCGCTCGCAATCGCTCAGAAAGCAAACTGTACCGTCTGGCGGCGTCGCTGCCACCACTTGAAGACTTCATCCACCAGAAGCATGATCGCCGGGAAGGAGATCAGCAGAATCCAGTGTTCGGGACGTGGCGGGACGAAATTGAACAGTTCCGCCAGCGGCTCAATGTACACCAGCGCCAGCATCAGGACGACCGAGAGGATCGTTCCGATTACCAGCGCCCGGTTGGTGAAGAGCCCAATGTAAAAGACCGAACTCCGGCGCGTCCGGCTGGCGAACGCCACGCCAACCTGCGCCATCACGATCGCCATGTAGGTCAGCGTCGTCGCCTGGGCGTAGAGGTCGCCACTGTTGTCCATCGGCATGCCCGGTCGCCACCCGGCGCTCCAGTACGCTGCAAAGAATGCCAGCAACGCCAGCGCGCCTTCCAGCATACCCAGCATGGCAAACGTCCGCAACAGGGTTTCACGGTCGAGCAGCGGCGCGGCACGCGGACGCGGCGGCTGTTCCAGAATACCCGGTTCAGGCGGTTCGGCGCTCAACGCGACCGACGGCAACAACTCCGTTCCGACGTCGATCGCCAGAACCTGCAACACCGTCAGCGGCAGTGGAACGCCAGCGATGACGCTAACGACAATTACGGCAGCCTGGGCGACATTGTGTGCAAAAACGTAGGCGGCGAGTTTCTGGATATTGGCGAAAATCGCGCGTCCTTCCTCGATCGCCAGAAGAAGACCGGCGGGGTGTTGCGTGTTGAGCACGATATCGGCAGCGGCAAGCGCTACCGCCGTCCCCGATGCGCTGACGACTACGCCAATTTCTGCCTGTCGCAACGCAGGCGCATCGTTGATGCTGTCACCCAGGAATGCTACTACCTCGCCACGCTGCTGCAGCGCTTCGACGATGCGCCGCTTGTGCGTTGCGTCCATTTGGGCAAACACTACATCTTCCAGCGGAGCAAGCAGCAAACCAAGGTTGGCGCTGCTCATTTCGTCGAGGTCGGCGCCGGTAACGATGTGGATATGCGACATATCGATCAACCCCACCCGTCGCGCAGCTGCCTCAGCAGTCAATCCATACGCACCGGTGACAACAATGACACGGATGCCCGCCTTATGGCATCCTTCGATCAGCCGAACGACTTCCGGTTGCGGCGGTTCCTGGAGCGCAGCAAAACCGAGAAAGGTCAGGTCGTGTTCGATATCGCGCGCGCGCCACATCATTCCTTCCTGCGGTTCTTCGAGCGTGCGCATGGCAAAGGCGACCACGCGCTGACCGGTGCGAGCGTAGTCATCGATGACCTGCTCAATCTCCCGACGGGTCGCTTCGTCCAGTTCCGTTACCATCTTCTGCCGCTGGATGGACGTGCAGAGCGACAGAACAACACGACCGGCGCCACGCACATATGCTACCAGATCGCGCTTCCCATCACGCTCGAGCGCCACCACCACGCTGCCGAGCTGGCGACGCGGCTCATACGGAAAACTCTGCAACCGCACCACATGATTGCCAATCGATGCTTCACTGATGCCGCCGCGCGCGGCAGTCGCCAGCAGCGCGCCTTCCAGGGGATCGCCGACGATGTGCCAGTCAGGATTGCTGGCGTCGGGTGGCAACAGGCGTGAGTTGTTGCACAACACTGCAGCGTGCAGCACCGCCGTCAGGTCAGGGTCCGACGAAACCCGCACAAGCGTGCGTTCGTGCAGAAACGCGCCTTCGGGACGGTAATCACTGCCAGTGGTGGTGTAGATCCGTCCACCTGCCCAGATCGCATTGACCGTCAGTGCATTGCTGGTCATCGTCTCGATACGATCAATGCACAGAACGGTTGCCGAACTCAGACTTTCGACCCCGGCGAGCCGTCGCACCAGCACGCCATAGCGCGCCAGACGCCGTCGTGCCAGCGCCAGCGCCAGCGTGACCGTCGGCAACAGACCTTCTGGCACGAACGCCACGATCATGCCAATGGCAAAAATAATACCGGCCTGAATGGAAAACTGTTGCCCCAGAACCGTCAGCAAGAAAGCGCCAATACCGGCGACGATTGCCACCCGGGTAATCGTGGCAGCAAGAGCGTTCAACGCCCGCCCCAGCGGGCTGGGCTCGGAACGAAGCGCTGCGGTGCTTTCAGCAATTGTGCCCAGAAGGGTCTGCATACCGGTGTGCACCGCAACCAAGCTGCCCTGCCCCTCGAACACGACCGTACCCGCCAGCAGAATGTTGGGACGCTCCGCCAGCGCCAGCGTTGGGTCGGGCATGGCGCCGGCCACTTTGGTAACCGGCGCGGCGTTGCCGGTCAGCGCGGTCTGCTTGACGCGCAATCCATCGCTGGAGATCAGGTACCCGTCTGCAACAACAACTGTGCCGGGTTTCAAAGGCAGAATATCGCCGGGCACCACGTCGGTCGTCGGAATCTGGCGCACCTGCCCAGCACGACGCACATAGGCAGTCGCAGGCAGCAACTGGCGAAGGGCGGCAATGGCACGTTCGGCGAGGTATTCCTGCCATGCTGTGAAGATGCCGTTGAGGAGGGCGACCACCAGGATGACCCACCCGATGAACGGCATATCGCTGAAGAATGCCAGAAGACCGGCGATCAACAGGATCAGCGAAATCCAGTTGACGAATGAAGCGATCAGGCGGCGTAGCGTGGAAACCGGCAGGGTATCGGCAATCGCATTAGGGCCATAGCGTTCACGGCGTTTGCGCACCTCTGCCTCATCGAGACCGTGAGGCGCGGTCTGCAGTGCAGCGCAGACTTCGAGCGGCGACATTGCCGCAAGCTGATCGAGCGAGTGGTCCGACACGACGCTCCTCGGAAACAGGCTACCGGTCCGCGTACCGCCCCGAGATGCTGAGTTTCTCGCCAGACTCTGCGCGCCGCCGGAGTTCTGCCAGCACCGCCTCGACCTTCTCTGGCGTCGTCAGGTCGTGGTAATATTCCAGGTTCGCCTGCAACACCGGCGCGTGATCGCAGTCCGCCAGACACTTGACCCGTTGCAGCGTGAACATACCATCGGGCGTCGTCTGGTCAACGGCGATCCCCAGTTTTTCTTGTAGCGCGGCGATCAGGTCCTCGGCGCCGCAAAACGCGCATGGCACATCATCGCACACTTGCAACACCCATGTACCCACCGGCTGTTCATACAGCAGCGAGTAGAAACCGGCAACCTCGAACACATCGGTTGGCGGCAGATCGAGCAGGTCCGCCACTTCGCGCATAGCTGCATCGGTCAAATACCCGTACTCATCCTGAGCTATGAAGAGCAACGGCAGGACGGCGCTCCGTTTATGGGGGTAGCGTGCCACGATCGATTCGATCTCGGGGCCATATTTTTCAATCAGGGACATACAGAATTTCTCGTGATCTTTCAAGGTCTAGCGATCAACTTCACCGAGCACCGGGTCGAGTGAGGCGATCAGCGCCACCAGATCGGCAACCAGATGCCCTCGCGCCATGTGCGGCAAGGATTGGAGGTTGACAAACGAAGGCGCGCGGAAATGGACGCGGTAAGGTTTGGCGCTGCCATCGCTGACGATATAGGTCGCCAGTTCGCCACGCGGCGACTCGACCGCCGCCAGCGCATCGCCACGCGGCGGTTTGAAGCCCTCGGTCCACAACTTGAAATGGTGGATAAGCGCTTCCATGCTGTGCGTGATTTCGCTCTTCGGCGGTGGCGCAATCTTGCGATCCAGCGTCATGTACGGTCCGGCGCCGATGTCGCGCAGCCGCTGCAACGCCTGACGACAGATCGAGACGCTTTCGCGCATCTCCGCTATGCGCACCAGGTAGCGGTCGTAAATATCGCCGTGGGTGGCGGTCGGAATGGCGAAGGAGTAGGTTTCGTAGCCGCAGTAGGGCATGGTTTTGCGCAGATCCCACGCCACACCGGTCGCGCGCAGCCCAGGACCGGTCAATCCCAGCGCAATCGCCGCGTCGCTGTCGATAGCGCCGATGCCCTGTGTGCGTTCGATCCAGAGCGGGTTGTCGGTCAGCAAAGCTTCATACTCATCAATGCGCCCCGGCATAATCTCAAGAAACGCTTCGACAGCAGCGTCGAACTCGGTGGGCAGGTCATACGCTAGCCCGCCAACCCGGAAATAACTGGTCATCATGCGCGCGCCCGAGACCAGTTCGAATATGTCGAGGATCTGTTCACGTTCACGGAAGCCGTAGAGAAACACGCTCATCGCCGCCAGATCGAGCGCATGGGTGCCGAGCCACACGAGATGGCTGGCGATACGTTGTAGTTCGACCAGCAGCACGCGCGCGACGGTGGCGCGCTCTGGAACCTCGCAACCGAGCAATTTCTCGACTGCCAGCACATAACTCAGATTATTGGAAAGCGGCGCCAGATAATCGGTGCGATCGGTCAACACGACTGCTTTCTGGTACGTCTTGCTCTCCATCGTTTTTTCGATACCGGTGTGGAGGTACCCGATGTCCGGCGCCACATCGACGACGGTCTCACCATCGAGTTCGACTACCAGCCGCAGCACGCCATGGGTGCTGGGATGGTGCGGACCCATATTCAGCACCATCGTTTCCTTCACCCCTTCGAGCGCCGGACGGGTGATCTGACTAGGGGCGGGAATGCTCAGGTTGCGCACACGGGTTTCTGCGACCGTCATCTCTGCCTACTCCTTTGCAAACGGCTTGTGCGCGTAGATACGATCCTGATTGAAGGTAAACGCCACTTCTTCGGCGCCGAGCGGCACATCTTTCCGTAACGGGTGCCCTTCCCAATCTTCCGGCATCAGAATACGGTCGAGGCAGGGATGCCCGGTAAAGATGATGCCGAACATATCGAACGCCTCACGTTCATGGTAATTCGCGCCGGGCCAGAGTTCGGTCAACGACGGAACCACTGGAGCGCGCTCGCTGACGCCGACTTTCAGGCAGATCCGATGACGATTGGTGAACGACAGTAGATGATAGACAACCTCAAACCGCGGCTCACGCCCAAGATAATCGACGCCGCACAGATTTTCGAGGAAATTATAGCGCAGTTCCGGGTCATCGCGCAGAAGACGCGCCACATCGACGATCCGTTCCGGGCGGACAGCGACGCTCAGATCGCCGCGAAATTCCGACGAACCGAGAATGGCATCGGGCAACGCCGCCTGTAATCGCGCCAGGACGGTTGAATTATCGAGCGCCATGATCGTTCTCCTGGCATAGGGTATCACGTAGCGAGCGACAGCACGCACACCCGCAGTCTATTGCTTCTCAATGTGACCCGCGCGTATGAGTCTATCCGCATGCCTGAAGGTCAGACGCCGTTACGTTGCGCCGTCCAACAGGAAACTGCTTCAACACTGACGCACCGCGCAACGAACGCCGACTCTAGGACAGGTGCACCGGTTCGCGCAACGTGCCATCGAGCCGCATGCGCCGGACCTTCTCGTGTAGATGAATGATACCGTCGATCAACGCTTCAGGGCGTGGCGGGCATCCGGCGACGTACACATCGACCGGAACAATCTCATCGACCCCCTGAACGATGGCGTAATTGTTGAACACACCGCCGCACGCCGCACAGTCGCCCATGGCGATGACCCATTTCGGGTCGGCCATCTGGTCGTAGAGGCGACGCACAACCGGCGCCATCTTGCGCGACACGCGCCCCGCGACGATCATCAGGTCCGCCTGACGCGGCGACGCGCGGTTGATCTCCATGCCAAACCGCGACAGGTCATAGTTCGCGCTTTGCGCGCCCATCATTTCGATTGCACAGCACGCCAGTCCGAACAACAGGGGCCACATCGCATTCGAACGGCTCCAGTTCACCACCTGTTCGAGCGAGGCGGTGACAATCCCCATATCGCCTGCTTTTTGCTCTATTCCCATCGCAACGCTCCTCGCCGCCACTCATACACCAGACCGATCACCAGCACCAGAAAGAACACACCCATCGCCGCAAGCCCTGGAATGCCAAGTTGCCGGTAGACCAGTGCATAGGGAAAAAGAAAGATAATCTCGATATCGAACAGAATGAACAGCATCGCCACCAGGTTGAACTTGATCGGAAAACGGCGCTGTGCCGGACCGATCGGTTCCATACCCGACTCATACGGCATCAACTTACGCCGGCTGGGTCGCTGTGGTCCCAGGTAGCGCGATAGCACGATAACGAAGACAGCAATGAACATCGCTACCAGGAACAGCACCAGAATAGGCAGATAGTCGATCAACATCAATGGCTCCTTGCTGCGATGGAGCAACCGGCGCACGCCGGACAGCGGCGTCATCCGCACAGAGACGCGCGGATGTATGGCATTATACGACCTTCCAGGCTTGTGTCAAGATGCACAAAGTTCGTAACGGGGCACACGTTTCGTTTTCTGCGCCGGCAGGGCGACGCGCGTTCGTCATGCATGCGTGGGAGCAAGATTCTCTCGTTCCCAGGAGATGGGTGAACACGTACTCACCAGCGATCAGCGTGCGCCGCTTCATGCGCGATCAGCGCGCGTTTTCGTTCGACCCCCCAGCGATACCCGCCCAACGCGCCATCGGCGCGCACGACGCGATGGCACGGCACGATCAGGGCGACCCGGTTGCTGGCGCACGCCTGCGCCACCGCGCGCGTCGCCGCCGGACGCCCCATTTGCTGCGCTACCTGTTGGTAGGTCTGCGTTGTCCCGTAAGGAATGGTGCGGAGTACGCGCCAAACTTCCTGCTGAAATGGCGTCGCCGCCACATCGAGCGGCAGATCGAGGCTCATCCGCTCGCCGCGCAGATAATCGGACAGGGCATCCATCCAACCGTTGAGCGTTCCCTCATCGTGAGCGAGCGTGGCATGACCGAATGCGCGCGTCAGATCGTCGATCAACGTCGTCGGATTGTCACCGAGCGCCGCACTGCAGACGCCGCATCCGGTTGCGGCTGCCAGCACATATCCGAATGCGGATGGAGCAACCGCATATCGAACGACACATTGATATCTGTGCATATCAGAACCTCAACCGTGAGCGGAACGCCAGCGCAGCGCCGATTGCCAGCGCCACAGCCGCCAGAATCCAGGGCATACCCGTCGATCCGCCGGTGCGCGGCAACGTTGCCGGAGCGGGAACCGTTGGGGTCACTGCACCACCCGCTGCTTCAGGCGTCGGAGTGGCGGTGGTCGCCTCAACGGTCGGCGTGGGGGTCTCAGTTGGAGTTGCCGGAACATCGGTTGGACGTGGTTGCGGTTCTTCACGTGGGGTGGGGGTCGTGGTTGGCGTAGGTGTGCGAGTCGCCTCCGCCGGTCCGGGGATAATCCGAATCGGAACCTCCGCCTGACGCGGCGCCGGCACTTCGTCGTCGAACTCGTCGCGCACCCCCACAGCTTCGGCACGGTTGATGAATGCAGCATCGACAGAGCGCAACGCCGTGAAAACCGTCGTGATGGTAATCACCTCACCCGGGCGCAGCCGCGTCAGCCCCAGCCCGGGCAACACATCGTCCCACTCCAGAATACCTTCAGTCACGACCGATGTGACCGTCGGGGTTGGAACAGCGCTGGCAAATTCCAGGTAGGTCAGATCGAACGTATCACGCAGCGGAATGCGCGTCAGGTCGGCAGCCCCATCATTGCTGATCGTGATGGTAAACGTCAGCGGCAACCCACTCGCGGCGACGGTGTCGGTCAGGACTTCTTTGCGCACAATAACCTGCCCGCCAATCGCGTCGCCACTGCTGCTACGCCCTTCGCCGGCATACTCCTGCCCGCCAAACCCGACCGCCGCGCCGATGCGCGCGCGATTGACCGTCGCCACACGCGGCGCAATTGCACGAAAGACGGTAATGATCTCGATCGATTGTCCGGGATTGAGCGGACCAAACACGGTGTCCGTTGTCAGATCGCTCCAGGTAATCAACCCGCTGCCGGTTTCTGGAGTCACAATGTTTGTCGAAGAAAGCGGATCGGTGCGTTCGAGTTGCAGAATGCTCGACTCGTACTCATCGATCAACGGCAGGGTTGTGATCGAGATCGTGCCGGTGTTCGTAATCCGAATCGTGAACGTCAATTCCTGCCCGACCTGAATGACATCCGATCCCTGGAGACGCTTCGAGATCTCCATGCTCAACGTGCCGATTTGTGCAGGAGGCGCTGCCGCCAGATTGCCCGGCGCAGCCAGGTAACAGATTGCCACGGTTGCCATCGCAGCGATGACTGCAGCAACGAACGGACGCCATCCGTTTAGTGGCATGCCCGGTAAAGTCATGAGCGCCTCCTGTTCGATTGACTGAGCGTTCGCTACGACGTTCTATTCACGCGGTCGAACCTGTCCACCGCGTCCTTTCCCGGTGGCAGGCGGGTTAGAAGACGGCGTCGTTGCAGCGCGTTCACGCGCCTGTTGCGCTTCACGTCGCGCCTCGGCGTCCGCAATCAGTGTCACAGTGGCGCGAAACCCCCACACCGCCAGCAGTGCAGGTGTGATCAGGAGCAACAGGAACAGTGGCGGCCACATGGCAAGAACCACGATGATGCTCATCAATACCTGAGTGATGATTGTAAACAGGGGTCTGCCGAACGCCAGAACGAACGCATTACGAAACGTCAGGCGCACGCTTGGGCGTTCTTGCAGCAACGCCAGCGGACCCAGGTAGATCAACAAGCTGCTCCACACAACCAGCAGATAGGCAAACAGCAGCATCAGGTAGGCGCCGATGAGCGCGTCCATCTGTGCGTAAAAGGCGATATTCACCAGGATAATCAGCAATCCGCCAAGCCACGCGCCGTACACCTGCCATCCGACGCGATAGTGCCGCCGTGCGCCTGCCACGAAGTCGCCCCACGACACGACGCGCCCCTCATGAATCCGCTGGGCAATGACGGTTAACCCGACACTTGCCATCCCTAAGGGGAGTGTGGTGAGCATGAGCAACGCCGCCGCGCCAAACGGCGCCTCACCGACCACGAATATGCCAGCCAGAATGGGCAACGGGAGGACGACCAGCAACCAGACGATGCTGATCAGGGTGAGCGGTAGCAAGTTCTCAAAGGCGTCGCGCGCCGATTGCCAGAAGACTCGGAATGGATTCATCGCCAGACTGGTATGTGCCTGTTTTGCACGATAAACGACATCCGCGAAGTGCACAACGCTGCGATGAACAACAGAACTGAGGATGCAGGCGAGGCGCCCGCGCACCCGATAGATCTGCTCACATCGAGTACTATTGTATCAGGCTTTTGTGGAACGTGTACTCGGATTGATTGTCACACCGCCGATCTTCCCTGCCCAACGTCTTGCTGACGTCCACCCTTTGCCTTCAATGCGCCGTCCCTGCCAGGAGCGCATCGAGTCGACGCACTGCACGCAGAGTCTGCCACGGCGGAAGCGGCGGCTCGAGCCATGCAGCGAACGAATGATCCGGAACGGTGCGGCGCGCCTGGATGCGGCGACGCTCCTGCACGAGTGTTGACCAGTCGCGCAGCGCCTCGATGCGTCCGGCAATCATCGCGGGCTTGCGGGTAATCGTTGCGTATGCCAGCGCCATTGCGTCATACGCCAGCATGTGGGGCAGACAGGCGCGCAATACGCCGGTTGGAAAGCAGCGAATGATTGCACGCCAGCGATTGCGCCCCAGCAACCGCTGCTTCAACGGCGACCCCTGCCCGCCGGTGGCGGAATAGAGGTGTCGTGCGTGAGCATGCGGAGCGAGCAGACACGTCCACCCTCGCAACCGGGCACGCCACGCCAGATCAACATCTTCGAGATAGTTGAAGAAATCCGGCGCCATCAAGCCGATGTCGTTGAGCATGATGCGCCGGTAAAGCGCCAACCCGCCGCTTGCACCCATCACCGGTTGCGGCGCTGCTGGAAGCGAATGCACATCGCACCCGGTCCACAGATCGAGCGCCAGCCCATCGCGGCGAGCCGTGATGCCTGCTGCAGCGACCAGATCAGGACGATGATCGAAAGTCAGCACCCCGGCGGCGGCGCCAATCTGCGGATGCTGCTGCATCGTTTCGACCAGTGCAGGCACACATTCCGGTTCGACGAATGCATCATTGTTCAGCAGCAGCAGCAGGTCGCCACGCGCTGCTCGCAGCCCGGCGTTGACGCCGCCGGCAAATCCGAGGTTCGATGGCAACGCAACCAGGCGCACGGTGCGCCAGGCATGCGCCAGCCAGCCAGCGGTGCCATCGGTCGAACCATTATCGACCACGATGATCTCGTCGGCAGACTGAAGTTGTGCAGCGACCGCGTGCAGGCAGCGAGACAGGAAGCGCCTGCCGTTCCAGGTCACAATGATGACGGAGAGCATCATAGGCGCACGGCGCAACAAAATCGATCACGTCGGCGTACAAAGGTGTAGATGGAGCGATACAAGATAAGGAGTAGAACCATGAACCTGGTATACGATAACCGTCGCTCAGCAGCGGTTGGCATTGGTTTGATCGTCCTGGGCGTCATCTGGTGGCTGAACCTGTGGTGGCTGTTGCTGCCAGGGGCGCTGATTGCTGGCGGCGTAGCGGCATATATTCAGCGGCGTGCAACGCGCACCTCCGAAGCTGTGCAGGGTGGGCTCTGGGGCGTCGGGTTGGGGTTGCTCATATTGATCGACTTTTTGTTCCCCGGTGTGTTGTTCCTGGCGGGTATCAGCATCCTGCTGCGTGGGCGTGAACCGGAGATCGACGACCAGATGCAGCGTTTCGTCAGCGGGTTGCGCCGTCCACGCTCGACCGTGCATTCGCCAGAGACAACCAGTGTACCGATCTCGGTGCACCCCGGCGCCACACCCCACACACCGGCCGATCGCGCTGCCACGGGTGAAACGACACGCTTGCGCGAGTGATAATCTTTTCGGACGTAATCGACGACCCTGGCAGGCGCGCCAGGGTCGTTTGCTGTTTACGGCGTATCTCCGGCAGTCAACGCCTGCACCCAAGCGCGCCAGTTCAGTTGCGGCGTCGGCGCGGGCAGCGCAATAGGAGTTGGCATTGCGTCACCCGCAGGGCGGTCCTCGAATGTCGGCAGCACGACCGTATCACCCTCGGCAGCCAGCCCCAGTTGTTCGCGAGCAATCTGTTCGGCGTAAGCGGGCGACTCCGCGTACTCCACCTGATCAAGCAGCGCACGGTTGGTCGCTTCGAGCCGTGCATTTTCGGCGACCAGCGCAGCACGACGCTGTTCCAGTCGCGCGCCGGTCATAATCTGACCGACAAAACTTGCCAGCATCCAGAGTGATAGCACAACCAGAACGAAGGTCAACACATGCACCCCGGCATTTCCAGGTCGCAAATGCTTACGAAATGTGTGGGTGCGAACCACGGATGAGCGCTGAGGGCGGGGCATGATACCGGCTCCCGAAAATTGCTGCAACGCTGGTGCGCCTCGCAGAACTGCGGCACGTAGGGTTTGACGCCTAGAGCCTATCCGAATAACGCAGGATACGAAAAACCGCCCCTTCGATACGCGCCGCGTGCTGCTCAGGATGCGGTTTTTCAGATAGGCGCCTAATCGCGACGCTCAGGGCGCGGCGCTTCTAGGAGCAGCGGTTCATCGATATTCGTGGTCATCGAACTCTGACCACGGAACAGTCCACCTGGCTCAATATGCAACGCTGATGTGACAATATCACCCCAAACCTTGCCCGTCGGCGAAATTTCGAGCTGCTCGATTGCAGTGATTTCGCCTTTCACCGCGCCAGAGACATGGACATTCTGCGCCTTGATCGTTGCAATCACCTGACCCGTCTCACCGATGATCAGATTCCCCAGAATCTCGATATCACCCTCAACCCTGCCATCGATCCGAATATTGCCATCGGATTTGAGGGTGCCGACGAAGCTGGTGTTGGCGCCGATCACCGTCTCGGGCCTGCCATTGAGTGCAGGGGCGGGAAGCGCCTGAGACTGTTTTCTGTTGCCAAACATCGCTCCTCCTCTAATGGCGGCGCTGCTTGCTCGATCAGGTCGGCTGCGCTGTCGTGCACGACCAATCACTATGACCGCCAGAATGATCGCCACAACGGCGACTGCGGCAATTATATAAGACGTTTGACCTTCGATCAACTTTTTGCTAGAGCGGCGCGTTCCGCTCCCTCCCGCAACTGTTCGAGCTGCTCCTAAGATCGCAGACGTCGCGCCGGGATATGACGAGGAATAGGTGATGGGTGACCAGCGCCTGCCTGTCATTCACGACGATGCTCGCAGAAGCGCGTCTTACCTGCTCGCGTGCGAT
>JBEPYG010000095.1:0-12615 GCA_041641515.1 Roseiflexus sp.
CAACCAGTCCGGCAGGTCGCCTGCGGAGGACGGCGTTTCGGCGGCAGGCGCGACAGGAGCCGCAGGCGACGCGGGTGGCGCCGCTGCGATGTCGCGCAACCAGTCCGGCAGGTCGCCTGCGGGGGGCGGCGTTTCGGCGGCGGGCGCAACAGGAGCCGCGGGCGACGCGGCATCAGTACCGCGCAACCAGTCTGGCAGGTCGTCACCGCGCGTTTCGGCGGCGGGCGCAACAGGAGCCGCGGGCGGCGCGGCATCAGTACCGCGCAACCAGTCTGGCAGGTCGTCACCGCGCGTTTCGACAGCAGGCAGTGGCGTCTGCGGCGTGGCATCAGTCACCGGCAATTCACGCAGCCATGCTGGAAGATCGACCGCTTTGCTCGACTCATCAGCGATGTTACCAGACCAGGATGGAGGCTCACCGCTGGTATATGCTTCGGGGGGACGGGCGGGCGACTCATCAGCATACTGATCGAAACGCTCGTCTGCCAGCCACGGAGGCACATCTATCTCACTACTGCTGGCAGACAATCCAGACCGGTCAGCATCAGACGCCCCAATCGAGGTCGGTGACGCCGTTCCCGAAGCAATCTCATCGGATTCGGGCGCGTCGGGCGTCACGATCGATTCGCGCAGCGACTGAAGCCAGGAGGGCGGCGACTCCTCAGACGACGCGGGAACATCAAAAGGCGCTACTGGCGTTTGATCAGAAATAGATGCCCACGCGGGCGCCGAAGCATCACTATCCGGCGTATCCGGCGCCGGACGCAACCAGGAAGGCGTGGAAGCTTGTTCCGCCTCGTCTTCATCTTGCAGCCACTCCGGCAAACCGGAGAATAACGGTGCACCGCCTGCACCCTGTTCCAGGGACCGCGGATTTGGAGGCAGCGGCACATCCTGGAGCCATGGCGGTAAATGTGGATTGCGATTTGACCGACTCAACACCTGCTCCCTGAACGCCAGGTTGTTGTGCGACGATACTGCATGCTAATTTCGGATCGTCGCTGAATAAGAGCGCGTCTATACGCTCATCGATCAAGGTACGGCTGGTCGAACCCCAGCAACACCCGCACCCCTGCGACCAGTGCGCCGATAGCTGCGCCGATCAGCAAGCCGCGTGCACCGGCGAGTACAACATAATCTGAAAACCAGCGCAGCCCGTCAGCAACCATTGATGCGCGTTCCAGCTGCGGCAACGAGGCGGCGACCAGCACCACCAGCGCCACGGCAACGATGACCAGCGCATCCGCCGTGCGGCGGCGAACGGCGCGCAATGCTGCGCTCAGGCTAAAGAATGTCAGCAACGCAAGCAACGAACTTGCGAGCGGCGTGTAGACCGCACTGAACACCAGCCGCACCGGCTGCTCAATCAGACTCGACGGAACGGTCAGACTGCCATCTGCGTTTTGCAACGGAAAGAGCGTTCCTGCAAAAATGACCACCACCATCGCTGCGAGCAACACCAGACTGTACTTCCAGTCGGCGCTGCGCCGCACCACGCGCCCTATGTGGTTGCCGGTCACATTCACCAACCCAATCACCAGCGCCAGTGCAGCGATCAACGCAGCCCAATCGAGCGTTATCTGCGTAAGCGAACTAACGACCGGCACAGGTCCGGCGAAGTCGATCAACACCAGCAGTCCAGCTACTCCGGCGATTATGGTGGCGATCAGGCGTTTTGGGTCGCGTAGAAAGGTCATCGATCGTTCCGGCATTACAAACCAATCAGTGACTGCCAGAGCGCCAGTACAATGATGGCAACGATTGCGACCGTGCGCAGCGCATCATGGGTGAGCAGACGCCCCTGCGCTTCGGGTGCGCGTGAGAGATAGGCTTCGGCGACGTAGATCTCCTCGCCGATCAGCGTTCCATCAGCAGTCAGATAGATGAGTGGCAGCGCCGTCGACGTCGTGGCGCCGGCGACCTGTGGTATACCGGCCTGCACCCCCGCCTCCGTCGCCAGCAATGCTTCGTACCCAAAACTGCCAATCAACTGGCTCGCTTCGAAGCGCTGTCGCCCATACAGTGTGACAACCCCTGACGCGTATGCCATCGGGTCCTGCTGCGCCAGCAGCTGCACATGCCCGGCATCGTAATCCTGCCCGAGCCCGGCGCGCTGATACGCCTGGCGAAGCGTACCACGCAGTGCAAGGTGTGCCACAGCATCGCCGGAACTGGCAATGACCGGGATGCCGTTGAGTGCAGCTTCAGTCGCGGTGCGCTCAGCGGCAAGCAGCCCTGCAATCGTTTCTGCGGTTGTCGCGCGCGCGCCGATTGTCCCGCTGCCTGGCGAAAGATGAAGCGCACGACCGGTCTCCGCGCCGCTCCCCAACCCACGCCGCAACGCCTCGAACGCAGGCAGCGGACGCCGACTGAATATGCGGCGTCGGTCGAGCGCGCGTGCGTGGTAGAGGAGAGTCAGGATAATGACGATGAAAACGATGAGCAGCAGGGCAAGCGTCTGAAGTGGGAGATCCACGAACTGCCTCCACACAATTCTTTACACAGTCGTGCGCTGTGCTGGCTTCGAGTGTAATTCAAATCAAATCGTTTGTCAACAGTCACGGTTCAGGATATCACGCAATTGCTCCCATCCTCGTGCGTCGGACAGCGCATCGACATAGCGCGTCCATCGATCTCCCGGAACAAATGGACGGGCGAAGAGCGCCATCTGGCTGGCAAGGAATCCGAGCGGTGCAAGCATGTCGAGCAGCATACGCGCCGGCGCCGTCAACCCACGCTGCACAATGGCATCGGCAAGGCGCTCAAGCAATTCATCGTGTGGGGGGTGGTTCATCGTTCGTGCCGGTTGCGCGGTTTACGGAAAATGGCGCTGTCGAGCAGGATCGTCACCGGACCGTCGTTCACCAGCGCGACCTGCATCATCGCGCCGAATTCTCCGGTGCTGACAGCAATCCCCAAGCGGCGAAGTTCGTGCACAAAGACGTCCACAAGCGGTGCGGCGATCTCTGGCGGCGCAGCGTCGGAAAAACTGGGACGGCGTCCGCGCCGGGTGTCGGCGTAGAGCGTGAACTGCGAAACGACCAGCGCTTCACCGCCAATATCGAGCAATGAGCGATTGAAACGACCTTCGTCATCCGCAAAAATCCGCAGATTGGCGCTCTTTTCCGCCAGCAGCGCCGCTTCCGCCTCGCCATCGTCCATACCGATGCCGAGCAGGATGAGCAGCCCTCGTCCAATTGCGCCGACCACCCGGCCTTCAACCGTGACAGAAGCTTCACTGACACGTTGAACGACAGCTCGCATACCTGTGGGTCACCGTTCTATCGTCTGTGCCAGATCAACGACCGCAATCGTGCAGCGCGACATGCAGACCAGGCGCTCCTGCTCATCGACGATGCGCACTTCCCACACCTGCGTCGATTTGCCAATGTGCAGCGGCGTCCCTATCGCCGTCACCACACCGTCGCGCTTCGGGCGAATATGGTTGGCGTTGATCTCCAGTCCGAACGCCGCCTTTCCCGGCGGGCAATTGAAGAATGCGCCAATGCTGGCGACCGTCTCGGCGAGCGCGACCGACGCGCCGCCGTGGAGATAGCCGAGCGGTTGATGATGCTCTGGCGTCACCGGCATGGTGGCGATCACCCGCTGGGGCGTCAGTTCTACTATTTGAATGCCAAGCCGATCTGCCAGACCGCTGCGCGTGAGTTGGGACAAATCTGGAGTTGTCATAGAATCACAAACCACGTTCAGATGACGAGATAGTTTTGTAACCATTTTGTTTCAATTGTATCATACACACTGCTTTTGTTATACTGTATGTGAACGATCCGCTCTCCGAGTTCCAGAACAGAGGGTTTTATGGCTTACGCATCACTGATCGGCGCGGAGGTGCGTCGCAGAGAGGATCCGCGTTTGATTTCCGGCGCGGGACAGTACGTCGGCGACATGTCGCTGCCTGGTATGCAGCATGTCGCGTTTGTCCGCAGTCCATACCCGCACGCCCGAATTGGCGGTATCGACCCGTCGGCGGCGCTGCGTCTTCCGGGTGTTACAGCGGTGGTGACCGGCGACGACCTGCGGGACGCATACACCGCAATGTTGTTCGAGGGGGGAGAAGGTTCCGATGTGGCAGGGGAGGTGCCGCCAAAATACTCGCACTACGCTATCTCGGTCGGCAAGGTGCGGCATGTAGGCGAGATCGTCGCAGCAGTCATCGCTGTCAGTCCGGCGGCGGCAGAAGACGGTGCAGCTGCGGTCGTGGTCGACTGGCAGCCGCTGCCGGCGGTCGCCAGCATGGAACAGGCGCTTCGCCCTGATGCGCCGCTACTGTTTGAAGAAGCTCAGAGCAACATTGATCACGTATGGCGACGCAAGCGTGGCGATGTCGAAGGGGCGTTCGCCAGCGCCCATCGGGTCGTGACGTTGCGCATGGTCAGCCAGCGCCTGTCGGGTGTGCCGATGGAGGGACGTGCAGTCCTGACAGCGCTCGATCCGATGACCGGTGGTTTGACAGTCTGGACGAGCACACAGGCGGCGCACTGGATCCGGCGCGATCTGGCAAAGATGCTGGGCATGGCGGAAAATCAGATCCGCGTGATCGCACCCGATGTTGGCGGCGGGTTCGGGGTCAAGATCGGCGTCTACCCCGAGGAAGCGGCGCTGGCAGCGCTCACGCGCCGCCTGGGAATACCGCTGCGCTGGGTCGAAACACGCCTGGAGCATATGCAGGCGACGACGCACGGACGCGCGCAGGTTGCGGATTATGAGGCGGCAGTGACTGCCGATGGCGTCATTACCGCACTGCGCGCTCGTGTCGTTGCCGACCTCGGCGCATATCCGGTGTCGGCAGGGATTCCCAATCTGACGGGACAGATGGCGGTGGGGGTGTATCGCATTCCCGCCGTTGATTACGAAATAACTTGCGTCTATACCAACACCACGCCGGTTGCCGCCTACCGTGGCGCGGGTCGCCCGGAAGCCGCCTACTATATCGAACGCCTGATGGACGCGATTGCGCTCGAGTTGGATCTCGACCCGGTTGAGGTGCGTCGGCGCAATTTCATCCCGCCCGATGCGTTCCCTTATAAGACGCCGGTCGGTCCGACCTATGACAGCGGCGACTACGATAAGGCATTGAGCAGGGCTCTCGAGGCAGGACGCTACGCCGATCTGCGCGCCGAACAGCAACAGCGCCTTGCAGCGCGCGCCGCCGGCGAGCACGCGCCGTTGCTCGGCATCGGCATCGCCTGTTATGTCGAAATGTGCGGCTTTGGCCCGTATGAAAGCGCTCATGTGCGCGTCGAGCCGTCCGGGACGGTCACTGTTATGACCGGCATTTCGCCCCATGGTCAGGGGACTGCAACGACCTTTGCTCAGATCGTCGCCGATCAACTTGGCGCCGATTTCGAGAAGGTTGTTGTGCGGAGCGGCGATACGGCGGTGACGCCGATGGGCAACGGCACCATGGGCAGTCGCAGCTTGGCGGTCGGCGGCGGGGCGCTCGTGCGTGCGATTGCCCAGGTTCGCGAGAAAGCGCGCCGCATTGCAGCGCATATGCTCGAAGCTGCGCTCGATGATGTGGTGTTCGATGAAGGACGCTATCACGTGAAAGGCGCGCCCGACAGCGGTCTGACGCTGGTGCAGATCGCTGAACGCGCCTATTCCGACAATCTGCCCGATGATATCGATCCAGGGCTAGAGTCGACCGATTTCTTCAAACCACCGGCATTGATCTACCCCTTCGGCGCGCACCTGGCAGTAGTGGAAGTCGATCCCGACACCGGGATCGTGACCGTGCGCGATTATGTCAGCGTCGATGATTGCGGGCCGCGCATCAGTCCGCTGATCGTCGCCGGTCAGGTGCATGGCGGTCTGGCGCAGGGCATCGCACAGGCGCTGTTCGAAGAAGTCGTGTACGACGAAAATGGACAGTTGCTCAGCGGGTCACTTATGGACTATACTCTTCCTCGCGCCGATGATCTGCCTTCGTTTGTCGTCGAGCAAACGGTCACACCAACGCCGCACAACCCATTGGGCGCCAAGGGGATTGGCGAGGCGGCAACCATTGGTTCGACCCCGGCAATCGTCAACGCAGTCGTCGATGCGCTCAAGCACCTTGGTGTCCGGCACATCGACATGCCGCTGCGTCCCGAAAAGATCTGGCGCGCTTGCCACGGGGCACAGGCATATTCATGACCGAAAGCGCTGGCGCTGAGCAGCGCCAGTATCAACGAAAGGAGCGCTGGTATGGGTCTCGGTCAGTTTTTCGGCAAGGACAAGAAGGACGAGGAGAAGTCGGAGCAGCAGAAACTTGGCGAGACGATCAAGAACCTCAGTGATCGCATCTATGAACTTCAGAAACAGCTCAACCAGCGCACTTCCGAAATCGATCAGTTGACCATGCAGCTGGCGGAGGCTCAGAAGCAGGCGGAAGCCGCCAGGGGCGCTGCGAGCGCGGAACAGATGGCGCTTTCCGCCACCCAGGAGGCGCTGCGCGACGCAAACGCGCGCATGCGCGAACTTGAAGCGCAGATCGGGCAACTGGCGAAGGAAAAGGCGGCGATGGAAGAGCAGGCAAAGAGCGCAGGCGCGGCCATTGCAGAACTGGCAGGCGGCAAGCTAGGCCTAGCTGTTGGCGCGACCGCCTGGGTACAGAAGGCGGGCGGCAAGAATCTGCGGCGCCGCAGCGCTCCTGGACTCAACTCGCAGGTGCATGATGGTCTGGCGCCGGGCACGCAACTGACCCTGCTCGAAGGACCTGTCGCCGCAGACGGGTATCACTGGTGGCGCATCCGCACCGTCGATGGGCGTGAAGGATGGGTAGCTGGCGAAGAACTGGTGACCGCTCCTGAATGACATAGTGTGAAAGAGACGGTACAGCCGGTTGCAGCGCCGCAGGGGTCGATCATCGAGGTCCTAGCTGTGTTCACGCGCCTGGGATTGACATCGTTCGGCGGGCCGATAGCGCACCTGGGATACTTTCGCGAAGAGTTCGTCGCCCGGCGACGCTGGCTCGATGATCGCACGTATGCCGATCTGGCGGCGCTCTGCCAGTTTCTCCCCGGTCCGGCGAGCAGTCAGACCGGTATCGCGCTTGGCATCATGCGCGCCGGTCTGCCGGGGGGCCTGGCAGCGTGGATCGGGTTCACCCTCCCATCGGCGCTGCTGATGATCGCAGCGGCATACGGTGTGACGTCGCTCGGTGCAGACACAGCGGCGCTGCACGGTTTGAAGGTCGTTGCCGTGGCGGTCGTGGCGCAGGCGGTGTGGGGCATGGCGCGTGCACTCTGCCCCGACCGCGAACGCGCGACGATCGCGATTCTTGCGGCGGTGGCGCTGCTCATCTGGAGCAATGCGCTGGCGCAGATCGTCATTATTGTTGCGGGAGGCATGATCGGCTGGCGGTTGTTGCGTGGCAGCGGCGCGCCAGCGGCAGCGACAGCGCGGCTGGTGTGGTTTGATCGCCGTCTAGCTGTCGGGAGCTGGATTGTGTTTTTCGGACTGCTCTTTGCGCTGCCGCTGGCGCGCGCGATCTTCCCATTCCACGCGCTCGACCTCTTCGACAGTTTCTACCGCGCCGGCGCGCTGGTCTTTGGCGGTGGGCACGTCGTTCTGCCGCTGCTCTACGCTGAGGTCACGCCACCTGGATGGGTCAGCGATGCGCAGTTCATCGCCGGCTATGGCATGGCGCAGGCCGTTCCCGGTCCGCTGTTCACGATTGCAGCATACCTGGGCGCTGTGCGGACGTTGACGCCCAATGGATGGATCGGAGGAACGCTGGCGCTGCTGGCGATTTTCCTTCCAGCCTGGCTGCTGGTGATCGGCGCTCTTCCGTTCTGGGACTGGCTGCGTGCCAGAGAAGAGGCGCAGGTGGTGTTGCACGGCGTCAATGCCGCAGTGGTTGGCATCCTCCTGGCTACCTTCTACACGCCGGTGATGACCAGTGCTATCATGACGCCGCTCGACGCCGCCCTGGCGCTGGGGTGCTTCGGTTTGCTCACTGTATGGAAATGGCCGCCCTGGTTGGTCGTTGTGGTTGCCGCGGGAGTCGGCTGGGGGCTGACGGAGCTGGAGGTTGTAAGAATCGGAAGTCAGAACTAATGCAGATCCACGAACACATCTTCACAATCAACGGTATCGACTGTGCTCATTGCGCGCAAACGATCGAAAGAAGCGTCGCGCGCCTCGATGGCGTCGAAGTATGTGAACTGAACGCTGCTACCGGGCGACTCCGCGTGTACGGCGCTGTCGAACCCGAGACGATTATCGCGTATGTGCGTTCGATGGGGTATGAGGCGATGCCGTTCGACGACGCTGGCACAGCACTGACGACGCCTGAGGCGCCAGCATCGTTTGTAGCATTCTTGTGGCAACGCTTCGATACACGCCTGGCGTTGATCGGCGCGATCCTGATCGCTCCGGGCGTCGTGCTGCATGAACTCCTGAACTGGCGTGCATTCTGGATCGACGCTCTGGCGTTTGCTGCGCTGATTGCTGCCGGGCTGCCGATCGCACGCAGCGCCTGGCGCTCGCTCATCGGCAGCCGAACGATTTCGATCAACGCCCTAATGACCATCGCTGCAGCCGGCGCCGTCATCATCGGCGCATATGTCGAAGCGGCGCTGGTGATGGTGCTCTTTGCAATTGGCGAGGCGATCGAAGGTTTCACTGCGTCCCGCGCGCGGGATTCCATTCGTTCGCTCATGACCCTTGCACCCGAAACGGCGTTACGCCTGCGCAACGGGTATGAGACGCGCGTGCCGGTTGCCGACCTGACCGTCGGGGATGTGATCGTCGTGCGCCCGGGTGAGCGCGTCCCGATGGACGGCATTGTGCGCAGCGGCGCCACCCATGTCAACCAGGCGCCGATCACCGGTGAGAGTATGCCGGTCGCTAAAACGCCGGGGATGGACGTGTATGCTGGAAGCATCAACGGCGAAGGCGCAATTGAGGTGCTTGTCACGCGTCCGGCGAGCGAGAACACGATCAATCGCATGATCCGCCTGGTACAGGAAGCGCAGGATCGCCGGGCGCCGGTGCAACGGATGATTGATCGTTTTGCGCGCTGGTATACTCCTGCAGTGGTTGGTATCGCCGCGCTGACAGCTGTCATTCCACCGCTCCTATTTGGACAGCCGTTCTGGAACCCGGCGCCGGATGAAACTGGCTGGTTCTATCGCAGTCTGGCGCTCCTGATCGTTGCCTGTCCGTGCGCATTGGTGATCAGTACGCCGGTCAGTGTGGTCAGTGCATTGAGTGCAGCTGCACGCGCTGGGGTGCTGATCAAAGGCGGCGCGGCGCTCGAGGCGCTCGGCAGTGTACGCGCCGTTGCATTCGATAAAACCGGTACACTGACGACCGGCGCGCCAACGCTGGTGATGGTGCGTTCGGTGCATTGCCGCGAACCCGAACACAACGTCCCGGCGCGTTGTGACGCCTGTGACACGTTGCTCGAACTTGCCTGCGCCGTCGAACGACGTTCCGAGCACCCGCTGGCGCACGCAATCGTCGATGCGGCACGCGCACGGGGTCTTACTCAGAGTGCGCCTTCCGCAGCGTCCGTTACTGCTCTGCCAGGGCATGGCATCGTCGGAGAGGTCGAGGGACACACAGTGGTGATTGGCAGCCACCGCTATTTCGATGAAACATCACCCCATCCTCCTGCCTTCTGCAATCGCGCAATACAGGACGCAGGCGCCGGTCGGACGCCGCTGATGGTCAGCGTCGATGGGGTCTTCGCCGGTATGCTGAGCGTCGCCGACACGGTGCGTCCAGAAAGCCGCGAGGCTGTCGCGCAACTCCGTCGGGTGGGAATTGAGCATATCATTATGCTGACCGGTGATCGTCGCGAAGCGGCGCACGCCATTGGCGCCGACATCGGCATCGACGATGTGCGCGCTGAAGTGCTCCCTGAACACAAGGCGCAGACGGTCGAGGATCTCCGCACGATCTATGGCGCGGTGGCGATGGTCGGCGATGGCATCAACGACACGCCCGCCCTGGCGTCGGCAACGGTCGGGATCGCTATCGGAGCAGCGCATGGCGGCACGAACCAGGCGATGGAAACCGCCGATGTAACGCTGATGAGCAACGACCTGCGCCGCCTGCCGTTCGTGTTTGAGATGGCGCGCACTGCGCAGCGCACGATTATGTTCAATATCGCCTTCAGCATTGCCGTAAAAGCAGTGTTTCTGGTAATTGTCGCGGCAGGCTGGAGTACGATGTGGATGGCAGTATTCGCCGATATGGGAACGTCGTTAGTCGTCACCTTGAACGGTCTACGGTTGCTTGGCTTTCGTCCCACGACGGAGACATCTTCCTGACCGACAGCGCTGAAAAGGTACGCCGTTGCGCTCATTGAACGGGGAGATCAATGATGTCCGACCTCTTCTTCCAGCTCACCATTGTTGACGCTGCCGATCTGCTGGCGCGACGCGCCATTTCGTCGGTCGAGCTGACCGAGGCGTACCTGAACCGTATCGCTGCCAGCGATGATCGCTTCAACAGTTTCATCACCGTTACGCCGGAACTCGCACTGGCGCAGGCGCGCGCCGCCGACGATGAACTGGCGCGTGGCATGCGGCGCGGTCTGCTCCACGGCGTTCCTGTCGCGTTGAAAGATTTGTACGATACGGCGGGCATTCGTACAACCGCAGGTTCGACCTTTTTTGCCGATCGAGTGCCGGACACCGATGCCCGTGCTGTGACGCTGCTCTATCAGGCAGGCGCCGTGCTGCTCGGCAAATTGAACATGCACGAATGGGCGCTGGGTGTCACAAATATCAACCCCCACTACGGACCCTCGCGCAACCCCTGGGACACTGCACGGATCACCGGCGGCTCCTCCGGCGGCGCAGCAGCAGCGCTGGCGGCAGGTCTCTGCCTTGGAGCGCTGGGAAGCGATACGGGCGGAAGCATTCGCATTCCGGCATCGCTCTGCGGTATTGTCGGGCTCAAGCCAACGTATGGACGGATCAGTCTCCAGGGTGTTGTTCCGCTGAGCTGGAACCTCGACCACGCCGGTCCGATGGCGCGCACCGTCGCCGACGCTGCCATCCTGTTGCAGGCGATTGCCGGGTACGACCCGGACGATCCGGCGTGCGCTAATGTGCCGGTCGATGATCTCCTTTCGACGATCGATGCGGGCGTTGCAGGATGGCGCATCGCACTGGCGGACGACTCCCATTTCGGTCAGGGTGACGCTGAGGTGCTTGCCGCTGTCCACCAGGCGGCGGCCGTGTTCGAGGAACTGGGTGCGCGCATCGAGCGTATCGACCTTGGTCGTGGGCAGGAAGCTGCGCAAATGAATGCTCTGATGACGACGAGCGATGCTGCTGCGTTCCACCGCGATCGGCTGCGCGACAACCCGGAGAAGTTCGGCGCTGACGTGCGGGCGCGCATGGAACGCGGCGCTGCGTTCACGTCCACCGAGTACATTCTGGCACGGCGCGTCCAGAGTGAGTGGCGTCGCCAGCTGGAGCGTCTTTTCGAGACGTTCGACCTGCTGCTGACACCGGCAACGCCAATCACAGCACCACTCATCGAAGGACTGGATGCGATCGAGGCAGCTCGGCAGCTGACCCGCTGCACGGCGCCTTTCAACCTTGCCGGCGTACCGGCGCTGGTGTTGCCGTGCGGCATGAGCACTACCGGTCTACCGATAGGACTGCAACTTGTTGCAGCGCCGTGGCGCGAAGCGCGTGTGCTGCGCGCCGGGAAGGCGTTCGAGCGTGCAACCTCGTGGCATCGTCAGACACCGCCGGGAAGTAAACTATGACCGCCGCCGATCAACCGCGCTTCTACCTCGGCTGCGCCGTCTGGGCCCATCCCTCGTGGTCTGGCGTCCTTTTCCCGCGCAGCAGCCGCAGCGCCGATTATCTGCGCCTCTACAGCCGCCGCCTCACAACGGTTGAGGGAAATACCACGTTCTATGCAGTTCCGTCGGTTGAGACAGTTCAGCGATGGGCGGACGAAACACCCGCTTCGTTTCGTTTCTGCTTCAAACTGCCGCGCGACATTAGCCACCAGGGAGCGCTGGCAGCGAGGGTGCGCGAGACCGATGCATTCCTCCAGCGTCTGGCGCCGCTCGGTGAGCGTCTGGGTCCCTTCTTTCTGCAATTGCCGCCAGGGTATTCACCCCATCAGATCGACGACCTTGCCGCTTGGCTGGCGGCGTGGAACCCTGCCTATCGTCTGGCAGTCGAGGTCCGGCATCTCGACTGGTACACGCCGCAAGCAGAGGCAGCACTGATGGATTTGCTGAAGTCCCACGGCGTCGGACGAGTGTTGATGGACGTGCGACCACTCGATCTGGGACTACTGCCCGGCGCTGAGGAAGACCTGCGTCGAGCGCGCGACAACAAGCCCGATGTGCCGCTTCACCCGCTGCGCAGCGCATCCTTCACGCTGGTGCGGTACATTGGGCACCCGGACGTCGCACGGAATGACCCACTGCTCGACGAATGGGCTGAGCGCATACGCACGTGGCTGACCGAAGGAACCACAGTCTTCTTTTTCATGCACTGCCCCGTCGAACGTGAGTCGCCGTTGTTATGCCGCGCCCTGCAACACCGCCTCGTGGGCGCCCCCGGCGTGCCGCCGCTGCCGTGGGACAGCGCCACCAACGAGGATGAGCAACTAACCCTGTTTTGACGG
>JBEPYG010000096.1:0-12577 GCA_041641515.1 Roseiflexus sp.
TGGTCGAATGCGCGCTTGATAATATAGGCGTCTGCCCCCACAGCTACGCCGCGTTCACGATGTTCCGGCGCATCGAGCGATGTCACCAGGACGACAGGCAGGTGTTTGAAGCGTTCGCTGGCGCGCAGTTTTTCGGTCAGTTCAAACCCGTTCAATCGCGGCATATCGACATCGCTGATCACAAGATCGCATCCGCCATTCGATGCCAGACTCCGCACCAGGTCGAGCGCTTCGACTCCATCAGTCGCCAGATGCACCCGATACCCCGCCATTTCGAGAATATTCTTTTCCAGCATGCGCGTGGTCAGCGAGTCGTCGGCGACAACGATCTGTGGTGTGCGACGCTGGGCGCCGGTATCGACCGGCGATGGCGTAACTGGACGGCGCACTGCAGCGGCTGCCCGCACAATATCGACCGTATCCAGAATCGGCGCAACGACGCCATCGGGAAGAATAGCGGCGGCGGCAATAAACTGAACGCGCCTGAGCGGAAACGGGAGGCGATGTACAACCAGTTCCTGCTCACCGACAATATCGTCAACAATACAGGCGATCAGACGTTCGTTGCCGCTCCCCAACACAAGCGCCTGGCGCCGTCCCCTGCTGTCTGGAAAGAACGCTGCACCGCCGCCGGCGCCTGCCAGGTCTGCCAGATGTATCAGTGCAATCGGTCGTTGATCAACCAGCACGACTGTCCGTCCTTCGAGGGTGTGGACATCATCGGGCGCCACTGAAATAATGCGCTGAATCGACTCCAGCGGAATGGCGCAAATCTGGGTTCCCAGTTTGAACAACAACCCGTGTGAACTGGTCAACGACACCGGCACGGTCAGGACAAACCGGCATCCCTGACCGGGCGCGCTCTGCACCTGAATGCGCCCTTGCATGCGCTCAATATGCGAATGCACAATATCGAGCCCGACGCCGCGACCGGAGAGATGGCTGACGCTGGAGCGCGTCGAGAACCCGGGCAGAAAGATTAGGTGGTGGATGTCGCCTGGTCTGGCGTGTTCGAGATCGGTGACGGTCAGCAATCCCAGCTCGAGCGCGCGACGACGAATCGCTTCGTCGTCCAGTCCGGCGCCATCATCGGCGACCTCAATCGTCAACCATTCACCCGTGACACTCGCTGCCACATGCACCCGGCCGCGCGCAGGCTTGCCCTGCTGCTGTCGCGTGTCCGGGTCTTCAATGCCGTGATCGATGGCATTGCGCAGCAGATGGGTCAGCACATCACGCAGCACATCGAGCACCTGTCGATCTGCTTCTGCATTCCCGTCATCGAGCACAACATCGACTGCCTTGCCGGTGCTGCGGCTGACATCACGCGCAACCCGGCGCAACGATTGAAAGATGGTGTGCAGCGGCAGCATACGGGTGCGCCGGATATGAGCATGAAGGCGATCGGTCACACTGGTGAGCAGGCCCTGATCAGCGTTCAAATCGTGCACAAACCTGCTCATCCATTGCTCAATATCGTCAATGAGTTCAGCCGCCTGCACCAGCGCATCCGCCAGGGTCTGCGCTTCCTGCCGATTGACCGTCGGCTGCGATGGAGCGAGGGTGGCGTACTGCACTCCGCCATCATACCCAGTCGGGTGATCGCCGTTCTGCTGCGCGCGCGACCGGACGGCAATCGGGCGCACCTGACGCCAGCGACGCTTCCAGCGTACCGGCATCCCGGCAATCTCCTGCGCCTGGCGCAACCGCTCGCGAATGCGCATGGCGCCCGTCATGAGTTCGCCCACATCGTTGAGCAAGGTATCGAGGACATCGACAGCAAGCCGAACGGTTGTCACATCTCCGCTGCTGGTCGGCGCGCCGTCACGCGGGTGGAGCGACAGCCCCGGAGATACAGCAACACGAACGCCGGGCTCAGTGGCGGTATCGTCAGCAGTGTGCTCAGGAAGCGTTGCATCGATCGTCGATAGCGTCAACACCGCGCGCAACCGATCAACCATCACATCGATAATGTGCTCATCAACCGGTTGACCGGCAGCCTGCCGCTCGACCAGGCGACCAATCACGTCAAGCGCGACATAGATCGTATCGCACAGCGCCGGCACGATACGTGCACGCTGCTGACGCACCGCAGCAAACAAGTCCTCGATGGCGTGCGCGATCCGTTCGACCGCCGGCGCGCCTGCGGCGCGCGCGCCGCCTTTCAGGCTATGCGCAGCGCGAAAGAGATGATCGAGCACCTCGCGACCGTCAGAACGATCAGGCTGCTGCTCAAGTTCGAGCAGCAACGATGCGATAGTAGCGCGATGCTCCGCCTGTTCCTCACAGAAAGCGGCGAAGACCTGCGCCATAATCTCATCATCGTTCTCCATACCGCCACCTGTACACTACAACCGGTACATTGCGATTGTTTTTTGCAGCGATTGCGCCAGCGTATGCAAATCCTGCGCGGCGCGCTCTGCCTGCCGGGTGCTTGCCAGCGTCTGAGTCGTCGCCTGCTGAATTGATGTCATCGCCTGAGCGATCTGATCCATCCCCACCGTCTGCTGCTGAGCAGCAGCAGCCATCTGTGTATTTGCCTGAGCGCCGCTTTCGACTTCCTGAGACATCTGATGGATCACCTGACCGGCGCGAGTTGCCAGACTGACCCCCTGTTCCACGCCTTTCGTTCCTTCCTCAGTCACCATCACTGCCGCATTAGTGGCGCGCTGAATTTCATTCAGAATCTCGCGCACCTGCACAGTCGCCGCTTTTGAGCGTTCTGCAAGATCACGCACGTGCTGCGCGACAACTGCGAAACTCTTTCCCTGCTCGCCAGCGCGCGCTGCTTCGATGGCGGCATTCAACGCCAGCAGGTTCGACTGATCCGCCAGCTCGGCAACCGTCGTCGTAATCGCGCCGATCGCCTGCGTTTGCTCTGCCAGCGACAGGATGGTTTGGGCAATGCTCTCAACCTTGTTCCGAATCTGTCCCATGCCGTGAACCGTTT
Source organism: Roseiflexus sp. (assembly GCA_041641515.1). Taxonomy (GTDB): domain Bacteria; phylum Chloroflexota; class Chloroflexia; order Chloroflexales; family Roseiflexaceae; genus Roseiflexus. The sequence continues at coordinate 2,951 of JBEPYG010000096.1, forward strand.
CCTCGACCGATTTCGCGCCCTGGCGCGCCACCTGCAACGCCGACTGACTATCCTGCGCCACCTGCGCTGCTTGGCGCGCTGTTTGAAGCGCAATCGCCTTGACTTCCTCGATGGTCGTTGATGTTTGTGCAATCGCTGCCGACTGTTCGGTCGCCGACGCCGCCTGTTGGGTGGTCGCGGCCAGAATCTCGGCGGCGGCGGAGGCGATGGCGGCGTTTGCCTGTTGAATCTGGAGCGTCATTGTGTGCAGACTGGAGACCATCGCGTTCAATCCTTCGCCGAGCTGCCCAAGGGCGCCATTCTGACGCACATCGAGGCGCTGCGAGAGATCGCCTGCGGCAATGCGTTTGGTAAACGCCAGATACTCTGCGACCGTCTGCTCCAGCATCTGACGACTCTCAGATTCGGCCTGTCGCAGTTTTGCTTCAGCCTCGCGCGCCTCGGCTTCGGCTGCGCGGCTGGCGCGCAGATTGTCAACCATCTGGTTGAACGCAGCCGCTAGCATCCCTATCTCATCACCGGTGCGTATGCTGACACCCCGTGAGAGATCACCCTGCGCCACGGCATTGGTCGCTTCCGTCAGGCGCACAATCGAGCGCGCTACCATTGTTGACAGGGTGATGCCAATAATAGCTGATATCACCAGGGTTGCCACCAGCAGCCCGGTAATGGTTGAACGTGAGTTTTGATATGCTTCCTGAACGGCGTGCGTCGCCTCCAACGCCTGGCGATTATTTTCCTGCTCAAGCGCGGTCGTGTCCTGGTTGAGCTGGTCAAACCGCGGTTTGAGATTGTTGAAGACCAGCAGCGCAGCCTGCGGGTCATCAGTACCGAAGATGCCGCTGTCTGCCGCACTGATATAGGTCGTCCAGTTCTCACGAATGCGGGTATAGAGCTCACGCTCGATGTCGGTGACAATGAACCGTTCATACTTTTGTACCAGATTGCTCATCTCGACTTCGAGATCGCGCCGCTCACTGTTGGTGCGGGTCAGTTGCTCCGGTCTGGGATCGGCAATGCGAACCGCTGCCAGACTTCGGTGACGATTGACAATCCGCCGCATGTCGCTAGAGGTGCGCGTGGCCGGGATGATGTTCTCGCTCAGATGTAGCGCGCGACTGTTCATCTGCTCCATCTGATAGATTGCAAGAATGCCCAAAACGACCATGAGCAGCAAGGTAAGACCAGAAGCGGTCAGCAGTTTCAGGCGAACCGAGAGTTTCATAGCGTCCTCGCTCTGCACCCATGCATTGAGCTGGCGATTCTGACGATATGGGTTCAGCGTCGAGCTGCACAACGAGGTGAAAATGGACGCCGCCGACTGTCTACGCGCCGGCGTGATATTCGACGATCAGGCGTGGATCGGCGAGCAGTCCGATCGGATCGATCACGAGGGAGAGATCACGATCCACTCCGCGCACCCAGGGAACGGTGGCGTGCGTTGCTCCATCGGGCGCTGGACTCAGACTGAGCGGGTCTGTGGTCATCCCCAGAATGCTGTCGGTCAGTAACGCGATTTCGTTCCCTTCTCCCTCCAGCACAATCAGAAACGATCCGGGCAGCGGAGGATGCGTCGGCAGATTGAGCAGTGGGCGAATGTCGATAAGCGCCAGCAACCGACCATGCACATTGACTAGTCCGCTGATAAACGAAGGCGCGCCAAACAACGGCGAGAAAGCTCTGAGCGGTTGTATCTCTCGCGCGTGACGCGCCGAGAGCGCGTAACGACCGTCGCCAAGACGAAACCGGATTGTGAGTTCACCATCGACGCTCGTGTCTGCGACACTGAGTGTTGCCAGCGCACGAGCGCGCTCATCCAGGATCGCTCGTCGCTGGGGTTGTGATTGGAAGTCTCGAAGATTGTTGGTGTCCATGTTCTGCACCTGCTTCGTTGCATTGGCAGCCAACGCTGGCTTGGTTCCTGTATCGCGCAGAACATACCACAAAAAGTGGTCGAATGGATGAACATTTTGGTTGCGGAATGTGATCGGGTTCACAACCCGCTGCTTCATCGCTGTTATCAGGCGGTTGCGTCGCACACTGCCCGGAAAAGCCGGCGACAGCGCATCAGCTATCAGGTATTCCTCAAGGTGGCGTTCGCATCACGCGATGACCGGAACGCTCGCGCGGCGGGCATCAATGCCCCGGCTCGCCTCACGAAGGATGCCATTCGATAGCTGCTTGTATCAGTTGTCGTTTTTCCGTTGACAGTTAAGATGCATTCACTTGTTTTTTTGTGCATCTCTTCACTATAATCAGGCAACACCTTATCTCCGCGCTATCCGGAGTTCGGCGCAGCCAGAACCTGACCAGACGGCAGCTGCCTGCTGTCGGGGAAGTCATCATCTGCACGCTGGCGTGCGTCAGCGTCGCTGAACACGATATCGTTGCCTTAGAGAGGATTGTTATGACCTCCACGATCGATGGTCATTCCCTCAACGGCGCGCGCCGCGCCGGGGTCGAGCAGTTGCTCGATCGTCTCAACGAACCCCGCACGCTCGACGCGTTGAATCGCCTTCTCGATCACGCCGAGTTGCTGGCATTCTCCGCTGCATCGCTCGATGGGCTCGTGCGCCGGAGTGAGGTCATCGTTGAGAATGTGACATCGACCGTTGCCGAGGTGCGCGAGGCGTTGCCATCGGCGCCGGAGATCGACACAGCTGCGCTGACTCGCCTGCTGCACGATCTGCCGCGGGTGCTCGAATTGACCAATCGCCTCACGGCACTGACGACGACACCGGAGTTCGAGGCGCTGTTGAACCTCCTTGGCAACCCTGCCACCATGACGTCGCTTCAGCGCCTGCTGCAGCACGCCGAGCTGCTCGCTTACCTGGTCGAGGCGCTCGATGCGCTCATTCGCCGCAGCGATACGATGGTGGACAGCATCAATGTCCTGTTGCGCGATATTGCCGCCGGTACGCCTGGCGCCAGCGAAAGTCTGCTTACCCTGATCGAAATGCTGCACCGCCACCGTGACTATGTCCCGCGGCTGATCGCAGTCGTGCCGCAGTTTACCGAACTGGTCGAGCAGATCGGTCCGTTCGTCGCGTCGGAAGAATTCCGGACGCTGCTGACATCTGGCGTTTTTTCGCCCGATACTGTCACGCTGGTGGGGCAGGCTGGCGATGCCTTTGTCGCAACCTATCATGAAGATCGTCAGGCGCAGCGGAAACTCGGACCGGTCGGTCTCGTCCGCGCGCTCTACGATCCGGATGTTCAGCGGGTTGCCGCGCTGTTGATCGATTTTGCGCGACGTTTCGGCAAGTCGCTGAACGGCAATTCGAGAAAGGGAATTGCGCATGACAACGCCACGACTCCTTGAAATTCGCCAGGGTGTCCTCAGCAAGAATGACCGTCTGGCTGCCGAATTGCGGCAGCGCTTTACTGCAGCTGGCGTGTTTGTGGTCAACCTGCTCTCTAGCCCTGGCGCCGGCAAAACCCGCCTGCTCGAAGAGACGTTGCGCCGCATGCGGCAGCGCGATCTGCGCGTAGCTGCCCTGGTTGGCGACCTGGCGACCGATAACGACGCCCAGCGCCTGGCACGCAGCGGCGCACCGGTGCGCCAGATTCAAACCGGCGATATGTGCCACCTGGAAGCGCATCTGATCGAACGCTATCTGGAAGGGTGGAACCTGGACGATCTCGATTTTCTGTTCATCGAAAATGTCGGCAACCTCGTCTGCCCGACAGGGTACGACCTGGGTGAGGCAGCGCGCGCGGTGCTCCTGTCGGTCACCGAGGGCGAGGATAAGCCGTTGAAATATCCCGGTGCATTCGTATCAGCGGATTGCGTTGTGGTCACCAAGGTCGATCTGGCAGAGGCGGTCGAGTTCGACATGCGCGCGGTCGAAGCGAACATCGTCTCGGTTCACCCCGGCGTGCCGGTTCTGTATACCTCGGCGCGCACCGGCGCCGGGCTGGACGACTGGATCGCCTGGCTCGACGCGCGACGCTCTGCCGCACAGACAACAGTGGACGCCCTTTCTCCCAATTCATGAACGCACACAACACTGGAAGGAGCATGTGACCGTATGGCAACATTGTTATGGTTCCAGGGCGGCGCCTGTAGCGGGAACACCATGTCGTTTCTCAACGCCGAGGAACCAACGGTCTGCGACCTGCTCACCGACTTCGGCATCGAGTTCCTCTGGCACCCATCGCTCGGCATGGAACTCGGCGAGCAGGCGCAGGCGTTATTCCACGCGCTTGCGCGCGGCGAGAAACCGCTGGACATCTTTGTGTTCGAGGGAACGGTCATTCGCGCACCGAATGGCACCGGACGCTACAACATGTTCGCCGAGCGTCCGATGCTCGAATGGGTGCAGATGCTCGCACCGCAGGCGGGCATTGTGGTCGCCATCGGCGACTGCGCTTGCTGGGGCGGCATTCCGGCAGTCGAACCCAACCCATCGGACTCGATCGGCCTGCAGTTCCTCCGGCGCGAATTCGGCGGCTTTCTCGGCAAAGACTTTCGCTCGAAACTGGGATTGCCGGTGATCAACATCCCCGGCTGCCCGGCGCATCCCGACTGGATCACCCAGATTGTCGTTGCGCTGGCAACCGGACGCGCAGGCGACCTGGCGCTCGATGAACTCAATCGTCCGAAGACCTTCTTCACCAGTTTCACTCAAACCGGCTGCACCCGCAATCAGTACTTCGAGTACAAGCAATCGACGATGGAGTTCGGGCAGGGCACACGCAAAGGATGTCTGTTCTACGAGTTTGGCTGCCGCGGACCGATGACCCGCTCGCCGTGCAACCGCATCCTCTGGAATCGCCAGTCGAGCAAGACGCGCGCCGGTATGCCTTGCACCGGATGCACCGAGCCGGAATTCCCGTTCTTCGATCTCGCGCCCGGCACGGTGTTCAAGACCCAAAAGATCAGTGGCACGATTCCAAAAGACATGCCCGCCGGTCTCGACCCGATCAGTTACATGGGGCTGGCCGCCGCCGCACGCGTCGCTGCGCCTCAGTGGTCGAAAGAAGATATGTTCGTCGTTTAGACGCATCGTTTCTGAGGAGAGCGCAATGACTGCGACCGTAAGCACAAAACGCATGGACCTCCATGTGAGCCCGTTGGGACGCGTGGAAGGCGACCTCGATCTGCGGGTCACCGTTGAGGATGGCGTGGTGACGCAGGCGTGGACGGAAGCCGGCATGTTCCGCGGCTTCGAGATGATTCTGAAGGGCAAAGACCCGCAGGCGGGGCTGATTGTGACCCCGCGTATCTGCGGCATTTGCGGCGGCAGCCACCTGTACAAATCCGCTTTTGCGCTGGATGTCGCATGGCGCACTGAACTGCCGCCGAATGCGCTGCTGGTGCGCAATATCGCGCAGGCATGCGAGACGCTCCAAAGCGTGCCGCGCTGGTTCTATGCGCTGTTCGCCATCGATCTGACGAACCGGCGTTATGCGAAGGCAAAGGGGTACGACGAAGCTGTCCGGCGCTTTGCGCCGCTGGTAGGTTCCTCGTATGAGCGCGGCGTGACGCTGTCGGCAAAACCGGTCGAAATCTACGCCATCTTTGGCGGGCAGTGGCCTCACTCCAGTTTCATGATCCCCGGCGGGGTGATGTGCGGTCCGACTCTTTCGGATGTCACACGCTCGATTGCCATTCTTGAGGAATGGCGTCACAACTGGCTCGAATCGCAGTTCCTTGGCTGTTCTGTCGATCGCTGGCTGGAGATCAAGACCTGGGACGATATGCTGGCGTGGGTCGACGAAAACGAGTCACAGTACAACTCCGACCTGGGGTTCTTCCTGCGGTTTGGGCTGGAAGTCGGGCTGGACACGTTCGGCGCGGGGTGTGGCAACTACCTGGCGATGGGAACTTACCTGCATCCCCACAAGTACAATCGTCCAACCATCGAAGGGCGCAATGCCGCACTCATCCAGCGTTCGGGCATCTACGCCAATGGGAAGCACTACGAGTTCGATCAGGCGCGGGTGCGCGAAGATCACAGTCACTCGTTCTACCAGGGAAGCGGGTTGCTGCACCCCTTCGAGGGGCGCACCGAACCGATCGACCCGGCAGATGCCAAACGGCAGGGGAAATACACCTGGGCGAAAGCGCCGCGCTATGAGGTCGATGGTCTCGGCTACGTGCCGCTCGAAGTCGGTCCGCTGGCGCGCCAGGTCGTTGCCGGAAAACCGGGCGAAGACTGGCAGGATGTCGATCCGCTCTTCTCCGACATTATTGCAAAGAAGGGACCAAGTGTCCTCGTGCGCGCGCTGGCGCGTCTTCACGAGGAAGCTAAACTGTACAAGAAAGTCCGTGAATGGCTGGGCGAGATCGACCTGCACGATCGTTTCTACATCAAACCGGTCGAATATGAGTCGGGCAAAGGGTTCGGTGCAACCGAAGCGGCGCGTGGCGCCCTCGCCGACTGGATCGTTCTGGAGAATGGCAAGATCGCCAATTATCAGATCATTACCCCCACTGCGTGGAATATCGGTCCACGTGATAGCTTGGATGTCGATGGCCCGATGGAGCAGGCATACATCGGGACGACGATCCAGGATCCCAGCGATCCGGTCGAACTGGGACATGTCGCGCGCAGTTTCGACTCCTGTCTGGTCTGCACGGTCCACGCCTACGACTCGAAGACCGGCAAACAGATTGGTGTCTACCGGATTGGCGAGACGGGGTAGATGGATACGCTGATCATCGGATGCGGCAACCTGCTGCGCGGCGATGATGGTGTGGGTCCGATCCTCATCCGCCGACTATGGGAGATTGGGCTCCCGCAAGGGGTCCGTGTGGCGGATGGCGGAACGGCAGGGATGGATGTGGCATTCCAAATGCGTGGCGCGGATCGGGTGATCATTGTAGACGCCTGCCGCACTGGCGCGGCGCCCGGCACACTCTACCGTGTGCCGGGCGAACAACTCGAGCGCCTGCCGCCGCCGGAGGGCATCAATCTCCATGCCTTCCGCTGGGACCACGCGCTGGCGTTTGGTCGCTGGCTGCTGAAGGAAGCGTATCCGCGCGATATCACCGTCTTCTTGATCGAAGGCGAATGTTTCGATCACGGCGCGCCGCTGAGCCCGGCTGTTCACGCGCGCATGGAAGAACTGGCGCAGTCGCTTGCCGCAACGCTCGATGCAACCGATGCTGTCTGTTGAACTCACCGAGCAGGGATATTTGCATCTTCCCGCTGACCTGGCGCACCGGTACTTTCCGAACGATACGCTGGTGGTGCTGGTGCAGCAGGAAGAATTGTGGTTACTGCCGACGCGCGGACCAGGCGCGGGGGGATTGTTGCTCAAACAGCGCAACCGACAGGGAGATCGCAGCGTGCTCATTCGGCACATGCTGCCCCCTGACATCGTACCTGGACAGCGACTGGCGCACTGGGACGATGAACGTGGCATGGTGCGGGTTGCGCTCAAGGGCAGGGACGCTGGATGATGATGAAGAGTGCACGATTGTGACATCTGAGCACGCATCCAACCACGACACACCGCAGGGAGTCGCCACGCTCATCGGCTATGAGCAGGGGCAGTGGGTCGTCTACCTGGAGGTTGCCTTTCCCGACGGGGTGCGGCGTCATCGGATCAGCGTCCATCGCACCAGGCGATTGGCGGAGATTGCAGCCGATATGTACCGCCGCGGTGCGATGCGCGATACGCCGTTTCGCGACGAAGGACGATAGGACGAGTATGAATGCACGATTGCTGCACCCACAACCGCTTGGCATCTTCCCATTGCCTGCCGCCTACCTGGTCATCCCTGCTGCAAACGGTGGCGCCGACCTGTGCGCAGCGTTGCTCACCGGTCATGTGCCCGACGATGCGCCGGACCATCTGCGCTTCTACCTGCAGGCGCTTGCCGGTGATACCGATGGCGCCTGGCAGTCACTGGAAAACGACCCGTCGCCCGAAGCGCGCTACAACCGCTTCGTGCTGCGGAGCAACCCGGAAGATTATGCCCGATTGCGCCGCACCTTCGACGGCGAACTTGCTGCGCTGCTCGATCTTGTGGCGTATACAGCCGGCATCATTGACCGGCCGCCAGACCCGGAAGGATGCCATGGCGACGTTGCGGCGTGTCTGCTCGCGGCGCACGCAGCATACGCAATGGAGCACAACCAGCACGAAGGCGCCTGCGCGATGTTGCAGCAGGCGGTTGCTGCAGTGAAAGACATGTCGCCCCTCTTTGCTGCACAGTTGCTCGGCGATCTGGCGGAAATGCAGGTGCTCGACGGCGACCCCGATGCTGCGATCCAGGCGCTTCGCGAGGCGCTGGCGTTGATCGGGCTGCAACGCCTGCCCGATGTGCGCGCGCACCTGGTATTGCGTCTGGGCATGCTTTACCAGGAACGCGCCGAAGGGCGTCGCGCCATGCTCCTTGAGGCGAGCAAATGCTACCAAGACGCGCTGCGCTTCTACACGCGCGAGACGGCGCCCGAACTCTATGCGCTGGCGCAGAACAATCTGGCGCTCGTCTACCTGGCAATGCCTCTGACCGAAGCCAGCGATCAGTTGCGCAAAGGAATCGCTGTGCAGGCGCTACGCGAAGCGCTGACCGTCTACACGCGCGAGACGCATCCCAACATGTGGAGCCGCGCGCAACTCAACCTGGCGAACGCGCTTCAGTATCTGCCCTCGGCGAATCTGCACGACCATCTGGTGGAGGCAGTCGGGTTGTACGATGAACTGCTGGCAACCCGCGATGCGCGTCGCGATCCGGCGGGATACGCCCGCATTCTCGCCAATCAGGGCAACGCTCTGGCGCATCTGGGCAACCTGACGAGGGCGCGGCAGCAGTTGCACGAAGCGCGGCGTCTGTTTGCCGCCTGCAACGACACAGACGCACTTGCGGGCATCGATGAGGTATTGCAGGAAATCGATCGGCTGGAATCCGCCTTCGGCACAGAGGACGGTCATGGAAGCGTATCAGCGTCAGCAGTTTGATCTCGTGCTCGGTATTGCCATCGAACGGTTCGTAGACCGGATCATTCACCGTTGCGGCAGCCATGAGGCGGCACTTACCCGGTTGCGCACCGATCCGCAGGGCGAAGGGGTCTGGCTCGACGCTTTCGTGCAGGCATTTATGCGCGATGTTCTGCTCGATAACCCGGCAGGCGCATGTTTCGTGTTGCAGGCGCTCGAACGCCGCCAGATCACAGCGCCGCAACCGGGCACGGTCGGTACAATGCTCGAACAGATGGCGCTGCGCGCATTCGCTGATCTGCTTGCCGCCAAAGCCGAAGAGACGCTGGAACTGTCAAGCGTCATCGAGGAAGAATCGTAATGTCTGGAATGTGAGCAATGGCTATGGCTCCAACACGCAACGGCGTCGATCACGTTTCACTTGACGCGCTGGAACATCTGGCATCGCAGATCGACCAGGCAGCGGCGGCAGTGAACAAACTGGAAGGAGAGGCGCGTGATAGCGCCCTCGAACTGCAACGGGCCATCGAAGCGTTCCACAAAGAGGCGCTCACCCGTATCGTGCGTCGTCTGAAGGACGACCCGCGCGGCAAAGAGTTGCTCTTTGAACTGGTCGATGATCCGCTTGTCTACGCACTCTTCGTTCGGCACGAGATCGTGCGTCCGCCAATAGCCGTGCGTGTTGCGCGCGTGCTCGACGCTGCGCGTCCATACCTCCGCTCCCACGGCGGC
>JBEPYG010000097.1:0-12509 GCA_041641515.1 Roseiflexus sp.
CTGGACTGTGCAGCACGTTCATGATCGCAGTGCGCTCTGCATCGGTCATGTCGGGTGATGACATAGGAACTGCTTCCATGCGTTTTCCTTTACGAAGCATGTTGCGCGATGATACGCGCAGTCAACTGCCGACTTCCCGCGTGCGTCCTTCGTCGTGTAGCGGTACAGCCCGGTACACAGGGAAGTATTCCGTCTCCTGCCTGGAAGAACATCCGTAGTGCTCAGACCATGCCTGGCACAGGTCGGCATACAGCGCCGGATCATGGATCCGCCGATAGGTCGAGAAGGGCAGGCGCAACGCCGAAAAACTCGCCTTGAATTGGTAGACCCCATCGTTTGGACGATACCCGCCACCAAGAATGAGACGACGCTTGCCGCCATACTGCCCCCACCGGATGGCCGCATAGATAATTGCGTGCGCAGCTCGGCACTGCCGATAGTCGATATCCATGCCACCAAGAAAGTAATACATCTCTTCATCATCGAAGAGATAGAGTTTTGCTGCAATGATCCGATCATGGCGCTCGGCAAGCAGAAAGAGGGAGTTATCCGGCATTTCTTCGCGGAATGACCAGAAATACTCAAAGGGGAAAAAGTAGCGTGCATCCGCATTATGTCGTTCCATGGTCATGGTATAGATGCGATAGAATTCGGATATATCCGCCTTCGTTCGTCCCTCGAAAACTCGGACCTGCTCACGCTCTGCTCGCCGAATGTTCCTGGCACATTGACCGGTGAAGGATCTACTCCAGAGTTCTTCCTCGGAGCATGTTAGATCAACCACCACAATCTCCCGATTGAAATGGACATCCTCGGCGCGCAACAACCCGGTATGGCGATCGGATGGGTGCAGATGCGCAAATTCTGCGATGATCCCTTCTTCTGTACACAGGCGATCCCAACACGTCCTGAATGTGTCGCGCAACGCTGTCTTTACTGCACCAAAACCTATTGGACCGGTATACTCGGGGGTGAAGGTGTCCCACCACGATCGATATGCTCCGGCAAAGGGGAGACTGCTCACCGGACGGAGCAGAAACGGGTAGACGATCCGTCCTTCGTCGGAAGATACCACCATCAGATGTGCCGGATAGCCGGTGTGGCGCTGGACGATACGAGCGTATCCGATGCTGCCAAACACACTGGCGTGCGCTGGCATCGCCGCTTCCCACGCCTCCTGATCGTCTGTCGTGTATAACGCTTCCTGCATGGATGAGCTCCTTCATTGCTGCGGCGCCCTGCAGCGCTACGGACTGATCGCGGCATATTCCTCGGCGCGCAATTCCAGCGGCGGCACCCGCAGGTATGCTGTGGTGCGGCGCTTGCGGACAAAATCGTTGAAAGCGCGCTGCACCTGCACAGGGGTCAGGTTCAGCGCCTGCGCCACATCAACAACCGGCACATTGTGATCCTGCGCGTACCACAACAGATCCATCATCTCGAATGGCAGACGGAAGAAGAACTCCTGCTGGGTCGTCGGGGCGCTGTAGGTGTCGGACGTGGGTGGACGGTTCTGGATGACCTCCGGTACGTCAAGGTAGCGCGCCAGCTGGTAGATTTGTGTTTTGTACAGATGCACAATCGGACGCAGATCGGCGCCGCCGTCGCCATACTTGACAAAGAACCCCTGATCGTGCTCGTTCTTGTTCGGGGTGCCGATGACGGCATAATTGCGCAGTTCGGCGTGGTAGTACACCATTGCCATGCGCGTCCGCTGTTTGAAATTCGAGGCGGCGACAATCTGTGCATATTCGCGCGGTGGAAGGCGTTTGCTCTTTACCTCGCCATCGGGGGTCACAATTTCCAGCGAGAAGACGTTCAGCGTATCGACGTCGAGCAGGTTCTGCGGCAGCACGATGCGCATCTTGTAGCCACGATCAGCATCGTACTCAGGGAAGAGACGACGCACAGCTTCATCACGACGCCGGTAGCAGCCAAACCCTTCGAGTATCGGCGTAATATCCTCCAGGATCGGCTCGACGCCATAGTGCCGTGCGACCATTTCCGATAGCTGCACCGTCTGCGGGTCGGAGTCGCGTTCGGGCATCATCAGGGCGACCACGCGCTGCGGACTGAAGGCGCGGACGCAGAGTGCCAGCACGACCGATGAGTCGATCCCGCCGCTGATGCCCAGGACGACACCCTGACGGTGCAGCGTTCTGACGACGTGATACTGTAACCAGCTCACAATTCGCTCTGTCTCGACAGCAGCATCGATCTGGAGCGCGCGCGTATCAAACTCCATAGGTTCCTCCTGCAACAACGCCGCTTCTGATACACACCCTGACATCATCCGCATCGGAGATCGGCGGCGGCATGCGGAAATCGCGAAGAAATCGTTCGACGAACAACTGAGTTGAGAGAATGCCCACCAGCGCCATATCCTCAGTTTCGCTCAAACGCACACCCGATTGCGCCTTTTCTTTAAGATGAGCGACAGCGACCGGTTTGAACACTCCATCAGCCCGAATCCGTTCTGGCGCAAGCAGATGTTCGACATACTCGAGGCGTGCATCGTTGAAGAAACTGCGGTGGATCGGAGCCCGGTACGGTTGCTTGGGACGTTGCCAGATCGTATCCGGCAGCCAGGCGCGAGCGATCTGGCGCAGGATGTATTTCTCGGTGAGACCGCGCAACTTCAAACGTGGCGGGAGGCGATTGGCAAACTCGATCACCCGATGATCGAGGAAGGGGAAGCGCCCCTCCACAGCATGCGCCATGATCATCCGGTCACCCTGAGCAGAAAGGAGATATTGCGAGAGAAAGGTGGTGATCTCCAGATACTGCGCCTGGTGGAGCGGATCCCATGAACTGAATGCTTCTGGATAGAACGGCGTGCGATCCGCCGGTTGCGCCAGTGCATCGGCTGCGTGACGCACCTCGTCGCTGAAGAAGCGTCGGGTGCGACTCGTCGTGCGCCAGCGTGGACGGTGTGAGTAGTCCGGCGCAGCGGTATCCATCAACCCCTCGCTGAAGAATGCAGCTAGATATGCGACATTGCTGCTGGCGAACCCGGCAATCCAGGGATAGAGCCGGCGAAACAATAGTGGTCGCAGGCGTGAGACCGGTTGCCGCGCCCAGAAACGCCGCACCTTCGCCTCTTTGAAAATATCGTAGCCCGCCAGAAATTCGTCGGCGCCCTCGCCGGTCAGAACCACACGGTAGGAATGGTCGCGCACCAGCTGCGAGAGGATGTACAGCGGTGCGGGTGACGTGCGCAAAATCGGCATCTCGGTATGCCAGATCACATCCGGAAAGACACGCCCGATGTCGGCGTGCGTGACAAAGACAACCTGATGATCGGTGCCGAGAAACTGCGCCATCTCGCGCTGAAATGGGCTCTCGTCGAACTCCGGGTCACTGAAGGCGATCGAAAAGGTATCGAGATGGTTACAGGCATACCGGCGCACGATTGCCGCGACCGTTGATGAGTCCAAACCGCCGCTGAGATACGCTCCGACCGGTACATCCGCACGCAAACGGATCGTTGTGGCATCGATCAGCAGGTCACGCAACTCCTCGATATAGTCAGCATCACTGCGTTCGCGCTCTGGCGCGCCAAACTCGAGATGCCAGTACGGACGGATGTCGATCTGTCCGCGTCGTGCCAGCAGGTAGTGTCCAGGCGGAAGATCGACGATGTCGCGAAAGATCGTTCGTGGCGAAAGCGTTCCCCAGAAGGTGAAAATCTGCTCCAGCGCCACCGGATCGAGCGCGCGCGGCGCGCGCGGGTCTGCCAGGATTGCCTTGATCTCTGAGGCAAAGATCAGCGTCCCATCGACAACCGTGTAAAACAGTGGAAGAATGCCAACCCGATCGCGCGCCAGGAACAGGGTCTGTTCACGCGCATCCCAGATGGCAATCGCAAACTGACCATTGAGATGTGAAAGGCACGCCGGACCGTACTCTTCGTACAAGTGCAGGATCACCTCGGTATCAGTGTTCGTCGTGAAGCGATGCCCGCGCGCCTCAAGGTCGGGTCGCAGTTCCACATAGTTGAAAATCTCACCGTTGAAGACGATCCAGAAGTTCTCGTCTTCGCTGGCGATTGGTTGCTGCCCGCTGTGCAGATCGATGATGCTCAGCCGCGCATTCCCCAGGCCGGCTCGGTCGTCGAGGTAGATGCCGAACTGATCAGGACCGCGATGCCGGATCATCGCCAGCATCTGGCGTAGCGTTTCTTCGTAAATCGGTTGATCACCGTCGATATTAACGATGCCCACAATACCGCACATCGACATACTCCTGTCACGTTCAACGTTCGCACGCTCAACGTTCAACGTTCAACTCCCGTCGAGCAATCTTTCCTGATGCATTGACCGGCAGTTCATCGCGGAACTCGACGTACTGCGGTACCATGAAATCTTCCAGGCGCGCCCGGCAGTGCGCTAGAACCTGTTTTTCTGTCAGAGTGGCATCCTTCGAGACCACAAATGCCTTGATCGCCTGCCCGAGGATCGGGTCGGGAACCCCCACCACTGCCACCGCCACGACTCCCGGCAATTCGTAGATGACGTGCTCGACCTCTTTCGGCGCCACTTTCTCGCCCCGACTTTTGATGATGTCGTCTTTGCGCCCGACGAAGTACAGGTATCCTTCCTCGTCCATACGAAACAGGTCACCGGTGTAGCAGACACGCTCTCCCGGCAACGGACCGGGTCGGTAGCGCTGTGCCGTTGCCTCTGGCGCTTCCCAGTACCCGCGCATAACATGCCGTCCGCGCACAACCAGTTCGCCGACCTGACCGGGACCCAGACGATTCCCCTGTTCATCCTCCAGCCAAACTTCGGTTCCGGGAATGGCAATCCCGACCGAACCTGGACGACGGTCGACTTCTTCCGGCGGCAGATAGAGCGTGCGTTTGGTTTCGGTCAGACCGTACATCGAATAGATGCGTGCCCAGGGGAACGCACGACGTAATGCCAGGACGTGCCCCGGCGGCAGCGCAGCGGCGGTATTCGTCAGATAGCGGATGCTCGACAGATCGTAGTGGCTCAGGTCCATCTGCAGCAGAACCGCATACATGGTCGGTACACCGGGGAAACCGGTAACCCGCTCCTCCTCGATGCGTTTGAGGATTGCAGCAGGATACGCAAACGAGCGTTCGAGCGCCAGTCTGCCGCCGAAGCGGAAGGTCATCAGCAGCTGATAGAGTCCATAATCGAAGGAGAGCGGTAGCATATTGATCACGACGTCGTCTTCGACATTCTGCAGGTACTCGATGATCGAGCCGCTGGCAAAGACGACATTGCTGTGATCGCTCATAACGCCTTTTGGCTCGCCAGTGCTCCCTGAGGTGTAGATCAGGCATGCCAGATCGAGGTCGATATTGACGCGCGGCAGAGGCGCAGCATCGTACTGCGACTGCACATCATCGAAGTCGATAAAGCGGGGATGTGCGAGACGGTCGGCAGCGCGCTGGTTACAAAGGACACAGATCCGGAGTGAAGGCACGCTGTGCAGCAACCCTGGAAGATCGAGGTCTCTGTTTTGAGCATCGGCGATCAGTGCAGAAGCGCGACAATTGTTCAGAATGGCGGTTAGTTTATCCTGTTTTGTGGTATGGTTAATGACCACAAAGACGCCACCAGCTTTGAGTGCGGCAAAGATGCCCGCCACAGCTGCAACCGAGTTGGGGGCAACAATTGCTACGCGGTCGCCGCGTCCGATGCCATGCTCAACCAGCGCTCGCGCCAGACGATTGGTCATCTGGTCGATCTCGCGGTAGGTCAGTCGCCTTCCATCGCAGACGAGCGCCACTTTGTTCGGGAGGCGCGCGGCGCTGTTGGTCAGAAAATCATGAACCAGCATAGGTTTCTCCCAGCGCATATGCAGAGCGCGGTTCGCCGACCGCAGCGGCAGACTGTCCATTGGTTGCCAGCTTGCGCGCGACATATTCCGACACGTTCCTGACCGAATCGAAGTTTTCGGGGATCAATTCGTGATCGGCAATGCTGATGCCGAACTGCCCCTCAAGGAACGAAACCAGTTCAATGACGCCAAGCGAGTCGACAATGCCTCGCTCAAGAAATGAGTCGTCGTCGCTGTAGATGAAACTCTCGTCGCCGAACAACAGATTGTGGGTGATATAACCGCGAATCTGAGCGGAAATGTCCTGTGTGACGACCTGCATACCGTCATCCTCCTTCACGCGATGATTTCACGAACCAGCATGAAAGCTTCTGCAGCCATCAGTCCTGCTGTACTGCCACGCATGCGCGCCAGCGCCTCCACAGCGCGTAACGAGCGAGGATGGGGCGGCTGCTTGAGTTCGTTGCGAAAACAGGCGAGCGCTTCTAGTTTGCGCTCCAGAACATCACTGATATCCACAAAAACGGTGGGTCTGAAGGCGCCGCCGTCCAGCGGCGATGCCCAGTCGGTCTCTGAGAGCGTTTCGTAGCACAACAGGCGCCGGACCGGGCAGTTGTTGATCGGACGCGATGCCACCAGTGTTGCAAGATGCACAGCTTTATGGTCGCCGTGCAGGTCGCCGCCAAACGGTGCGTAGACCACATCAGCGCGCACAGAGACGATTACATCCCGGATCGCATCTGCCAGTTCGTGCCCTGGCACCACATCGAGGCGGGGGGCAGGAAAGTCGAGGAAGAAGATCCCTGCGCCGCCAAGGATCTGGTGCGCTCGCTGTGAGTCTTGTCGATCGGCTTCGTCGCGTTCCGGTGCAAATATCTCCGGGATGCCGCGCGTGACGACCAGTGCGTAAACGTGATCGCCATGGGCGACATGACGCGCCGTAACCCCGCCACATCCGAGCACTTCATCATCGGGATGAGCTGCCACGACCAGAACATTCATGCAGGAACTCCTTTGTCATCAGAACACATCGCTCAACAACAAACTGAAACGGATCGACGGCGGATGCTCCATCAGCGGCGCGTAGCACATGCGCAGCCGATAATCGGTATGGCGTTCCATCATCGCCGGATCGAGTCCGATCATGCGGGCGTGTACGCCGGTCATCCGCACCCGGTACGCGCCGGTATGGGTCAACAGCGCTCCAAGATCATCCGCCGAACGCGCTGGGTCATCGGTCAGCGCATCGAGCAGGGTCAGGGTGTTGTCGTGCTCGATTTTGTAGATCACAGCGAGGCGTCGATTCACTCGTTCGGCGTTGTACGGGCATGCCAGGCTCCGCCACCGGCGGTACGCCTCATCACACGGCGGACCGGCTTCGTCGGTCAACCGTAGACAGGGCAACGTTTCGATGTCTGGCGCTAGGCTGGCAGGTGCATGAGGACGCCAGTTGTACAACTCTGTCTCGATCAGTGTTTTCCAGCCGAAGGTGCGCTGAAACAGGGCATATGAGTTGCTGTTGGGAAACCCCAGGATAAACGATGCTTCCGCGCGTCGCGCTGCGTCCGTCGTCGTCGCTACCAGGCGATGGAAGGCGGGAAAGCTACGATGCTCCGGGTGCAGCATGAGACTCATCGCCAGGTAGTAGCGGTATGTTTTCCCCTGAGCATCTGTCACCACGTGCGGCACAAGCGCGTGGTGTCCAACCAGCTGATCGCCGCTCCAGCCCAATGCCGCGATGGCATCGCCATACGGGTTGACAAAGTAGAACCGTGACCACGCGGTTTTATTTGGGCTGTAGCCGAAGGTGCTCTGAAACAGCCGTTCTACGGCGTCGAATACGGCTTCCGCTTCGCGGGCGGAGTGGATGAGTGTGACGCGCATACCTCATCGCCTTTCTACGATTGCCCGACACGGCGCGCCTCCGATGAGCTCGCCTGGGTTTGAGCAAGCACACCGAGAAATTCAGGAATCTGACCATTTGCGCTGCGCTCGACCCCTTCACGCGCCAGCACCACACGCACTGTGCCGAAGATAATGCGCAGATCGGTCCAGAGATCGATGTGATCGACATACCAGACATCGTGCGCCAGAATTGCTTCCCACGTCTGATTGCTACGTCCGTGCAGCACCGCCTCACACGTCAGTCCGGGCAACACGTCGAGACGCCTGCGCTGCTCAGGGGTGTACCGGTCGATGTATCGCACTGGCAAAGGTCGAGGTCCCACCAGGCTCATCTCGCCGCGCAGAACGTTGAACAACTGCGGCAATTCATCAAAGCTTGTGCTGCGCAACCATCTGCCCAACGGCGTCAGACGCTGTTCGTCTGGCAGCAGGTTGCCCTGTGCGTCACGTGCATCGGTCATACTGCGAAACTTGTAGAGTTTGAACGGTTTGCCGTCCTTGCCGGCGCGTTCCTGCGTGAATACGACCGGTGATCCCATCCTGAGCCGAATCAGTGCGGCAAGGAATGCCATGACCGGCGCAAACAGCACCAGCGTCGGAACCACCAGAAGCACGTCAAGTGCGCGCTTGCCGTATGTGCGATACATCAGCGGTCCTCCTCTCTGTGTCCGGCGCGAGAGTATGTCGCTCGCTCAACGCCGCCGCATATAACTGGTCGTGCAGCGCAATGATGCGCTGCAGGTCGTACCGCTTCACCTGTTCCTGTCCGCGTTGCGCCATTGCGCGCGCTGCTGCTCGGTCATCGATGATCTGTCTCATGGCGTGCGCCAGACCTTCAATGTCGCCGACCGGCACGAGCAGACCGGCGCCTTCTGCCAGAAGATCACGCACGCCGCGAATGTCAGATCCGATCACCGGAACACCTAGCGCCATCGCTTCCATAATGCTGCGCGGCAATCCTTCCTGCTGCGACGGCAACACGAGCACGGTCGCCGCGCGCAACAACGCCGGCACATCACGCCGGTAGCCGGGGAAGTGAGTTCTGTCGGCAATTCCAAGGTCGATCGCCAGGCGACGCATCGGTTCGAGCAACGGTCCGGTTCCTGCCAGCACGAGGTGAACATCCTGTCGCCGGAGACGGGCGAATGCACGCAGCGCATCGGCGTGTCGCTTGCGTGGAATGAACTCAGCGATCATCAGCACAAGCGCTGCATCAGACGCGACTCCCAGGCTCTGGCGAATTGCCGTCGCCTCTGCCTCGGACGTGCTGTCTGGAGCATACCGGTTCAGGTCGATGCCAATGCCCGGCATGTACCAGACCCGCTCGCGTGGTGCGAGACGGTAGCGCATTGCTGCCAGTTCATCGGTGCGGTTGATGACAACCTGATAGTCCATCCATCGACTCGCCAGTTTTTCCAGCGCCAGAAAGGACAGATAGGCGTGCCACGGCACACTCCGGTCGAAATTGAACCCGTGCGCCGTATAGATCACACAGACGCCATTGCACCGTCGGACGCCGCGCAGGGCATAGCGTGTGACGAATGCCGCAACTGATGTGTGGACGTGCACAATGTCGTACTGCTCGCACTCCACGATCCGCCGGATACGCTGAGGGACTCCGACAAAATGGGCGATGTTGAGCGGCTGTCGCGACCATGGCAGGGTCCAGATGTGATCGAATGCTGCCCGGGTCTCCGGATCGATGGGTTCATCACGGGTCAGAGCATCGACTCGCCACCCACAGGCACGATAGTGCTGTGCAAACGGCAGCAGAAACGCTGTTAGCGTCGATGGCACGGTTGTTGCAACCAGAAGACGCGGCATCATTCCCCTCCTCAACAATCAGCGCTGCTTATTACGGGACGAAACGGCGTCGTACTGACCACTTCGTCGAGGCGCGTCGGGCAGTGAGCCAGGCTTCAGTCTGTGTGCGCACGTAGTGGAAGAAGTCCCGTCGCTGATCACGCAGCTTGGACTCGACGAACGACCGGGCGCGTTCGAGGTTGCGCGCCGAGGCGCGTGCCATCCGTTCGGGATCAGACACCATCTGATGAATGGCGCGCGCCAGCGCTGCGACATTGCCGGGAGGCACGAGGTCTTCGGATGGCAGGAGTTCGGGAATGCCGCCAGCGGTCGAGCCAATACAGGGAAGCGCGCGCGCCATTGCCTCGATCATGGCGCGCGGCATGCCTTCCTGACGCGATGGCAGCACAAACAGGTCTGCAGCATCGAGTTCGGCGCGTACTGCTGCGCCAGCCGTCACCTGTCCACAGAATCGAACACGATCACCTATACCGAGTCGGCGCGCGCGTTCTTCCAGTTCCGGTCGATGCCTGCCGTCACCAACCATGGTCAGGGTCAGATCGGCGCCATCGCGGACACACGCGGCGACGGCTTCGATCAGCACATCAGGCGCCTTGTACAACTGACCCAGCGTACCCACAAAGACGAGGCGACACCGGCTGCCCTGAGCGCGCAATGGGCGCGGCGCTGTTGCAACAACCTCATCGGGCAATTCGACATCCGATGCGGCTACCGAGAAAGATGGGCACGGGTAGCGGCGCTGGAGCGCCTGTTCGGTAACGTAGCAGGCCGCCGCGGCATGGGCGCAATGCTGACGCAGGCGGAATGTAAAGAGCTGGCGAAAGAACGGGCGCAGCGGATGCCTGACCGAACCAGGCGCGAACACATCATACGGATCGCTGACGACCTCGACGCCATACGGACGTCCTTCGCGCCGCAGCGATGGGTAGAGCAGGCTGGCGATCTGTGAACTGACCCGCAGGATCACGGCGTCCTCCGCGCCGATCGCGGTGCGCACTGCAGCGCGAATCTGCGGTATGCGCATCAGGTACTGGGATGGACCCAGGTACTCCGGGATTGCAGCGAAGGAGACCCGTCGTCCATCAGCGCGCTGCCAGTCGGGCGCCGCGCGCTGCACCTCGCGCACCCGCGCAATCACACGCACCTGGTCGAACACCTCTAGATAGCGGTGCCAGAAGCGGTACGGAAACTGCGTCTGCGTCCATACCACACCGTCCGGCGTGCGATCGAAGTGATGTTCGAGCGATACAACAACACGCATGATGGTTCCTCCAAATTACCGCGCAGAGCTGGGAAGGCGCGCGACTGACGACAGCGAGAGGGCGACAATCCCGAGCGGTACGGCGATATTCTTGATAGTGTCGAACACGATATTTTCCAGATCACAGGCAAGCATGTAGAAGCAGAAGAGCGAGAAAAACGGGTAGAAGAGCAGGCGTGCATCACCCGGCGCCAACCCGAAGAGCCAGCGCCGCACCGAACAGTTCGCCAGCCCAAAGGCGATGAATGACACAGGAGCGGCAATGAAACCGAAATTGAGCATAGCTTCGCCAGCAATACCATAGAGTTGTGACGCTTCGAAATCGATCGGGATGTATGACCCCTTGCCGTACAACGCCTCGGTTCCCTCGAAGGTCTTGCTGGGCATCCGTTCGAGCAGTGAACGCGGAATGAGAACCGCAAACGCAGCCGCATAGGTGCGACCGAACGCATACTCATAATCGCTATCTGGTCGCAATAACCGATAGAGCAGGAACGCCTGAACATCGCTGCGACCGAAATCGGCAAGCAACAATGTCGCCATGTCGCGGCGAGTGTCGCGTTCTAATTCCACTCGCGCCGATGGGTCGTCAACGAGACGCATGACATCGAGACCGGCATTTTTGTAAAATCCATAGACATACATGAAGATGACTAAAAAGACCAGCCCGATGAGCACGAATTTACGGGTAATCGGTCGTATCCAGAAATGGATCAGACCAACCGCCCAAAACAAGCCCCAGATCGTGTTATTGCGACTACCACGCAATCCGCCAAAGAAGATTTTCAGTGCGAAGTAGATCAGCAATACAACCCCAAGAACCAGCCAGGAACGATACACAGGTGATTTCTGGGCGCGTGCATACAGAATGAACATCATCAACGCGATGATCGGAAAACTTTCCGAAATCATAAAAATCTGACCATATCCTTGAAGGTTGAGACGAATGGCGCGCTGGTCGGTCGCTGCTTCAATGAACCCCTGGATGCCTCCCAGGCTGAGATAGACGTAGCTCTGGAGCAGAGCAGTCACGACCAGTGCCACGGCGCCAAGAACATAGAAGCGCCGGCGATCAATCTCCCAGAAGGTCGTGATCGCACGTTCACGCTGGGCGTAGATCAGTCGCACCCCACGATAGATAACCAGCCCCAGCAGATTCAGAAGCGCCATCCAGCCGATCCAGTCGCGGCGTTCAGCTGGCGGATCGACATACATCAACCAGTAGCCGGTTGCAATCGTCAGCAACGGTGCAAGGAAGAAGAAAAACCACCCGAACGCGCCCGAAAGACCTATTGGGTCGAAAAGGTCCACCTTTCCCCGGACCCAATCCACCGCATCAATGCCGATCAAAATGCCCGACATGAGCACTGGAGCGATGAACCAGTGCCAGAACTGGTCCGATAGCGCCAGAAAGATGGTCAGCGTCAGGACAGAGACATAGAGCGACAAAGCCAAGCTATCAAGAGTGCGCGCGCCTGTGCGCTGGACGCCGAATGCGTTGTGCAGGTGCACCATCATGGGTATACTCACAATCTCACCGGTTGAACGAAACACGACCGGTCAACGCCACTTCATCGGGGACTGCCGTTGCTGTGACCGGCGGCAGGGTACGGAGTGCGCGTTCGACGATCAGCAACCCGCCGGTCGCGTGGATCACCGCCGTAACCATCGTTGCCAGCGCCGC
Source organism: Roseiflexus sp. (assembly GCA_041641515.1). Classification (GTDB taxonomy): domain Bacteria; phylum Chloroflexota; class Chloroflexia; order Chloroflexales; family Roseiflexaceae; genus Roseiflexus. The sequence continues at coordinate 12,486 of JBEPYG010000097.1, forward strand.
GCCGGTCAGTCCAAACTGCGGGAT
>JBEPYG010000098.1:0-12372 GCA_041641515.1 Roseiflexus sp.
TCGATTTTCCGCTGCCTGATGACCCTTCCAACAAAATGCGATCACCATTATTAATGGTGACATGGCATTGCTGCAGGACCGGTCGTTGCCGCTCGTGATAGCGGAAACCAAGATCACGCCCGATCATCAGAGTCGGTCCAGAGGGAGCGGTTGGCGCGACCAGTGTATTGAGAGATAGCGCACGTTCGGCAGCCGAACAGCGTGCAGCGTGCAAGAGCGGACTGATTTGGTCCCCACGCAGCCACGCCGCCATCAGACTCACAACGCCGCTGACAAGCCCTTGAAAAGCCTGTGCTGCCAGCAGCGTCCCACCTACTCCAATGCCAAGTGCAGAAGCACTGGCACGACCGCTCAGAAAGGCCGGTAAGAGTCCAAGTATGCCGGCAATGAACCAGCCACGGGTGATGAGTGCTTGCAAACCGACACCTGCCGAATCAAGTTGGCGCGACAGTTCGGTGTAGCGGTGAAGGGCACCGTCTTCCTCATCGTGCCAGTGCGCACGATCTTCTTGCACCAACCGAGTGCGTTGACCGGTCATTCGCTCGACCAGATCGGCGGTCATAGCACGATAGGTTTCGATCCATGTCCGGGATCGTTGGGCATAGCGCCACAGCAGAACCATTGAGACTGCCAGCCACAGAAAGAGGGTCAGCGTGTGCAACCAGCCGCCAGCCCCCAACGCCAGCACGACGGCAGCCAGAACAACCTGAAACAATGCGACTACGGCGAGAAATCCGCCGCTCAGGGTCAGCATCTCGAATGCCTCAGCCTCCATGACTCGCCCCAGAAAACTACCGGCTCCCTGATGGCGGATCTGGTCAGGCGAGAGACGTAACACGCCGCTCAACAGTTGTTCGCGGAAGAGCACACCGGCATTGAGGGCAAAGCGGTTTTGCGCCCACCCATTGAGGAGTTGGAAGGGAATCGCAGTCAGCAACAATAAGAGCCACGCCCCAGCGCTGAGCCATGAGAGATTACCGTTCAGCACCGCACGGCCAATCACCGCCCATCCCCCGGCGAGCAAGAGTTGTTCAACTGCGAATGCACCTGCTAATACCCCTACAAAGGGGAACAGACGAGACCGGCGAAGATGCGTCCAGAGATCGGCGCTAGGAGCGAGTCGTACCAGCCAGCTGCCGCCGATCCGTACATCTCGTAACTGTTCATTGAGAAGAGCGGCCTGGACACGCTGCCAGCGTCCCGGCGCCATCTCGATTTTGTTCAAGAATTGATCGGTTACAGCTCGAACCGGCGCTTCAAAACCGGCACACAACGCCGCCCGCGCCTGAGCCATCGGTAAGCGCTGCTGCCGTCCATCTGGTCTGATCACCGTCACTGTCCGACGCTGACCACGCAACAAGGCAAGGTAAGCAGCCGGCTCACCGGCCACCCGAATCAGTGCCGGTCCTGCTTGTCGTAGAAAGGGCTCCACTTCCGGATAGGTTATCTCTACAGATTCAACCTCCAACCCTGACCTGAGCAGACGCGCTGTCAGCCAGTGTCCTAACGCTTCTTCACTCAGATCAGGTGGTGCGTGGTCAACTGCAGAGTCTCCTGCTGGGGCCGACACCAGACCAGCTCGAAGTGCCAGTATCTCTGCCGCTTCAGCAAGTCGTGCAGCAGGCCAGGTTGCAAACACAAGGCTCATCGTGTTTTACATCGTTGCTACACGATGTGTCAAACCCAGCGTCCATCCACGCAAGCGACGGCGCCTGGCGGGCGCGGGTGTCCACACGCCGGACCGGCGCCACTCCGCAGATTGGTGAGTGTTACTAGACCAGGGCGATCCGTTTTTGGTTGTGGCCGGCGCCGGTGCTGATTCAGCCAGCGGCGTAGAATTGCTCGTTTGATAGTCATAGTCTACATGCCTTCACTTCATAACTGACAGACCACCCATCTACCAAGTCCTTCGCAACAGGTTGTTTGACCTTTACCGCTCCGCAGTCCGGTTCTGACACTCACGGAGTGCGGTAGATTGATGATGCTCAATCGGTCGCCGGTAACGAAGGAACCCACAGCCTGGAAGCGTGAGCGTCCCGCTCACGGTACATAACAAACGGTTCGTCCGTCCTGACGATCCTCGCAATAATACTTCTTTGATCCCCCAACCCGCAGACCGGTTGCGCATTTGATGCCACTACAACCTGCGACCGGTCGCAGCATCTGGATAGCGGCAAGGTGCTGGCATGTGCGCGTTGTTTTGGTTTGGTTACGCTTTGCGTATGTCATTGATGGTTCCTCTTCTGAATGCTGGCATTGTCTCCGACCGATCATCTTCACCTCGCCGGCAGCAGGTAGACGCGACGTGATGTCCGCAATAAGCGCGTTCCATAACGTTCGCTTCTTCCTGCTTGATATCGGCGCCTAGCAAGATACACTGATGTGCATCGAACACTCTCATCATAGATTGCTCTTCTATAGAGCACGCGAGGCAGAGCCGTTCAATCGCCGACCTTCTGACATGTTCAAAGCCCGTTATGAGCAACGGACTGTACCGTCGGCAGTGCTTGCTGACGCGGCGGTTGAAGTGATTGACGCGATAGGTCGTTATGGGCAACGAACTGTGCCATCGGGAGTGCTTACGCAGCGTGAACCGCCGCTCCCACTGCACAGACGGGTACGGTGAGCAAGCCCGGACCGAACCGCTGAAACAACGAAAGGCGGTCTCCGTGGCGCAACAACCGATTGCTTTATCGGGTTGGTAAGACGCATAAAGAGAGAGAATGGTGAACAATTAGGCATAGACTCCCCTTGATTTTCCAGCGAAGTGACTACTGTGCCGCGGATACATGATTTCGGTACGACAGCATGAGACATGGACGATCAGCATATACCGTTTACCCCGCACTCCAACGTATTGCCGCAGCACAAGGCGCCGGTAAGCATCGACCAGTGCTGCATGTCTAAAGCGTTCTTGGATCCTGGCTGCCCATATCACGATGCCAGACATTGCGTTCACAGACAACAAAGCCACTCGGAGTGCGCACGAATGGTTACATATGGGTACAAAGGCTGCCAGCCGGTCACACCTGCTGTCGAAGCGACTCATCAGACGTCTGTTGGCTACCGCTTCGGATATCTGTGCGTAATGACAATCCTGGCAGGGGTGTAACCACGCTAGACCGGTTCTCAGATCTGGTGACCGATATGCTTGGTTGCGTATTCCTAGACTTTGTCACCTGTGTGATTGGCATCTATCCCTCCTCTGTGTCAACCCGGTCAAGGCTACCTAGGCTGAGTGACCGCCACTCCAAAACTTGAACCGAGTGCACACTGCACTCCACCCGGCGTGACTGTGCAGCCACTTCGAATCGCTGTCTGTCGACGTATGCCAGACATTGTCGGCAAGGTTGAACGATGCGGATGCGATGACACTGGTATGCTCACCTCCACTGATTCTGTGGGTGCCAGAACCGCCGCTCTCCCCTGGCGCACCAGAGCCTGTGGCATCAAAACGCCCCTTCCTATCTATCAGATTGCGAATGGATCAAGGTGTATGCTGTTCCAGACTTGGTTGATATTTGGCAGTACTCCCCACACGTAGTTTCGTCTGCTTTCTCAGACCAGGGAGACTGTCAGCCGAACGTTGCGGCAGTGAGCAGACCTCAGTTGACCGCCTGGATGAACACTCTTTGTTGGCTGAAGAAGATGTTGACATGTCCGGTTACTCCTGTTTCAGTTAGCGAGTGATCTGGTTGTAATCATCCGGTGTCTCAAACACCCGACTATTCACGTGATTGAGGCTACCGCTACGCAGAGCCGATCGATGCCTCAGACCTGCACTGGTGCAGCAATGCCGGTGAGGCTGCCCGTACTGTTCGACACGTGGTCGCACCTCGCTCAGATCTGTACTGATGCAACGATGCAGATTGCAATGCACTACGCACTGCGGAGAGTCACAACCTGGAGTTGCATAATTGTGCACTTCAGATACCACGCGACACCTCTATCTACTGAAATTCGGTCCCACATCTTCCGGTCGGGTTAATGCGTAAACGTTATTGCTGCCGCTACGCACTATCGTTTGTCGTCGCAAACCACGCTGACTAGCGGATTGAACAGCGCGTGACCTAGTAGAAGAACGTTTCTGGTGTATCGAGTTAACCACAGTTTTGCCCATCACATTCCTTCACTTTCATGTAACGACCGGTCTGACAACGCGGTCTGCTGTGCAATGTCGCGGACTGCTGCGGTTAGAGTGTTTGTTCACTTGATGGCGCCTGGATCGATTCATGATGTCTCGTGATGTCGCGGTAATGCTGATCGCTACCCAGCTAGTTATCCCCCCCATTGTCGTCTTCCCCGCCGCCACTGTCTTCCCCGCCGCCACTGTCTTCCCCGCCGCCACTGTCTTCCCCGCCGCCGCTGTCTTCCCCGCCGCCGCTGTCTTCCCCGCCGCCGGAACCCTCGTCTTGTCTCAATTCTTCGAGCAATTGGGACTGCTCCTCTGGAGAGAGCGCAAGACCATCGACGATTTCTCCTATTGCATCAGGCGACAGATCGCTCAACAGGTCAGCAAGATCTGCCACCGGAATACCGCCTTTCTCGATAAGACTGACCATCTCATCAGCTGAAGCATACTCACCAACCATCTCCAGCAACGCTATCGCCTCTGCTTGGGACAGATCGGCATCACCGGCTAATAAAGATGCTAATCCTTCATCCTCGAGGTTAAGAGTTGCTTCAGATTGACCATCGCCATCCTGGTCAACGAACACATTCATCGGACCACTGCCCGTCCACGACCCGAAATCAAAGGTAAGATCACCATCGGCGCCGATCTGACTGGAGGCAAAGATTCGTTCACCTGCCTGATCGAGCGTCACAATCATGAGATTGTACGATCCAGAAGCGCTCTGATCACCGCCAACGGTAAATCGACCATCGTCAGGATCGACCTGCATCTGCAGTGTTGTCTGGCTATCAAAGGCAAAGGAATTGATCTGGAAGAGTTGGTTCGTCTTTGCGTCTAGCCCCAGCCAGAATCTGGGTTGAGACGGACCATTGGACTTGACTGCAAACGATGTCTTTCCAGTCAGTTGAATTTCCGGTTGTTGACCAGGACGAGTTTGCATACCATCGATCACAAAGGTCGTTCCGGGTCGAAAGACCCCAATCGACACATGTTCCTGGTCGGCGGACGGGTCGCTGACCGTGTAAGAAATGGTTACATCAAGACCGGCGGGCAAGATAATCAATGGCGGCTGGTTATTGTAAAGCACTCCGCGCAACCGCACGACTCGCGCACCAGGCACTTCGTTGACAGTTCGACCATTGATGACTCCCACTCGCTGGCCATTGGCCGTAGTCACGACCGGCTGGATGCCGGGCGCCGACACGCTGCGCTGGGTATCGCTGACGCTGGCGCCGCGACTCCGCGAGGTGACAGCTACAATGGTTGATCGGCTCGAACTGGTCTGACCGGCAACGTTGAAGAAGAGATTCGGATCGGAAGAGGCGCTGCTGCTCGTTTCAGTGCAAAAGGGACAGGGCATCGGGTCATCGCGGATCGAGAGCGGCGTGATTTCGAGGGTGAAGGTATCGGCATCCCCACCCCACGGCGCAGCGTCGTCGGAAGGATTAAGCGCCGCAAGTGCATACGTCCATGTATTGGCGTTGGTGTCGATTTCGATATACTTTTCCTGTCCGGGAAAGTTGTTGTCATAGACATGGATCCAATAAATACCGCCACCCTGGTCGCTGATGGCATAAGGGGTCACAGCATGACCACCCACCCCTTCCTGGTAGATGCCGATCGTGTACAGCTCGTTACCCGCAACAAACGCTTCCTGCAGCGCCGCCAGAATGTCCTTAGGCGCACCGCGTATGGTTGCCATGATCACCGGATCAAGCGTCTGTGTCGCCCAGTAGTACGCGATCCGGCGCAGCAATGGCGCGCTCGGTTGCAGGCTGAAAGGCGGACTGCCGCCGTAGCGGACAGGATCTTCACGTCCGGCGAAAAAGGCGAGACTAAGCACAGACATCCCTTCACAGTGACCGCCGAGCATCGCATTGTTGATTTCCTGCATCCAGAGCCTGGCATTGGGTTTGAGAACACAGTTCCCGTTCTGTATACGGGCACAGACCACATCACCAAACATCTGGCGCAGTTCGTTGACGGTCAGATCGCTGTTGGGATATTCATTGCTATAGTTTTCAAATTGAAAGCCATGCACATCGGGTCGAAACCCGATCCTGGCGACCGTCGCGCCGACAGCCGGTGGCGCCTCCACACCACTTGCAGTCGGCGCCGGTTCAATATTGCCTGTCAATAACGGGCTACTCGGAGTCGGCGTTGGCCCGGGTTGACCGCCGCACCCAATCAGAAGCGCTGCTATCAAAAACAACAGGATCGAACGGTGCAGCAGCGATGATTGATCAGAATGAACTCGTTTCACGAGAGCGCTCCCATTCCTCCAAAGGTAAAAGGAGACTGGACGAGATACATTTTGAGCGAGTTGCGACCAATTCTGGAAAGAGCCTGTATCGGTCGAGTCTGTGAGAGATCGGGCAAACTGAAGACGCGCCGACCGTCTTCACGATAGATCAGGCGACCAATCCCGGTATGCAGCAAGAGCATGCCTGCCCATGGCACGAGCGGGAAGTAATCGAGCATGGCGCGACTCGGCGGTCCGAAGCCAAAAGGAATAGCCCATGGTCCAAGAGCAGGCATATGTGGCGTGATCCAGACCCCGGCAGCCAGAATGCCAAAACCGGCGACAATGCTGATCCAGGGCGGCAATTCGAGAAAGGGCGCCGCCAGCATCAACGATGAGCCTAACAGGTGCAGAATGCCAAAGATAATAACCCGATCGGGAAAGAGCAGCCATGTGAACGCGGTCAATCCCATTCCCAGCGCAAATAAGCTGGCGCCACGCGCAACGTGGTGACGGATCCGTTTCCAGCGTGATAGTCCACGCGCTTTGAGCCGCTGATGACTGACTGCCAGGCTCAGACCGGCAATGCCCATAAAGGCCTCGGCGACCATTCCAAGCGCCTGCACTGCGCTCAGCACGACTGTTGCGATAGCAGCATATCCCGCCATCAACGCCGCTTTCAGCACTGGTTGCCGTCGCGCCTGCTCGTCGAGACGGCCAATGCCGAGACCGGGGTGATGCCAGAGAGCGGCTGTGTGAAAACCGGCCATAGGACCATAGCAAATCGGCAGAGTCATCGCCCTCCAGAGCGCTGGCGCTCCGGCAAGGAATGGCGTTGCCAGTTCACCAACCATCAGCGCATGGAGACCGATCATCAAACTGATCGCCAGACCGCGCAATGTATCAAGTTCCCAATAACGCGCGCCGGTTGCCGGCTTTGACGTCGTCTGAGCAGCAGGTCGTGAAAAGCGATAGACCAGCGCCAGATCCTGTATCCGCTGAAGAAATCCGCCAGGGAACTGCGAGTGTTCAACCTGCATTGCCTTGCGGTGTGCAAGCAGAGCGCCATTGGTTGATGGTGAAGGGGCAGTAGAGCATGCCAGTGCGCCCAAACCGGTCAGCACAGCAGCGCCGGTCAGGAGGGTCGGCGAAAACAGCGAGGACAGTCCAGAAGCAATCCGTGGTTGCGGCGCCTGTCGAGGTGGAGCGACATCGGCAGTCTGGGCGATATGTTGGGTGTGAAGACCGCTGCGATATTTCATTGGTAGACCCTGCCCCGTCAGGGAAAGAGTCGATTGAGAAGGCGACGACGGTCTGCGCAACCGCAGTCGACGCCAGTCAGTGCAGTGAAGGCGTGAGTCAACCGGTCGATCCCAAGCGTGTGGGTTACATCGGCAATTGCGTCACCAAGAGGACTGCCAGCGCGGAGCTGGCTGCGCAACCTGAGTCCTGGCGTCGTTGCGTCTGGTACGTCTGGGTGTCTATGCAACGCTATCATGCCGTGACTTTACTATCAGCCGGTTACATTCCGTAACCGTCAGTTATTGTTGTTTTTCGGTCAAACATCTTGATGTCACGACTAAGGATAGCCGTGACATCCCGCACAAATTATAGAGGGGAGAGCGTAACAAAAGCATTACAGAGAATGCGTCTGGTTCGACAGAGGAGTTTCAGGTCCCCATCGATCCAAGATTCTTCAGGTACTCATAACTCATCCGCACACTCTCGAGCGGCGGACGCTGGCAGACGTCCTGTTCGACGATGAACCACTGCGCGCCGGCGGCGCGCGCGGCGCTCACGATGGCGGGGATGTCCAGCGTGCCATGCCCGACCTCGGCGAATGTTCGACTGCCGGGCGCCATGTCTTTCAGGTGAATGAGCGGCGCACGTCCGGCAAACTCGTTGATCAACTGCACCGGATTGACGCCTGCGTAAGCGGCCCAGTACACGTCAATCTCGAATGCCACGGCGCCGAGCTCGCATTCGTGGAGCAAAAGATGCAACCCGGTCGTGTCGCCGAAGGGTTGCAGTTCAAAGTCGTGGTGATGGTAACAAAAGGTCAATCCGGCGTCGGCGACGGTTGCGCCGATACCGGTGAGGACGCGCGCCAGCGCGCGGTAATCGTCGGCGCTGCAGCGGCGCTCTGGTGGCATCCACGGGCAGATCAGGTACGGCGCGCCAAGGGTCTGCATATCGGCAATCACAGCTTCGAGTTGGTTCTCCAGCATCTCGATCGGTACATGGGCGCCGGAAACGACCAGCCCGATCTCGTCGAGTTCGCGACGCAGCGCGGCAGCGCTCATGCCGCCGAAGCCTGCGATTTCGACCGCACCATATCCGATCTCCTTCACCTTCCGCAATGTGCCGGGATAATCGGTTGCCGCCAGGTCGCGCAGCGTGTACATCTGGAGCGAGAGAGGATTCGTAGCCATCATTGATACCTTTTTGCTTTATAATGGGTCTGGCGGTGCGCAGTAGCGCTCAAGCCGACTCACCAGACGACTGCTTCCCAGGCATCTTTTCACTCATCATTCATTTTGTCAAGCATACGCAATTGAGGGATAGTTCATACTGGAGACAAGCACATTGCCTATGCATGTACTGATTATTGGCGCGGGTCTCGCCGGATTGACCTGTGGGCGAATCCTCGATACGCTCGGCGTGCAGGTGACGATTGTGGACGCCAGCGATGGGATTGGCGGACGGGTTCGCTCCGACCACGCTGACGGTTTTACGTTCGACCGCGGGTTTCAGGTGTTGTTTGAGTCATACCCGGCGGCTCGGCGCCACCTCGATCTGGATGCGCTGCAGTTGCGACGCTTCGACCCGGGGGCAATCATCTGTCTGGCGGGGAAGCGTTTCGTTCTGACCGATCCATTCCGGGATCGGGCAGCGGCGCTCGATGCGGCGCTTACGCCGGTTGTGCCGCCCCTCGACAAGGCGCGGGTCCTGCTCCTTGCGCAGTATCTGCGTCGCCGTTCGATCGACGAGGTGCTGGAGGGCGAAGATGAGACAACCCTCTCCTATCTGCGCCGTCTCGGGTTCAGCGAACAGACGATCAATTCCTTCTTCAGACCGTTCTACGGCGGGATTTTTCTCGACCGCAGCTTGCGCACCAGCGCCAAGTGCTTCCGCTTCGACTTCAAGATGCTGAGTGAAGGTCCGGCTGCACTCCCCGCGCGCGGCATGGGGGCGATCGCCGGGCAGCTCGGCGATGCGCTCCTGGAACGCGGTTTGATCCGGTTGAATGCGCCGGTCGCCGAACTCATCACCGATAATGGACGGGTCACCGGCGCGCAGCTGGCGTCGGGTGAGGAAGTGTTCGCCGACGCGGTGGTGGTGGCGACGCCAGCACCCGAAGCGGCGCGTTTGAGCGGTCTGCCGATGCCACAGGGCGCGCTTCAGACGATCACGCTCTACTTTGGCGGAAGTGCGCCGCTGTATCAGGGACGCAAGATCGCCCTGAACGCCGCTCCCGACGCGCTCGTCAACAATGCACAGATGATCAGCAATGTTGCGCCAGAATATGCGCCGCCAGGACGCCATCTGCTGAGCGCAACCATCCTCGGCGCCAGTTCGTTGAGCGACGACGACCTTTACCGCGCGACGCTCGCCGATCTGCGCCGTATGTTCGCCGGCGATACCGCAGCGCTGACAGCGCTCGAAGGGTATCAACCGTTGCGGCTCTATCGCATCTCCTACGCACAGTTCCCGCAGGCGCCGGGCATTCATCCGCTGCTGCCCGACAATCGGAGTGGACGACCGGGGCTCTTTTTTGCCGGTGAGTTTACCGAAGCTAGCAGTCTGAATGCCGCCATGATCAGTGGTGAAAAGTGCGCTGCGGCGGTGATGGAGGAGCAACGTGGGTTTTGATTGCTTGATTGGCGGGATTGTGTTGATTACTTGATTGTGTTGGGGTCGGCACCTGATTGACTGGATTGTGTTGATTTTGGTTCGTGGCACTTTATTTGCCGGGTTTTTTATTGTTAGATTTTTTGATTACTGATCGCCTGGTTTTTGGTTTATTGGGTTTTTATTACTGGATTGTTGGTGCGCGGTTGCTGGTTCCTGGCACACAGTTACCGGTTCCTGGCGCTTATACCAACTATCGTTGATAATGCTGCGTTGCCATATGTGGTTTCGGGCTTTGTGACGCCAGGCGTAGTAATCTAAAATGGTATTAGTTCCTGGTTCCTGGTTCTTGCTGTCCATCGCCATTGACGGAATGGAGGACTGGAGGTCCGACGGGACGCAACGCCAGGAAGCGCACAGCAAACGGACCTAGGGTGACGGGAAACGCTGTCAGGTCGTCGCAGTGCAACAGAATGCCGGTATCTCCGTCTCCCAACGGCTCATCGAGCAAGTCGCTCACCCGGTACTCACCGTCTGACAAGTGGGAGCGGGGCAATTCAAGGATCGCCTGACGGCCCATTGGGCTGGCGTTCAGCAGAGTGACGACGCACTCTTCCTCGTGGCGGCGCAGCACAACGAAGATTGCCGGATCGTTGCAGCGCGCGCCTTCGGGTTCGACCGTTCCGCGTCGCAATGCCACACTGCGCGCACGTGCATCGAGCAGACGCATGATAAATTCCCGGTCGTCCTGATTTTGTTCCTGTCCGGCGCGAATCAGCGGCACATATCCGAACCCAATCATTCCTGCCAGGATCATTCGAGCTGCGCGCGAACCGCGCAGCGCTTCCGCCAAAGGATTGCTCACACACGAATGATGGTTCTCGGTGAAGCAGGCGCGCAGTGTTCCAGGGTCGCCGGCTGCCAGTGCGTCGGTGAGCCAGTGCTGCATTTCGGGCACGCTCAGACGCCCGATTGCCAGATAGGTGAACATGTAGTGTGCAGCTTCATCGATGAGCAGATCCCGCGCAGATGCTAGCAATGGTCCTGCCAGATCGGTGAGCAGCGCCGCATTGGGACGACGCTGACGCATAACGGCATACAACTCTTCGATCATGCGCGTCACGCCCATACTGCTGCTTCCGCTAACTGCCGCGCCGAGCGGCCATCCCGGCGGCACATCGCGCGCCACCAGCACGCGAAAGCCGTCGATGCCGGTCTGTTCCATCAACGCCATCGCTTCACCGATGACGAGCGAACGTAAACTGGCGTTGCGCCAGTCAAAGTAGAGCGTATCGACCTCACCGGAAAAGCGAATGAACTGTCCCGTCTGATCCAGACAGAACCATTCCGGATGATTCTGAACGTATGGCGAATCGGCGGCGCATCCGGAGAGCGGAAGGTCGATCACCACCCGCATATTGCGCGCATGCGCGGCGCCGGCCAGGCGGCGCAACCCTTCGATGCCGCCATATGACTCATCCAGAGCAGAGAACGCGCGCAGCGCATAGAGGTCTTCCGGTTGCGTCGAAGACCACTCCACCGCATGCTGATTGGGCGCGGCGATGTCGTGCACCGGCAGGAGGTTGATTGTAGCGCAGCCGAGGCGTTGGATCGCATCGAGCGCCTCGATCATCCCATCGAACCCGCCATAGCGCACCGGGTGGGTGACGAATATTGCCGCATCTGCGAGCCATTCAGGGGGCGTCGGAGGAGTGGCTCGTCCGTGTGACATCATCTGGCGAATACGCGGCAATGCCTCATGCCAGGGCGCCTGTTCCACCAGAATCATCTGCACACCGACCGACAACGCCACTTCGATCCGCAGGCGTTCAGCGATCCGGATCTCGTGGAGCAGGGTGACGGCGCTGCCATCGCCTTCGACGCGCGGACGCGCCGGATGGGACGTATCGGCATACCAGCATGCCAGCGTTTCGCCCACGGTATCGTTGTGTAGTGCAAGCAGCCCAGGTGAGTCGGCGGGTGCAAGGGCGAACGCCGGAGTCTCAAGAGTAGTCGCGTCCGACCAGTGGCGGTGATGAAGATCGCTACGCAGCGTGGCAATTGGCAGACGCGGACGAATTACATTTGCAGGCGCTTCGAAGCGACAGCGCTCCGGTACACCGACGCACACGCCGCTGATCGC
>JBEPYG010000099.1:0-12348 GCA_041641515.1 Roseiflexus sp.
CGTGGACGAGGCGCTCCCACGCTCTGGGGCACAACTCCGTCAGAGTACGGCAGCGCCGCGCCCCAACCGGGCGAAACTCGCCGGCGCGAGCTGGAAGGGATGATATATTGGACCGTAACACTTACAGTAACCCAGGGTGTTGACTGACAAAGCAACTGGTGATATAGTTTGTGAACAACTTCACGAAAGAAGGTGACAACCGATGATCGAAACCGAGATTGAAACACGACCCGTTGAAAAGGTGCGTGATACATACAAACAGAACGGCGTGCCCGCTTCGTCGCGCGCGCGGCCGCGCGTGGTGATCGTCGGCGCCGGGTTCGGCGGCCTGGCAGCGGCGCGCGAACTGGCAAACGCCGATGTCGATGTGCTGATGATCAACCGGACCAACTACCACGGCTTCTGGCCGCTCCTCTATCAGGTGGCGACCGCCGGTCTGGAGCCGGAGTCGATCGCGTATCCGGTACGCGCAATTCTACGACGCTACCGCAATGCCAGTTTTCTGCTTGCCGAGGTGAGCGGCGTGGATTTCGAGCGGCGCACGGTGCTGACCGATGTTGGTTCTGTGCCCTACGACTATCTGGTGCTGGCAGCCGGAAGCACCACCAACTTTTTCGGGAACGACCGGTTCGAGCAGTACACGCTGGGCATGAAGGACCTCGACGAAGCGCAGCGGCTGCGGAACCATATCCTGTACTGTTTCGAGCGCGCCGCATCCGAGCAGGACGCAACACGACGAGCTGCGCTACTGACCTTCGCCGTCGTTGGGGGCGGTCCGACCGGAGTCGAACTGGCAGGCGCCTTCGTCGAACTGATCCGCCACGTGATGCGCAAAGACTACCCAATGCTCGATGTGCACCAGGCACACGTGGTGCTGGTCGAGGCGACCGACCGGGTACTAGCGATGTTCCCGGAGTCGTTGCAGCGCGCGGCGTTAGACCGGTTGCGGCGGATGGGGGTGGATGTGCGCCTGAATGCACCGGTGGCGGACGTGCGTCCTGGTGTGCTGGCATTCAAAGATGGCACAGAACTGGCAGCAGAAACGATTGTCTGGGCAGCCGGGGTTCGCGCATCGCCGCTGGCGGAAGCGCTTGGCGTTACGCTGGGACGTGGTGCGCGGGTGAAGATCGAGCCGACGCTCACCCTGCCAGGGCATCCAGATGTGTTCGTGATTGGTGATATGGCGTATCTTGAGGGATACCGTCCTGGCGTCCCGTACCCGATGGTTGCGCCGGTCGCCATTCAGATGGGGGAGCAGGCAGCACGCAACATCATCGCGCGCACCCGGCGCAACCCGATGAAACCATTCCGCTACTTCGACAAGGGGCAAATGGCGACGATCGGGCGAAGCGCGGCGGTGCTCGATGCGTTCGGCATCCAGTTGACCGGCTGGCCCGCGTGGGTCGGCTGGCTGTTCGTGCATTTGATGGAACTGGTCGGCTTCCGCAATCGGGCGCTGGTGTTGCTGAACTGGGCGTACAGTTACTTCACCTATGACCGCGGCGTGCGCCTGATCTTCGGCGTCGGCGCAGACGAGCAGGTGAAGGTGCGAACGTTGAACATTGAACGTGCGAACGTTGAACGTTGAACGTACCCGACCCTTGAGGTCTCCGCCGGAGATGCGTCTCTGCCAGCATACGTCACCGACGCCACGCTTCCTAACCACGCCAACGACCACACCCCGACCTCAAGGGTCGTGGGGGCACGTGAACCCCTACCCGACCCTTGAGGTCTCCCGCCAGTGACCAGGCGCTGCCACTGACCCGCGCCGGCGGCACGAAACGCTGCACACGCCGGACACGTTCCCGCCCGACCTCACGGGTCGTGGGGGCAACGTGTGATCGGGAACAAAACAGGTTAGCCGCACGTTATGAAAGGCAGAGCATCATGCGTCAAGAGTGTGAGGAATGCATATGCGTTCGATGATTGTGGCTCTGCTCGTATGGACATTGCTGCTGGCAGCGTGTGGCAGCGCCGGTACAGGCGCCACACTTCCTCAACCAACACAGGCGTCCGAGCCGGCATCTGCACAGCCTACACAGCCACCAGCAGCTACAGGCGTGCCCGGTCAGGTTGTGGTTGTCGATCCCACAGCGCCGCCTGCATCTCCCGCTTTGCCCGCAACACCGATGCCGGCATCTGACGTGCCAACAACCCCTGCCGTTCCGCCTGTTCTTACTGCCTTGCCACGAGAGGAGACACCGATGCCCACACCAGACCAGGGAAATGAACCTGTTCGTCCTGTGCCGCCGTACAATGCGCAGCCGCTTACACCCCCCTTCGGCGCAGCGATGGACACACAGATCGATGCAGCTAGGCAGGACCTGGCGCAGCGTCTGGGGATCGATGCGTCGGCAATCGAGGTTGTACAGGTTGAAGCGGTCACCTGGCCCGACACCTCGCTTGGTTGCCCGAAGCCGGGGATGATGTACCCCCAGGTGCTCGTTGAAGGCGTCCTGCTGCAACTGCGCGCAAATGGGAAGATCTACCATTACCACGGCGATGGACAGAACCGGATGTTCCTGTGCGATCCTCAGGCAGGTCCGCAGATCGGCGGAACAGTCCATCGACCGCGCGGTAACCCGTAATACCAGTTATCGTTGATCATGCTGCATGACCACATGTGGTTTCAGGGTCTGTGATGCCAGGCGTAGCATGCTAAAATCTAAAATCAACAACGGCATAAGACCGCCATTTTGACGAATAGTCAACCTCTTATACCCAGGCTATTCCAGACCAAAAACCCCTCTTCCGAAAACGGAGAGGGGTTTTTGATTGCGAATGACAACCGACGGTTTACGGCCGCACCACCTCGCCACGGAACGACTTGATGTATGTTCCGAAGAAGGATGGGCTGGTCAGTTCCGCGTAGTTCGTCCAGACGCCGGTACGGACACCCTGGGCGCGGAACGTAATCGTCGCCGTCTGTCCAGGTGAGCCGGGGGTGGTTTCAATGTAGACGTCGTTCGATCCAGCGGTTGGAATGGTTCCGATCACCGGCCCGAAGCCGTCGTTGCTGTAGATGTTCGCGCCGCGGTTGCCGAAAGCATTCTCGGCACCGATGGTTACGAAGCCGCTATCACCATCAGAGAGCGTCGGTCCGTAGGAGTAGGTGATGTCCTCGACGCCATTCAACCCGATCCAGATCTGGAAGGTATTCAGTTCGCCGTCACCCCAGTTCGGCGCGTTCTCCCATTCCAGGATCAGCCAGCACGCATTGGCCGGGTTGCTGCATGGGCCGAAGCCAACGGTGTAGGCGTAGTAATTGCCTCCAGCGCTGCCGTCCAGATCGGTCCAGAACGCAGCCAGGGTGTTGTTCGGGCGCGCCGGGTTGGGGAAGGTGCGGTTGATAAACGCGACATCAGCTGCCGTGCCGCCACCAACAACTGCATAGCCGTTGCTGACCATCGAAACTGTTGTGTAGCTCTGCCCACCAAACAGGAACGGTCGCGAGAGCGAGAAGGTCGCAATCGTCTCATCGCCGAGCGTCACGTTGGGGGATGCGCCGAGACCGGCCAGCGAGAGATAACCGTTGAACGACAGGCGTCCGGCGCTGACGTCGGGCGGCGCGGCGCCGGTCAGTGTTCCGTTGAAGGTGATGCCATTGCCACTCTCAGTTGCGCCGCCGGTTACGCTGCCGCTGACCAGCTTCAACTGGCGGGGCAGGGTGTCGTTCAACGTTACCGTCGCGTTTGAGAAGGTGGCATTCGATATCGTGATCGTGCAGTCGGTTGTGCCGCGCAACGCAAGGGTGGCCGGATCGCACCGCTTCTCCATGCGAATGTCTGGCTCACCACGCACAATCGTGATCGGGAAGCGCACCTGGCAGCCGTTGATTTCGGTGAAGGTCACCACGGCATGGCGCACGGCGCCGATCGGCACATCGCGTGCGTCAACCGTAATGTTGAATGTGTACGTACCATTCGCCGGCACGAAGAACTCCTTCGGCACGGTGACCGTGAAATCGCGCGGCTGACCGGCCTGATACGTCACCCGGCTCTTGTAGAAGCTGTTGTAGCCCGACACCTCGCGCACGGTGCGGCTGACCGTGATCAGGCCCGGCATCTTCGGAACGTACAGGCTGGGATAGTTCGCCTTCCACAACTCGTCTTTCAAGGTGACGTAGTTGGCGCCGGTTTCATCGAAGGTCAGTCCTGCATCCCACGCCTTGCGCAGGTTGATCCGGCCAGATCCGGCATCGAAGGGTGTGAATGGAGTGACCCCATCTTCTTTGAAGACGCCGGCTGCCTTTGCGGAGGTCATCAGCGCCGATTTGATCTGTCCAGGCGTCCAGTCAGGATGCAGCCATTTCAGCAGAATGGCAGCGCCAGCGTTGTGCGGACTCGACATCGAGGTTCCGCTGAGGAAGGCGAACTGCGGCACTGGCGAGCCATACTCGATGGCGGTATAGCCGGCCAGAATGTTCACACCGGGCGCGGTCACGTCGGGTTTGCTGACACCAAGAGTCTGACCGGGTCCGCCGCGTGAGCTGAAGCCAGCCATCACGTCACCCTGGATCGGACCAGGCGCACCGGCGGTAAAGGTGGCAGTCGCGCCGGGATTGGCAGTCAGGAAGGAGAGCAGCGCTGCGCCGTCGCTCGCCTGGATGTGAACGGTGGGAATGACGTGAAAATCGGCATCGAGGCTGCTCGGCGAGGGGTTGTACAGGATCATCCCGATGGCGCCGCCAGCGGCAACGTTTGCGCTCTTAGCCACGCGAGCGATGACGCCACGCCGACAGACGACAATCTGGCCGGTGAAGCTCCCCGGCGCAGCCGGATTCAGACAGAGTGGGTCGCCGGTGTTCACCACAACCTGGGCAGGAGTCGAGATTCCAGCTCCACTCGACGCACCGACCGCCGTGAACGTTCCACTCACCCCTTGCACCGTCAGGGTACTGAGGTACGACCGATCCGAGGTGCTGGCGCCAACCGTCGCGACCCATGGCGCGCGGTGGTTGACCGTATCGGCGCCTGGCCCGGAATTGCCGGCAGAAGCCGACACCAAAATACCGGCATTGTAGGCGTCGAGGAAGGCCAGCGCAACCACATCGCTGTACGGATTGGTTCCGCCGCTGATCGAGAAGTTGATCACGTGCACGCCGTCGCGGATCGCCTGCTGGACAGCTGCCGCCGAGTCGGTGGTAAAGCAGCCCAGCTCGCCGCAGACTTTGTAGTTCACGATATAGGCGCGTGGTGCAATGCCGGAAATGACGCCAAACACCCGACTGCCATCG
The DNA here is from genome assembly GCA_041641515.1 of Roseiflexus sp. Taxonomy (GTDB): domain Bacteria; phylum Chloroflexota; class Chloroflexia; order Chloroflexales; family Roseiflexaceae; genus Roseiflexus. Next base: position 5,237 of record JBEPYG010000099.1, read on the forward strand.
CTGGCCGAAACGCCGCGGTTTCCGGCTGCGGTCGAGGCGGTGTGGGTGCCGTGACCGTCATCGTCGCGTCCGGAACGAAACTCGTAAGACTCCGTGCCGACGAAAAAGTCGTAGGCAGTCATGAAGCGGTACGAGCCGATCAGTTTATTATTGCAGGTAAATGGCGCGTCGCCGGGAGTTGAACTGCCGAAGTTGCAGTCGCGAACGCCGCCGAGGTTGCCTGGCGCTGGCGGTGGCGGCGCATAAGGTTTACCGAGCGGGTCAGGGTCAGAGAACGATGGATGTTCCGGCCACACCCCGCTATCGAGCACGCCGAAGATCACCCCTTCACCGGCAAAGGCTGAGCCGCCGCCTTTCCCCCAGGCAGTGGTGGCGCCAATGAAGGCCGGTGTGCGATACGTCTCGATCCGCTCGATACGGTCATTAATAATATCCACAACATTCGGCAGACGCCGCAATTTGTCGATCTCACCGACCGGCGCGACGACAGAGACGCCACCGACAATCAGGTCGAACCGGTGCGTGACGCGCAAGCCGGGAACACGCTGCTTCGCCTGCGCAACCAGTGCGTCGAGTTCGGCGTTCAACTGGCGCAGGTAACTCTGAGCAGCGGGCGCATTCATATCTGTGATGCCATTCTGCGCCATGTATGTCGCCAGCGACGGCGAATTGATCTTGAGGAACACACTTGCCAGCGTTCCATCGCGTGATACCGCCAGGTTCTTGTTGACTGCAAGATCCTCACGGCTGACCATCGTTGCCGGTTCGATCGTAAGCGGCGTTCCGGGTGTCGGACGGTTTGGGCGGGTTTGAGCCTCGACGGCGCGCAGCGGAAACAATGCCGACAGGATCAGCGCCAGCATCAGCGCCGTCAGTGCAAGACTTGTGCGTAGGGGATAGCGTTTCATAGAGCCTCTTCCTGTCTGCTGGACAACGAATTCGAAGGCGATCCCGTTTTACGTGGCAAGCACAAAACGCCGCGCCCACCTCCTTTCGTTGAGCGCACAACCATACCAAGCTGCGAATACGGGCATTCGCCAGATTCGCGGCACGTGGCTGACAAATATGCTCGAGTTACAATCCCGGATGCGGATTATCATAAGACAAGCCCCGCAAAAATTCAAGTTCACGACGATTGCACCGATCATATCGTTTTATAGCATCAGGACGCGCATCGTGGGGTTTCCCCGAATCCTTGATGAAAAGATTGTTATCAGGGAAAGTGTGATGAAAGTGAGCATAACTTAAAAATCTTTTCATCTTGTCCTCTGACATCAACAAGTGGTTTTGGTGATCAGGAAGCCAGAATGTACTGTGCTCCACTCATAAGAAGCACATTCAGAGGTCTGGTCATTGCAGGTATAATGTATGTGCACAGTTAAGATCTGAACCTGTTTATCCCTGCGGCAGATGCGTTGCCAGCGCGGCTGGTTCGTCGCGTGTACGGGCATCATGCCCCGCTGCAACCTGGAAAGGAGGTTGGTTCAGCTCGATCCACGACATGCTTCTGATCGCGATCGGGATCGTGCATTCTTCACGCATATCGTTTGGGTAACAGTGTTGTTCTGCAACAAGGAAGAGGTGCTATGAGTCGACAAACCCCTTTCCGCGTGCTGGTGGTAGCGCTTGCGCTCCTCCTGGCATTTGCGTCGGTTGCTCCGGCGACGGCACAGGTCGCTCCCCCTCAGATCGATCCGGCGCGTATTGACCAGTTACGTCTGGAAACCCCGGTCGAAGCTACAAATCCGCGTAGTGTATTGTCGCCCACCCTGCAGGGCGCCACGGGGCGGCAGCAGGTTGTCATCCGGCTTCGCGAGAATCCGGCGGCAAAGGTTGAGGAGGGCGTAGCACAGGTCGCACAGGTCGATCGCGTGCGCGCGCAGCAGGATCGGGTGCTTGGCCGCATCCGGGCAATCGACCCGACGGTCACAGAGTATGCACGCCTGCGTATCGGGCTCAACGCATTGATCGTCGAAGTCGATGCCGCAGTACTGCCCACGATCGCGCGTGATGTCGAGGTGACACGCATCAATGCGGTGGTGAACTATGAGCGCGATCTGAATGAAACTGTTCCGTACATCGGAGCTACGCCCGCAGTCCAGGACCTCGCGTTCAAAGGCGAAGATGTGCGTGTTGCCGTGCTCGACAGCGGTATCGATTACACGCACGCTGCGTTCGACGGTCCGGGCACGCCGGCTGCCTATGCGCTGGCATACTGCGGTGATGAAACGATCGTGCCAAATCCTGCCAACCCAGCTTGTCTCGCTGCTGCAGCTGCGCCGCCCGATCCGGCATTGTTCGGTCCCGCTGCTCCACGCATCAAGGGCGGCTACGACTTTGTCGGAGAAGTCTGGCCCAATGGACCGCTCGCTCCTGATCCGAATCCGATTGACTTCGAGGGCCATGGGACGCATGTTGCCGATATTATCGGTGGCAATAACGGCGTGGCGCCGAAGGTTGACCTCTACGCTGTCAAGGTCTGTTCGGCGGTCTCGTCTTCGTGCAGCGGCATTGCGCTCCTGCAGGGTCTGGAGTTTGCGGCAGACCCGGATGGCGATGGAATGACCAACGACCGCGTCCATATCGTCAACATGTCACTCGGCGCGTCGTATGGTCAGAATTACGATGATGATCTGTCGGTCCTGGTCGATGCCATTACGCCGCTCGGCATCCTGGTGGTCGCCTCAGCCGGCAACAGCGCCGATCGCCCGTATATCGTCGGCACGCCTTCGGCGGCGCGCAGTGCGCTTTCGGTGGCGCAGACGGCAGTGCCGCGCGATAAGGTGTTCCCGATTACGGTAAGCGGTGTGACGGTCTACGGCATTGCGCAACCATGGGCGCCCGAGCCAGCAACGGTCATTACCGGCAATCTGATCTATGGCGCTTCTCTCGGTAACGCACTCGGTTGTACATCGTTCCCGGCTGGCTCGCTGACCGGAAGAGTGCTTCTGGTGGATCGTGGCGCCTGTGCAGTGAGCATCAAGGGGAGCAATGGCGCGGCAGCCGGCGCCGTTGCGGTGATTGTGGCAAACAATGTTGCCGGTGTGGTGCCGCCATCGTTCGGATTTGGCGGTGGCGCCCCAACCGTTCCGACCCTCTCTATTACACAAGCAGCAGGTAATGCCCTCAAGCTAAGAGTTGGCAATGTTGCAACCATCGACGGCGCCAATCCGGTCAGTATCGTTGGTAGCGTGGTCGGAACATCATCGCGCGGTCCTGCAATGGGCCAGATGTTCTATGGGAATCAGGTGATGTACGGCCAGATTATCAAGCCGGAAATCGGCGCGCCTGGCGCTTCGATTTCGGCGGTGGCCGGCAGTGGCGATGGTGTCGAACCATTCGGCGGCACATCCGGTGCAGCGCCGGTGGTTGCCGGTGCGGCGGCGTTGCTGATGAATGCCACCAACTGGCAACTTTCGCCATGGGAACTGAAGGCGCGTCTGATGAATACGGCGGAGACCGGTATCCTGAACGGACCCTCGGTCTTCATCGGACCAGCCCTGGCGCCGATTACCCGCATCGGCGGCGGTGAAATTCGTATCGACCGGGCAGTCGCGGCACAGGCGAGCGCCTGGGAGAGTGTGAGCCGCGGCGGCGCGCTGTCGTTCGGCATGGTCGATCTGACCCGTGAGACCACACTGAGACGTACAGTGGTCGTGCGTAATTATGGGAATACACCGCTGACGTATTCAATTCTTCCTACGTTCCGTTTTGCCAATGATGCGACGACCGGTGCGGTAACCCCGGTTGCACCGTCAACGATTACGGTGCCGCCGCGCAGCCAGCGTTCCTTCCCGATTGCACTGCGGATCGACCCGACAAAACTGCACCCCTGGACGCTGAACTCTGGTTTGAACGGCGGCAACGGCGACGCACTGACGCTGCCCGAGTACGACGGGTATCTGGTGCTTGATGCGCCGGGAACGACGAATGACCTGACGATGCCGTGGCATGTGTTGCCGCGCGCGGCGGGCAACGTGCGCGCACCGACCAGTGTGCGATTGCGTGGCGGGTCGGCGACTGCGACGCTCACCAACAGCGGGGTGAACCCGGTCGATGTTGAAACCTTCGCACTGATCGGTGAGAACCCGTTCGTGACTGCGTCGCCGGGTGCCGGTCAGCAGGCGCCGCCGATGGATCTGCGGTACGTTGGGGTGCGGGCATTTGATGGCACTGGTGTCTGCCCGGGGAACACGCCTGTTATCCAGTTCGCCATCAATACCCATCAGCGCATTACGCATTCGAACTATCCGGTGGAGATTGATCTGCTGTTTGATACCAATCGCGATGGCACACCCGACTTCGTTGGCTTTACGGCCGAAGTGGGAGCGTTCGCCTCTTCCGGACAGAATGCGTTCTTTGTCGGTCCGCTGGCGGGTCCTTACACTGCCTTCTTCTTCACCGCCCACCCAACCAACAGCGCGAACACGATCGTGACGATCTGTGGCAGCCAGATCGGTGGTGTATCGCTGGGACAGCAGATCAACGTGGATGCGTATGTCTACGACAACTATTTCACAGGGAATGAGTTGAGTTACATCGATGGCATGAGCACGGTGATCGGCGCGCCACGGTATGTCGACTCGTTCTATCTGAGTCCTTCGGGTTTTGGGACGGTACCGGCCAGTGGTAGCACATCGCTGAACATTTTCTCAACCGGCTCGACGGCAACCACCACCGAGTCCGGCATTCTGCTGATGTTCTACTACGCTCCGTCCGGCAATGAGGCGCGTGCAATCAAGGTGCGGTAGCACTGGCGATTGCGCCTTCCACCCCGATCGCGCTGGTGATGCGCGATCGGGGATTTTTTCTGCAATGGAACAAACTGCACCGGTTGAACGTTGAAAAGACAGGTACGTCGATGGCACGCAATGCCTTTCGCGGTGATGGGGTGAACAATGCGTCTCTTCTTGTTGACCGGAGGTCTGCTGATTGCGCTAGCTGCATGTGGGGCGCCTGCCGCTACGCTAAGCGATACTCCTGCACCTGCGACGGGTGAGCCGTCACTGCCGCCTTCTGCAACACCGCTTCCTACCGGGGAACCCGCGTCCGACCTGTCTGTTGAACCCTCTATGCCTTCTGCTATCGCCACATCGGCGGCACTTCCGTCTACCCCAGAGAGTGCGCCATCAATCGCTGCCACCTCCGTTCCTTCTCCTGCACCGCCGCCAACGCCGGTTGCCGCGTCGGCGACGCCAATCCCTCCACCGCCACAGGTCACTGCGCTGGCGCTACCGGTTCCTGAAGTGCAGCCACCGCCGATGACCATCGGAGAGCAGGCTATTCTTCCTGCAGACCTGCTCGCTCGTCTGGTGGGTGATCTGGCCTCGCGGAGCGGGAGCGATCCGTCAGCGATTATGCTGGTCGGCGCAGAAGCGGTGCTCTGGAACGATGGATCGCTCGGTTGCCCGCAGCCTGGGATGGTCTACCCGCAGGTGCAGATCGAGGGGTACCATGTTATCCTGCGGGTCGGTGACCGCAATTACGATTATCGCGTTGGGAAGGGTGGCTCGTTTCTGCTCTGTGAACAACCTGCGCGCAGACCGTAAGTGATTGACAGGCGAACGTGAAGCGCGGTACAATCGCTGACCGACGTAGTTTGCCGCAATGAGACGCATGAACTGGTTTCCGTCACAGCGTCCGAATGTTCGGTTGATCCTTGCAGCGCTTGCCTTCCTTGCCGGCGTGATCATCCTGGTGGTGCGTTTTGGCGGAACCTCGCCGGCGCCGCAGGAGGCAGTCGTGGTTGCGACCGCGCGTCCGTCGCCGGAAGTTCTGTTTGTCACTCCGCCGCCATCGCCCACAGACGCGCCTACCCCCAACACGCCGACAGCAACGTCTGCACTGCCGTCGCCATTACCCGCTGCGCCGCCATCGCCCACAGAACCGCCTTCTGCCACACCGGACGCGACACCGTTCGTTGCAACGGCGACATCCACTGCAACATCCGCTGCCGTGGTTATCCAACCTGCTCCTCCGACAGAAACAACTGCTGCCGCACCCACCGTAGCACCGTCTCCGTCACCGACGACGCCTGTTGTGTCTCCCACGCCCGTTGTAACACTCCCGATACCGACGTCCACCGCATCGCCGATCGTTCCGACTGCAAACGGAACGAGCACTCCCACGCCATTGACCGTTACGCCAACCGCAACGCCGACCACGCGCGTGACCGGAACCGTCACCCTGTCACCGACCCCGGGAACACGCACATTGACACTGCTTGTCGAAGGGACGCAGCCGCAGGTGGAGATTGCTTACGAAATCGGCGATACCGAAGTCGTGGTCGGTGATGTGGTCGTCTTCCCATGGATCGTGACGATCCAGGTGGCATTTGACCTCGACGTGCGTCTGACAGCAGCAGGAACGGCTGAGTTCGGCGATGTGCGCTGTCAGATCACCGGCGATGCCATCCCAACCCCTGGTATTGTTCAGTACGACTCCAATCCGTACCCCGCAGTCGAGTGTGTGGTCAGCGGACTGTAATTGCGCTATGTGCTAGAATTGGGAAAAGAGCGGCAAGCCTGGATTTTTGATTTTTTGGTTCCTGGTTTTCACACAGTGCAAAGCATCAGCGACATCATTCAAGCGATTGCGCGACAGCGCGGGCGAGGCGACGCGACCCCGCTGATTATGCTGCGCACGCTCGATGACATGCCCGGCGAGCGTGTCAGCCATCTGCCAATCGACCCGCAACTGGCGCAGGCGTGGCTGGCATACACCGGCGAACCGTTTCGCCCGCATCAGGCGCACGCGCTGGCGGCGCTGCGGCGTGGCGAGCCGGTAGCGTTGCGTGCGTCGGCCATCGATGTCGCGGCAACAGTGCAACTGCTGGCGCGCGCGGCGCTCGCCGAGACGCCAGGCACAACTGTGCTGATGTTGGCATTCGACGACAACCACGCGCGCGCGCTGCATGCCGCGTTCGATGAAGCCGATCAGGCGCTTCCACGCTCCCTTCAGACGCCGGCAACCACGACGGCAGCGCTGCGCGTCGATCCATTCGCACGAATGGTCATCGCAACGCCGGAAGCGTTGCACTATCGGCTGCTGCGTCATCACCTCCGGGCATGGAACGCCTTCTGGAACGGGGTGCGCCTGATCGTCATCCCCGA
>JBEPYG010000100.1:0-12079 GCA_041641515.1 Roseiflexus sp.
CGATCCCGGGCAGTTGGGCATCTACGGGTTTCGTAATCGTGCCGACCACGGTTACACGCGCATGATCACCGCCAACGCTCGTGCAATCACCGTCCCGCGTCTTTGGGATCTGCTCGGCAAAGCTGGAAAACGTGTCGGTCTAGTCGGCGTGCCCCAAACCTACCCGGTTTCATCGGTCAACGGCGATCTAGTCAGTTGTTTCCTCACACCTAATGATCAGGCGCAATTTACGTATCCGTTATCGCTGAAGCAGGATATTGCGCGTTGGGTGGAGGGCGAATTCTTGATGGATGTTCCCAATTTTCGTTCTACCAACAAGCCTGCCATCCTGCAAGACATTTATCGGATGGCTGATCAACATTTCACCGTGTGCAAGAGATTACTGGAACGTAAGCGGTATGATTTCTTCATGACGGTCGATATGGGCATTGATCGGATTCACCACGCCTTCTGGAAATATATGGATCCTCATCATCCAAAATATATGCCCGGAAGCCCGTTTGCCCAGGCTATTTATGAGTATTACCGCTTTATCGATGAGCACATCGCCGATCTGCTGAACCTGATCGATGATCGGACGATTATTCTGGTGGTCTCTGATCACGGCGCCAAAGCGATGATCGGGGGTTTCTGCCTGAATGAATGGCTGATTCAGGAAGGTTATCTGGCGCTGGAGGAATATCCCGAAACGCCAACATCGCTCGACGAGTGTCGTATCGATTGGACGCGCACACGCGCCTGGGGAGCGGGCGGATACTACGGTCGTCTGTTTTTGAATGTCGCCGGTCGAGAGCCGGAGGGCATCGTCGCTGCAGACGAGGTCGACGTGCTGCGTGATGAAATCACGGCAAAACTGGAGTCCCTGCCCGATCACACCGGACGAAGTATGGGAACACGCGTGTTTCGTCCAGAAGCGATCTACCGCGAAGTTCGGGGAGCGGCTCCTGATCTGCTGGTCTATTTCGGTGATCTGAACTGGCGTTCCGTTGGCAGCGTCGGTGGACGGACTCTGTACACGTTCGAGAACGACACAGGTCCTGATGACGCCAATCACGCACAGCACGGCATTTTCATCCTCTATGACCCGCGGCGAGGCGGCGGCGGACGATACATCGATGAGATCAGCATCTATGATGTTGCCCCAACATTACTCCATCTGCTCGACCTAGATGTGCCGCCTGAAATGATTGGAAAGGTGCGCAACCTGTGGGACTGAGCGTATCGGTGGTCATTCCCAGCCTCAACTCTCCGATGATCGACCAGGTGTTGGCGGCGCTTCGCGTGCAGAGCGCGCCGCCGGACGAGATCCTGGTCGTCGGTCTGGACGCGGCGGGTTTGGTCAAAGAAGATGCGCAGGTACGGTTCATTTCAACCGGCAGGCCGGTCAGTCCTGCCTGCGCACGCAACACAGGCGCTCACAGAGCTCGTGGTGATATCATCTGTTACATTGACGCCGATTGTATTGCGGCGCCGGATTGGATCGAGCGCCTGCTGGAGCGCCATGCTCAAGGGGCCCAGATCGTCGGTGGGAGCGTTCTGATCGAGCGAAGCAATTACTGGCAGTACTGCGATAACCTCGCTGCATTTACACCGTTTCTTTCGGTGAGCCCTCCTGGCGCTCGCCCGTACCTGCCCAGCCTTAATCTGAGCATTCGCCGTTCACTGTTGATGCAGTTCAATGGTTTTGATGAGCGATTCCGATTGGCGTCCGGCGAAGACACCGATCTGTGCTTCCGCCTGCGGCGCGCAGGGCACACCCTATGGTTCGAACCCCGCGCCATGGTGGCTCATCGCCATATACGCGCCTCCCCAGGCGATCTGTGGCGTCATCTCTACATATACGGCAAGGTGTACGCCGAGATCTATCCACAGTACCCGGACCTGCTCGGCGTCTGGCGGCGGATGCGTGCCAGCATGGCTTTTCCCGGAGCATTGCGCATCCTCGGACCGGCGTTGACCGTTTGCGACTTTGTCGAACGCCTGATACGCTGGCCCTACATATGGCGTTATCTGGACGCTGCTCCCGCATTGTTGCTGGCATCTCTGGCATGGTATCACGGCGCCGCCGCCACCCTTCAATTGCAAAACGAAACGGTGGCTGATAAGGTATGACCGCCATACCAACAATCCCGGCGCCCGACGAAGCGCTACGCTTTCTCGATCAGGTGCGCATCCTGGAGGATAACGTTGATCACAATATTCGCAATTCGGCGCCCCAGGAATTGTCGTATTATCGACTCATTCATTTGCGCACCTGGTTGCGAGTGCTTCGTCTGATTCGTCAGGCATTTCCTGTGATTGAACGACCGTTGCGCATCCTTGAGTTGGGAGCGTCCCCATATTTTTTTACGGCATTGCTTGCTCATCACGTGCCATGCGAGATTGTTACATCCACGCTTCCAGCGCTGACCTGGCCTGGCGAACCGTTGACGATTCGTTCATACCCTGTCGTTGTTTCGTGCGGTGCCATACGTCCACCGCTTCGATTTGAGACATGGACGTTCAATATTGAGAAAGATAATTTTCCCTTTGCCAATGGATCGTTCGATCTCGTTTTATGCATGGAGGTGATGGAGCACCTTACGTACAATCCATCACATGCCCTTGCTGAGGCGCACCGTGTCCTGTACCCTGGCGGAAAACTACTGGTCACTATCCCCAACTATCTGCGCTCTCAACGCATCGTTCAGGTTGCACTGGGACGCCCGGATGATTTTCCGTATGTTGGAACCGGCATCCAGGGACGCCACCAGCGTGAATTGACCTATACCGAGGTAAAGCTTCTCCTAGAGGCGTGCAATTACCACATTGATTATCTTGATGTCGAGATTGTATGGCCCTGGAGTCCTACGATGACATTGGCCGGAAGAGTATTTGCAGCACTTCTCCACGGATTTCTACGACTGCCGATTGCATATGCTCGAAACCGACGCGAACTGATCATTGCGCTGGCAACGCCCGTCGATGAACCGCGACTCGGGTACCCGCCTCAACTCTATGATGACCCGATGGCGTTTCCACAGGAAATATCGCTTCAAAGGTGATTACATGGCAACAGAGGAGCGATGGCTATCTCGATACGCTGAATTATATCGATCTATTCACGACAGTGCACTTGCATATCTCCAGGCTTGGGAAAAGGCGCAGAACAATCTTAGGGTCCTGGAAATCGGCGCTGAGCCGTATGTATTCACATCACGACTGCTCGAGATGTTCGACTGGGAGGTTGAGTGTGTCAGTGCACCTCCATACATCTGGCCCGGTGAAATGCCAGAACCACAGTACACTGCTGTGCGCATCCCCGTCAAGAAACAGATGCGTCACGTGCCAGTCGTGTTGTTGAATGTCGAGCGAGATGCTCTGCCATACCCTGATGACCATTTTGACGCAGTCCTTTGCATGGATGTCGTACAGTACTTGGGGTACCATCCGACACGAATGTTCTACGAAGCGCGACGGGTGTTGCGTTCCGGGGGACTTTTGTTGCTCACCATGCCCAATGGACTGAGTATGCGGCGCCTGTTGTGGTTACTGGGAGGCATTGTGGATGCCGATCCGTTTGCCGCCCGAGGCGTGTACGCACGCCGTCAGCGAAGCATTGCGCCCCAAGAGATCAGTGCGCTGGTCTCGGGGTGTGGGTTTCAAGTTGAACGCCTCGAGTTTCTCGACTTGGCGCCGTTGCCCGATGCACGCTGGCCGCATTTTCTGGCAATCGGGGCGCGGATTCTCACCAGCATCCCGTTGTCGATGCTCTCCAGGCGGCGCGACTACATCGTACTGCTCGCAACAGCGTCCTGTCCGCTCCAGGCAGTTTACCCTGCCGGTGTGTATCATCAGGCCCGTCTCTACCCGCCATTGACTCAACACGCACCTGTGAGACACGATTCGACTGATACACCAGCGGGTTGACCATGACATACTGCCCCAGAGAAGACAGACGGTGAAGCACTGGGCATTACAGGCTGCACGAAACACGGCGCTTGTCGTGGTCGCTGAGGTGCTGGCACGTGTTGCCAACAGCATCCTCTTCGTGTTGCTCACCTGGCACCTTGGAGAAATGGAGGCGAGCCGATACACCTTGGGTTTTACCTTTGCCCTCTTCCTGATCCAGTTTTCTCTTGGCGGGATTGATCAATTACTGACCCGTGAAGTCGCAAAAGCGCCCGACCAGGGTGGTGTTATTCTTGGAACCTTTCTCCTGGCGCGCTGCATCAGTTCATTGCTGCTCTACATAGCGCTCATCGCGTGGATCGCAGGACCATTCGGCTATGACTCGGTCACTAACCAGATTGTTCTGATCGTTGGCGCAACTTTCATTCCCGATAGTCTGACCGCCTTATGTCAGGCATTTCTGATAGCGCGCGATCGCGTTGCGTATGTAACCTTGCTCGGCGCATCGACCGGTATTTTCAAACTCATTCTGGGGTCTGCAGCGATCTGGCTGGGAGGAGGCGCGCTAATTGCTGCAATCATCATTCTGATGACAAGCTGTATCTCGCTGCTGCTTCACGTCGCCCTTATTATTGCTCGCTTTACCCGCCTGTCAGTCAGCCTGAAACCAACCTTCTGGATGGAGCATGCCCGCTCTGCGTGGCCACTACTCCTGATAGCCATTCTGACCACCCTTGAAGGGACAATTGATGCGATTCTGTTGTCGCGACGCATCGGAACGCTGGAAGTCGGCGTCTATGCCGCATCGACGCTGTTTCTGAATGCGCTGATGATTGTTCCTGCCGCATTTCGGCAAATCATTCTGCCAGAGATAACAATCAGATACGCTACTCAACGCGAGCGAGCCTTCGAAGTCTATACCCAATCGGCAAGAGCGCTGATGATTGTCACCCTGCTCTTGAGCGCCTCCCTGACGGTCAATGCCGATCAGATCGTTCCAATCGTCTATCGCGATCATTTTTCATCCGCTATTCCTGTCCTGCAAATCCTCATCTGGTCCTTCGTATTCACAACACTGCTCGTCCCTGGCGGGCGCCTGATGCTGGCTGCAGGACGGCAGGCAATGTTCGTTCCTTTACTGATAGGCAGCCTGAGTTTGAACGTCGTGCTCAATCTCTGGCTACAACCGTCTCTTGGCGCAATCGGCGCCGCCGTTGCGCGGGTTGCCTCTTCTGCGCTGATGCTGGTGCTCTCGTTTCTGTGTGTTCAGCGTATAATCTATCGCTGGCATGTTATGCCTGTGCTTACCGGACCTTTGGCAGCAACCCTGACCATGATAGCTGTCAATGTCGGGTTGCGCTGGGTTGGGGTGCAGTGGATCGTTGCCCTGGGCATTAGCTGGCTGGTCTACGCCGGGTTGATCGTGATCCTGCGTGCTGTCAGCGCCGCTGAACTGCGACGCCTGCGTGATCTGTTGCTGCAGCGCATCGCACCGCTGACTCCTCCCTGATATCAGATGAGAAAACAGGATGAAAAGCGTATGTATCGTGTTCTCGTCATAGGACTCGACGCTGCCGGGCTCGATCTGATCGAACCCTGGATAGCCGCCGGGCATCTGCCGCATATTGCCCGCATCCTCCGTAATGGCGCATACGCGCCGCTACGTTCGACAATTCCGGTTATGTCTCCACCTGCCTGGACATCAATGATCACAGGACTGAACCCTGGCAAGCACGGGGTCTTCGATTTCGTTCGTCTGCTGCCTGGAAGTTATCGATTGTACAGCACCCGTCGCGATCAAACGACATACCGCACGATCTTCGATCACGCTAGTGCGTATGGTCGCCATGTTATCGCAGTCAATATTCCTATCACCTATCCCCCGGCGCCGGTGCGCGGGGTTATGGTTGCTGGCCTTGGCGCGCCTCGCAACGGGCGCCTGGTACATCCGCCTGAGTTAGAGGTTGAGTTGCGCCGTTGGGGATACCGCAGCGATATGGATGTCGCTTTTGCTCCCGGGAAAGAACAGGAATGGATTGTTGATCTCCAACATGTTACTCGTGCGCAGACGGACGCCATGCTGCGGTTGCTGCAACGCGAACCCTGGGATCTGGCAATGCTAGTGTATCGAGCGATTGACGAAGTCGAAACCTATTTCTGGCACCACATGGATCCCAGTCACCCTCAGCACGATCCGGAGCAGGCAAAGTTGTATGGATCGGCGATTCTCAAGGTGCATCGATTGCTGGATGAAGAGATTGGTCGGTTGCTAGAAGTCGTCGACTCTCACACTGTGATTGTTATAGCCTCGGATCACGGCGGTGGACCGGCGCATAAGGAGGTCTTTCTCAACGTTTGGCTCGAACAACAAGGCTGGCTGGTTCGGCGCCGCAGACATCCACTGAACGAGTGGCGCAAGCAAATGATGCGACGCCTTCATCTGACCAGCGATCATCTGGCGCCAATGCTCGATTTTCCACTGGCCTGGCGAATCCGCAATCTGATACCACAGCAGCTACAGCATGCGCTGGTGCCCGAGTCGTCCGTCACGCTCGCGGATGTCGTTGACTGGTCGCGCACCCGCGCATACAGTTTTGGGAATATTGGCCAGATATATGTCAATCTTCGCGGTCGCGAACCGCAGGGCATCGTCGAGCCCGGCGCCGAGTATGAGCAGTTACTCGATGAGATCACCGAAGCCTTATACACGCTAACCGACGAGGGGCAACCGGTAGTCGATGCTGTCTATCGCGGGCGTGATCTGTATACCGGTCCATACTCGGAGTACGGGCCAGATCTTAACATTGTTATGCGCGGCATGGCATATGTGACACAGTCGTGGCGTGAGGCAGCAGGAAATCAAATTTTCAGCGCCTCGGGGACGCACTATACAGGCATTCACCGTCCATTGGGCATGCTCGCAATCAGCGGGCCGCCTGTTGCCGCTTCCGGCTCATTTCCCGAAGTACAGATCGTCGATGTCGCCCCGACATTGATGTGGCTCATGGGTTTACCCATTCCCGATGATGTCGATGGACGCCCGCTGGAAGAGATGATAGCGGATGAACGCCTGGAAACGCCTGCGTTCGTTCATGTCGAGCAGGCAACCGGTCCACTCGCACCACGCGCCACCTGGACTGATAGCGCCCAGGAGCGTGAGGTGCTGGCGCGATTGCGTGAATTGGGATATCTCGAATAGGACTAGTTCCAATGGATATCTCGATTAACCCAAAAGGAGTATTGTATTTCTGGTGACGTGCGGTATTCTTCCAATGGTTATTCAACCAAAACCGTAGCTATTCGGGAGAGGAGTCATTATGGAAAAACAGTTTTTCCGCATCGTCACAGTTCTCGCATTGCTGCTCAGCATGACTGCGATTGTCAGTGCACAGAGCCAGCTGCCTGGTAGCGGCTGGTTCACAACCACGACCATCCAGAATGTGGACACCGGCGATGCCAATGTGACACTGCAGGTCTATTCGGGTCAGGGGCAAAGCACACAATCCGCATCGGCGACTGTAAGCATTCCGGTTGGTCAGAATAAGGTCTTTATCCCAGGAAGCAATCAGGCGCCTGGCGCCGGTCCGGTGTTCGATGTTAGCCCGTCACTGTCCGGTCCCTTCAGTGGCTCGGCAGTGGTTCTGGCTGACCGGCAGGTTGTGGCAATTGGCCAGCTGGGGAATAACGTGCCGCCAGGATTCTCCAACCTGGGCGTAAGCGGTGGATATGCGAACGCCTTCTACCGCGGCGCGCTGACCACTGCTTCGACGATTTCGTATCCGGTGGTCAAAAACAACTGGGCAGGCAAGACGACAGTCTTCGCCATCCAGGCTGTCGGCGGCAATGTCACCTACACGGCGACGATTAACAGTAACAGTGGCGTGACTCACACTAAAACCGGTACTATTGACGCTAATCGTTCTCTCATTCTTGGACCTGCCGATTTTACCCCGCCGATGCCAAGCACAGGCTGTGGCAGTGATGTAAACACCTCACCCTGTTTTGGTTCGATTGAGGTGACCGCAACTGGCGGCACACTCGCGGGTACGGCGATTGAGTACCGTGTCGGTCAGTCGCCTGCTAAGGAAGTGCAGTCGGCGGCGATGTTCACGACGAATGATGCAGCGCAGGTTCTCTTCTGCCCTACCATCAAGGCGTCGTACACGCTGGCGCAGAATCGCACAACTGGTATGACCGTCGCTAACGTAACAAGCAACCCGGTCACCGTGAACGTCGTGTTCACTGTCTCGATCGGACCAGGCGGTGCGGGCACGCAGTACAACGCCACTGCGACGATCCCGGCCAAACGGTCGGTCAACTTCTCGAAGTTCGACGGTAACCTGGGCGGCATGCCTGATGGGACGCTCGCTTCGGCTCGCGTGTCTGCAAGCGTTGCCAATTCGATCATCGCCGTCGTCAACGAGTCGAATCCGGGAGGCAGCCCGATCAAGTCGACAACCTATACCTGCTTCAGCGAGCAGTCTGCAACGCAAAAAGTGGCGGCGCCGCTGGTCAAGAAGAATCTGGGAGGAAGTACGTCCGGTCCGACTGTACAGAATGTGAACACGTCCGGTGCATTCCAGGTGAGCGCCACGTATGTCTGCGGCGGTACGACGTACACGCCATCTACCACTCCATCACTGCTCAGCCCGACACTGCAACCCGGACAGGCGCACACGTTCTTCAACCCGGCTGGCATTCCCGATAACGCACTCTGTGCAGTGACGCTCGATGCCGGTACGGGCAACAAGATCATTGCAGTCGTGCAGGAAACATCGGACTTTGCCGGTTCAAGCCCTGCCAATCTGCTCGATACGAAGAACTACGAGGGCTTCAATCTGCCATAACTACAGAACGTCCTTCGTGACGGGCGCGCAGAGGAGCAATCCATTTGCTCCTCTGCGGTTTTTCGTGTACTCTACACTACGATCGAACGAATAGTCTGTCTGAAGCATACACACATTACGATCTGCGGAGAACGATGCGTTGCTCGAATCTTCAGACAGGCCTGAATGGTATGGCATATACGATGGGACGTTTTCTGGTTGTGTTAACGCTTTGCCTTCTCCTCGGAACATCGTGCGGATCTCAGGCAGCCGCACCCGTATCATCGCCAACCGTTGAACCTCAGGCAATCCAAAATCCCTATCCCTATCCCTATCCTGAACCACCGCCCGAGCTGCCCCAGGGACCGCCATTTACAATTGATGGACCGGTCACTGCTGCAGAGGGGGTGGTTACCGGCAGCGGTCCGGCTGGCGTTCCGATCCGTATCGTCAATATCACCCGCGGTGCGGAAGATATCGCGACAACTACAATAGGCGACGATGGTCGTTTTCGTGTTACTATCGCCGGCAAGGTGACACCAGGTGATCGCATTGGCATCATGCTGGGCGACACACGGGGCACGCAGTTCAAGCGGGAAGATTTTCTCAGCGGACCAGGATATCAGGATATTCCGTTTATCGGTATTATCTTCGCCAGTATTCTCGTTGAATGACCTCCAGCAAGAACAATGACCACCAGCTCGGAGTTCGATGATTTCGGTCGCAATTTACCTGCTGGTGCCCATCACTACCGGGCATTTGTCGGTCCATCGACAACGTATGATGTTGTAGGCGCCCTGCAGTTCGGTTTGCTGGTTGCGCTTGGATTGCGTGAGCATCATACGTTACTCGATATTGGCTGTGGCTCCCTGCGGGGTGGTAAGCTGTTCATTCCTTATTTGCTCCCCGGGCATTACTATGGGATCGAGCCCGAACGCTGGCTTGTCGAAGAGGGTATTTCCCAGGAACTCGGGCAAGATCTTATACGGTTGAAGCAACCAGCGTTCAGCCATGACTCGTCGTTCGCGCTCAGCTCGTTTGGTCGTCAGTTCGACTTCATTCTGGCGCAATCGATCTTCTCACATACGTCAAAGGCGCAGATCCATCGTTGCCTCGACGAAGCGGACAAGGTCATGTCCCCTTCTTCTCTGTTTGTTGCCAATTATGCCATTGGTGAACAGGATTATGAGGGTGACGATTGGGTCTATCCTGGAGGCGTCACGTTTACTCCCGCCTCAATGCACCGTTTCGGCGCAGAGCATGGCCTGACCATGCTGCCAGTCTACTGGCCCCATCCGCACGGTCTGTCCTGGATTGTTTTCGTGCGTCCAGGAAACGAATCCGCAGTGGATGCGCTGGCTCAGCAACCGGTGCAGCTGCAACAGGCGCTGACCATGTGCCGGAGAAGACTGGCAGAAATCGAGGGACATCCGTATGTCAAACTAGGGATGTGGATTCGGCGAACATTGCGAAGATGGCTGGCGCGATCGGATGGCGTCGTTCCTCCACCCTCAAACGCCTGATAAAGATGACTGAGAAGAGCAGAACACACGCTTGGCTCTCGCACAACATCCCTGGAGCGCCGCCGGAATCTTAGTTATTGGGGACAAGAGGCAAAAATACCGTATAAAATGCCTGATATTCGTACAAATGCTCAACCAAACCGTTCTGGTTCCTTCCTCCAGCGATGTACACTTTGTTATCGATGACCTGCATACGTGCATCTTGTAGATGAGCGTCTACAGGCAGTTGAAGCGGTTCCCAGACATCAAGATTGACGTTATAGAGTAACGCCGATCCCTCTGCTCCTCTCCCGCCTACTGCAAAAATCCGCCCGCCAGCAGCAACTGCCGCCAGGCGACTGCGTGCCTCCGGCAGCGGTGATCGGGTCGACCACGGAGCGCCTTGTTGCGTGTCATCAGACGCCGTGTAGGTTTCGTTGAACGTGACCGGTCCGTTGTCGTTTTCGCCACCGATGACGTAGACTCGCTCCTCAACTGTTACAGCAGCTGCAAATGCTCGTGGTTCGGTCAGCGACCTCCGCTCTGTCCACGTGTCGCTATCCGGGTTGTACTGCCATACCTCTGCACGGTATGAGCGACCATCCCATCCGCCGAACAGGTAGATCTTGCCCTCAACAACGGCCAGCGCATAACCGCTGCGCGGACCTGGCAATGACGCGAGGGTGATCCAGCGATCGCGCCGGGGCTCATATGCTTCCATCCTGTCACTGATGGCGCCAGATGCCAGCCGTCCACCCGGAACATAGAGCCGATCGCCAACCACGATGGATTGGACGTCGGTGACAGCTGTCGGTTTACTGCTCAGCCGCACCCAGGTGTTTGTCTGCAAATCGAAACGTATCATGTCACTGGTCACACCATCGTTCGTTTCTCCACCCATTGCATACAGGTACTGTCGTCCCTCATAGGCGTAGGCAACCAGCGCAAACCCCGCCCGCGGTGATGGCAGAGGCGTGAGCGTTTTCCATCGTGGCTCGGCAGGCGAAGGTGCGACGACCGGCGGTTGGACAGTAGATGTTGGCGCGATCCGGTCGTTGCGCATGAGGAATGTCACTGCGATAGCAATAATCACGACGACTCCCAGCACTCCAGCGAACACAGGCAAAATATGCTGGGAACGACGGTTGGTTATGTCTGGGGCTGTGTGCACCATCACAGAAGAACTGTCTGGTTGAAACGCTGAGACGGTGATAATATTCTGCCCTTCGTCGTTCTGATCTAGCGGAAGAACCTGTGGAACGGCAAAAGATTCATCTGCTTCTTTTTCGGTCGAGTCAACTTCCAGCAATCCACTCCGCACTGCATACATGGTCGCCTCGGTCCGTGATGCCACGCCGATCTTGCCAAAGATGTTGCGCAGGTGAACCTTGACCGTATTGGCGCTGATGTTGAGTTGCGCCGCGATCTGCTGGTTGGTGGCGCCAGTGGCGACCAGGCGCAGGATTTCGCGCTCGCGCTCGCTCAGTTGTGGCAGGGTGTCGCTCGACATAGGATGGTAGTTTTAGCACCTCGCTACAGTACAGCGCTTCAGCGAGAGCTTGATGCTCGCTCGCCATCAGCATATCGCTCGTGCGCATGAGTCATTATAGCCGATGCCCTGTGGTTCTGTGATGATCGATTCTTTGCCTGTTTCGCAATCTTCCAAAGAGGGTCGTGGGGATGCCCCTGCGATTAGGAATCGGCGGCGGGATGGCTTTCGCAGGTGCTATGATGCCATTTTATTTTAGATTGTAGATTTTGGATTGTAGATTGCTGTGCTAGCATTTCAGTGCGCTCTGGTGAGCGTGCGCATGCGGCTTGTTCAATTCCAATTGGTATGAGACGTCGCCCTGCCGACGC
>JBEPYG010000101.1:0-12071 GCA_041641515.1 Roseiflexus sp.
TGATCGGTTGCGCCTTCATTGAGCAGTGCCGATGCCGGTGTGCGCTCGATAGCGGGGGATCGCGGGATTCGCTCCGTATCTGCGCCAGCATCGACTGGCAGTGGAGAGGGAGGCGGCATATCGATCTCAATGTCGTGCACGTCGCTGACATCGCCGGCCGCTGCCGCTGCTATTGTGTACTGAAACGGGTCGAAGGCGACATTGCCTGCCTCGAGCATTTCCTGGAAAATGATGCCGTAGATCGCGCCGCCGTCGAGCACGACGAAGCGCCTGCCCGGGTGACTGTCGCGGATGGTGCGCGCCTCGTGGGTGGTGGTCGTCTGGCGATCCAGACCCTGCACAGGCGCCAGGCGCTGGATCAGGTTCCCCAGCGGAATGTCCGCCAGTTTATCAGCGACGTGTTCTGTAGGTTCCACATAATCCGGCGGCAGCGACAGCGCGGCAAGTTCAGGGAGCGTCCAGCTGCGCGCGTCCTGATAGCGCATCAGGCGATGGACGATCTCCTCGACCTCGATCCAGCGCGCGACGATGAATGTCCGATCGGCGAGCGGCACGACAACAAAGCGGTACAGGCGCTCATCACGTTCCGGCGGCAGCATGGCGTAGATTTGCCAGAGTGACGCCGTTTCTTCCGCAATCACGAAATCGCTGATCGGCTTCAGGGTGAATTTATTGAAATCGATTGGCATACATCGTCAGTCCTTCTCACCAGATACCAGGCGTTTACCGCAGAACGACTGCACCCACGTCCGATGTTCAACGTGGAACCCCCTCTCGATACCAGTGGCTCGGAAGATCGGCAAGGTCGGTCGCCGTATCGGGAGATAGGTCGCTCCAGCGCACGACATTTGACGCCGGAATGTTGTACTGTGCGCGCAGGCGGGCAAGCAACCAGGAGAGTGCGCGGCGCAATGCTTCGGTATACCCGCTACGGGGACGCTCCAGCATCACGCCGATGCTGCTCCGGTTGATATTTCGGCGCGCGCCCTCCCAGTGCGCCATGCCGCTGTGGAATGCGGCAAACTCATCATCGACCAGTTGATAGATCGCACCATCGGCAGTGACGTAGTAATGTGGCACGCGCGACGCGCCAGGGATCGCCATCATTTCGAGCGACTGCAGCGCCGGTCCCTCGTCGCCGTGCAGAACGATCAGGCGAATCTTTGAGCCGCTGCGACTGCCATACGCAGTCGGCGCGCGTCCGGCGACAGTGAAGCGCTGGATGTGGAAAGCGTCCCATTCTGGCGCAAATGTAGCGCCGCTCGCCAGGCGCGCTGCCGGTGCGGGAGCGGCGAGCAGCGTCTGGCGCGGACCGAAGATCGCGCTGAGGCGCTTCACGTCGCTCCAGTTCGGCACAATGTTGTAGATCGTGTCGGTGGCGTAGACCTGGAAATTGTACTGTTTGCCGCCGACGGTGATCGGGTCGGTTTTTCCGAGCGGCGCGCCGAGGTTCCACTGCCGGGCAAGCTGGTGGAATGCCCAGTCTGGCCGGTACTGCTGCCCGGCGGCGGCGTAGGTGGCTTTGAGCAATTCATCGCGCACCTTCGCCTGCGTCGGGTTGGTGGTGCTGGCAAGGGCGCTGAGGCGCTGGATGTTCTGCCATTCTGTGCCACGGTTGAAAATGGTGTCGGTGGCGAAGACCTGGTAACTGTACGACACCCCGTCCACCACCAGTTTCTTACTCGGTTCCAGCGGCGGACCGAGCGTCTGACCGGCGATGGCGTACTGATGGAATGCCCAATCCGGGCGGAATGGCGATCCGCCGGTGGCGTAGGTGGCGTCCAGGAGGGCGCGCCCCAGCGTGCCGGGGGGCGGAATAGAACCGGCGAGCAACTGCGACAGGCGTTGCACGTCGCCCCAGTTCGGGACTTCACAGAAGAGCGTATCGCGCGCAAATGGCTGATAGTTGTAGGTCTTGCCGCCGTGCTGCAACCGTTGGCTCCGTGCAGTCGGGAACCCCAGATTGTTCTCGACGGCGAACTGATGGAATGCCCAGCTGCTGTTGTACCCCTCGGCGCGGCGGGCGTAACTCTGGTCGAGCAGCGCCTCGGCGAGTTCTTCGACCTCCGGCGGGATCGGACCGATCGGTCCGGGTGGCGGCGGTGGGGGAGGCGTCGTATTGTTCAGCCAGGCATTGACCTCGCCGAACACCCATTCCTTTGTGACTGCCCATCCAGGGCAACTCTTCTTGCTGTAGTCGCGATGGAAGGTAATCAGCGTTGCCGGTGGAATACGGAGGCGGCGCGACAACCCGCCGAGCACCGCTTTGGTTCCTTCCCACACCGCCCCCGACGGCTGCTCACGGTCATAGTCGCCGACCATTTCGACGCCGATTGAGTACCAGCCGGCCTTTAGGCTGCCGTTGCCAGGACCGGCGTGGATGCCGATGTCCTTCATCGGCGTAAACAGCCAGATACCGTCGGGAGCGACATAAATGTGGGGCGCGGAAGGCCATCCCTTATTGGCATAGTAGCGCTGCATGCCCTGCATCGACGCCAGCCCGCGCCACTGTTGCACTGTAGGGCGCCAGGTATGGTGCAGCACCACTTTCGACGGGGTCAACTGCCCAAACTGGTAACGGGCAACGTAGTCGAGCCACTGCGGGATCGTCAGACAGCGCCCGATCATGGGCGGCGTGCCGGTTGTTGTGTCGTGTGTGGTCAACCGAACACCTCTCTGGCGGAGCAGGGATGATAGACGAATCCGGAACTGATTGCATCGTAGCACAGAGCAAACCCGTGAGTCAAGGTTTGACAGAGCTCGTATTGCTGTGTATAATTCCGAGGTGAGGTTTGCGATCCCCGATAGCTCAACGGTAGAGCGGCTGACTGTTAATCAGTAGGTTCCAGGTTCGAATCCTGGTCGGGGAGCCATCATACACCCGGTGTCATCGCCGGGTGTTTTTCTTTTCGGCGAGACCGCTTTGGTCATCGGTTATCCTTCTGGTTGTGTCTTTGCTCCGCCACAGCTCGCCTGGCGGCTGATGAATGTTTGCCGTTCAATCCGACGTGCGCGCCCGCGAAGCACCCTTTGGCATACTCAGGGCTCAGGTCAGGCAGAGCTGCGCCGATGCCCGGTGCGGACGCAGGACGTAGACGTAGCAGGCGACTGAAGATCGACTATTAAGCCAGGTATACCCCGACAGGCGGTTGCTGGTCTTGCATGAGATATTCTTGCCTGTGCCGACGGGCTGTGCCCGGTTGGGGCATGGCGCCGCCGTGCCCCGACAGGGTTCTCCCTCGTCGAACGCCAGCGCGCTGTGAGGGCGTATACCGGATTAATTTCTAAAAAACCATAAGTCGCCGCTCAAGAGCTCGTTTTATTGGCACTCACCAGGAATGCGATCAGATTGACGCCGAGCATATGTAGCGGAGATGTACCGATGCAGATCCAACCTGTTCGCAATGACGCCGATCATCAGGCAGCGCTTGCGGAAATCGAAACTCTGTTTTCCGCGCGTCCCGGCACTTCGGAAGATGATCGCCTGGATGTTCTTGTCACACTGGTTGAAACCTACGAGGCAAGACACATGCCGATTGCAGCGCCCGATCCGGTTGCCACGATCGAGTACATCCTGGAAAGCTGTGGCCTCACCCAGCGTGACCTGGCGCCATATATTGGCAGTCGGGCACGGGTTTCTGAGATGCTCAATCGCCGGCAATCTCTGACGCTTGAGATGATCCGGAAGTTGCATCAGAGCTTGGGAGTGCCGGCTGAGGTCTTGATTCAGCTCTACGACCTGCATCACAAGGCTGCATGAAGAGCTTCTATTCCAGGGTTGATGCGCAGCCTGATGAGCGCCGGTATTCGCAATGCTGCAGTTCTGATAACTGTTCAACCACCCACAATGTCGTTTCTTCGTTGTCTCATTCGTTGACAGAAGAGCGCCAATGGTCAACGAATATAGAACGAATAACGAATGAACCACTGCCCACGGGTCACAGTGATGCCTCATTTGCGCTATCAACGGTTGCCTGGGCGCGATGTCACCCCGCAACGTCTAGTGTTTCTCTGAAAAACGCGATGATTTCGTCTGTGTGCTCGGTGACGTACAGATACCCGCCGTACCGCTCGCTCGACGGCGCTGCGACGACCGGACGGGCGCGCGGGGTGTTCGCCGCCATCGCCTCGACATCCGCCAGCGACCCCCAGCGATCCCCCTGCCCCTGGATGTAGAGCACATCGGTGTCGCGCAGGCGGTGCACCCAGGCAGCTGGCGCAATTGCACTGAATGACGGCGCGCCGAATGCCTGGTGGAGCATCCCGCCGATCCGAATCAGGGTCGGTCCGGCGGGACCGAGCACGTCGCGTGCGGCGTTTGGCGCAAATACCGCTGCACTCGTCGGTTGTACGGCGACGATGCCGCGAATGGGGGCGCAATCGGGGGCGGCGCGCAGCGCGGCGTTCGCCCCCATCGAATACCCGATCAGCCCAATCCGCTCGCCGTCCACGTCCTGTCGCGCGCGCAGCATCGTCACCGCGCCGATCACGTCGCGCGCTTCGTTGACGCCGAACGTCACCGGTATGCTGGCGTCGCTGAGACCGTGGTTGCGCAGGTCGAAGAGCAGCACGTGAAACCCGGCGCGGCTGAAATCTGCCGCCGGTTCGAGAAAATCGACGGTGCGGTCGGGCAGCACTGTTGCGCCGGCGCGATTGCCGCAGCGGTTCCAGGGCCATCCGTGAATGAACACAATCGCCGGTGCGGGTGAGCCGTCGTCGTTCGCCCGGTGGATGAACCATCCGCGCAGCGTGACGCCATCCTGCGCCGCGAATGTGATATCCTCGGCCTGGAGGTTGACATCGGCAGGGTAGCGCCATAACGGCTGACGCATACTGACGATCATCAGTTGCAACGCTTTGGTCGCGCGGTACGCGGTCGGACCGACCGCCATCCCCGCACCTAACCCGACAAGGAACGGCGCAAGCCGCCAGAAACGTGACATGGTCAGTCTCCTGATCTTGTATACTGCTTTGTAGCATTCTACTCCACTGACGACGAAAGAGACTCAGATGCCAGGAATGATTGTGGCGCCAGAACCGATTGCCGTCGAAGCTGGGGCGCGGGTGCTCATGAATGGCGGCAACGCTGTCGATGCCGCTGTGACCTGCGCCTTCGTACAGATGATTGTCAACCCGCAGATGTGTGGCCTTGGCGGATACGCGCTTGCAATCGTGCGGCTGGCGGGTGAACCGGCAACGCGCACGATCCTGCTCGATGCCCCCGCGCTCGCGGGATCGCGGGTGCGCCCCGATATGTGGGTTGACCGACTCATCGGCATGAACCCGGACGGCTGGGGGTACTTTCTGACCGGCAAGGTCAATGATGTCGGGTACCAGGCGATCTGTACGCCGGGTGTGGTGAGAGTCCTGGCGACGCTGCTGGATCGCTGGGGGAGCATCGGCTGGGCGCAGGCAATCGAGCCGGCAATCCACGTCGCCGAAGAAGGGTTCATGATCGACAGCGTTCTGGCGAACCGCTGGAAGACCCGCGCGCTGTATCCGGAGGCGAGTTCGCTGCTCGACTACATTCTGGCGAATGAAGAAGCGCGGCGCATCTACCTGACGGCTGATGGACTCCCTTACGATGAGGGGATGACTCTGCGCAACCCCGACTATGCCCGTACCCTGCGCCGTCTCGCCGATGCCGGTCCCGACGACTTCTACCACGGTGAACTGGCGCGGTGTATCGCTGATGACATTGCCGCTAACGACGGCTTCGTCACCGCCGATGACCTGGCGGAGTACGCGCTGCGCGAAGAGTCGCCGACGGTTGGCACGTATCGCGGGTACACCATCGTCTCCTCGCAGGCGCCGCACGGCGGTCCGACGCTGATCGAGGCGCTGAACATTCTCGAAGGGTTTGACCTGCGCGAACTGGAGCACAACAGCGCCGATTACCTCTTCACAGTAGCGATGGCGATGAAAGCGGCATTTGCAGATCGTAATCGGCATATTGGCGACCCGGCATTCGATGCCGTTCCCATCGACTGGCTCACAAGCAAAGAACGCGCCGCGCAGTGGCGGGCGCAGATCGACGCCGGGCTTCCGATTGATGTCGCGGCGTTACCCGGCGGTCCTCCCGACACCACCCACGTCAGCGTGGTCGATGCCGCTGGCAACTGTGTCGCGCTCACCCACTCGCTCGGCATGTCGTCAGGGGTCATCACGCCGGGACTCGGTTTTATGTACAACAACTCGATGATCAATTTCAACCCGATCCCTGGTCATCGCAACTCGATCGCGCCGCGCAAAGGGCGCACCACCGGCATGACGCCCACCATCGTGTATGCCGACAACCGACCGATGCTGGTCATCGGCGCGCCGGGGGCGAACCGGATTATCACCGGTGTGCTGCAGGTGTTGTTGAACATCATCGACTTCGGGATGAGTCCGGCGGAAGCGGTGCAGGCGCCGCGGTTCGACTGCCAGGGCGAGCGGATTGTGGTGCAGAACCGCATTCCTGAGTACATCTGCGCCGAAGTGCGCGAACGTCACCCGGTGGTGCGCGCGCCACAGAGTTATGGCGCATTCGGGCTTGTGCAGGTCATCGCCATCGACCCGGCGCGCGGCGGGTTGCGCGGCGCGTCCGACCCCGGCGGAGCGGGGATGGCGTTGAGTGTTGAGCGTTGAACGTGGGAACCTCCCCGGCCCTTGAGGTCTCGCGCCGGTGATCGCGTGCTGCCAGGACCCCTGGCTGGCGGAGTGGTCGAACCAGCCGGGATGCGTGTGTCGTGACCTCAAGGGTCGTGGAAAAACGTGGGAACGTAGTCGTCTATCGACCCTGTTTACTGCAGGACAGAACGCATGAACGAACCATTGACCTTCCCAGACATTACCGATCGACTTGACATCCATCCAACCGCGTATATTTCGCCATATGCATATGTGCGTGGTACGGTCAGCATTGGCGCCGATACGTCCGTCTGGCCCATGGTCGTCATCCGTGGCGATAATGGGTTCATTCGGATAGGGGCGCGGTGCAACATTCAGGATGGCAGCGTGCTCCACGCCGACCCCGACGCCTGGCTGACGATTGGCGATGGGGTGAGCATCGGGCATGCAGCGGTCGTTCATGGCTGCACCGTCGAAGATGATGTGCTGATCGGGATCGGTGCGGTTGTGCTGAACCACGCGCAGATCGGCGCCGGCAGCCTGATCGCGGCGCGCGCGCTGGTGACTGAGGGCATGGTCGTGCCGCCAGGGTCGCTGGTGATGGGCGTTCCCGGCGTCATCCGTCCACTCGGTGAGGGGCGCATTGATCGCATCCGTCGCACGGCGCAACGTTACGTGGCGCTGAAAGAGCGTTA
Organism: Roseiflexus sp.; assembly: GCA_041641515.1. Taxonomy (GTDB): domain Bacteria; phylum Chloroflexota; class Chloroflexia; order Chloroflexales; family Roseiflexaceae; genus Roseiflexus. The sequence continues at coordinate 7,308 of JBEPYG010000101.1, forward strand.
CCGCTCCTTTGGCGGTTGACTGCCCGGTGCGGCATCGGCGGGCGAGACGCCAACCCGGTCGGTCGGTCGTGAACCCTGGTCGAGCGCGTCCTGCACCGGTACAACCTCCACAACATCACTCGCGGAAGGAACCGATGGTGCACTGCCTGCAGAGGACGCTGCGCTCTCAGCACTCGTGACCGCTGGCGGCGCTTCTGCTGGAGGGGACGGCGCAGCAACCGTTGTCGCCGTTGGTGCAGATGGCGGAGATGATACCTCTGGTGCTGCTGGCGTGATTTCTGGTTCTACTGCGCGCGTTTGTGGTGTAGATGGAGGGGCAGATGCTGGCGGCTGCATAGCTACCGGGTGATCTGGCGGAGAGAGCGGCGCCGGTGGTTGCGCGGCGGTCGCGCTGCCTGGAGCGGGAAGTGATGGCGCCGCGTCACGGAAGGGCGTCGCCGAAACGGACGCACCGGTCTGCACATCCGCGGCAGGCGTCGCTGAGGTTGAAGCGCCAGACTGCGCCTCCTCCAGATCACGCGCCACCAGTCGTCCGGCGAGCGGGTAGGCGAACCGATTGCCGCGGTAGACCATGTATGCGCCATAGAGTGCGTACATGGTCGCTGCAAATCCGTACCCGATCGGAAGGATCAGCCCAAACAACGCGACCCAGAACGTATCCGGCAACGTGCCGTCACGGTAGAGATCGGGGCGTAGTGCAGCAGGCAGCAGCGAAAGCAACAGACACCCCGACCACAGGAGCATCAGCAGCACCACGCCCAGCAGCGTGCCTGCCTGGTAAACCAGCGCCTGCACGATATGCGCGCGCACAAAACGCGACCTGCGGCGCTGCGTCGCCCACAGAATGACCGTCAGGGTCAGACCGGTGAGACCTGCCGCATTCGCTATCATACTGGCGTGCGCTATTGCCGCTGTCAGGCGCTCATCTTCGTCGGGTCGAGCCATATCTGGTGACACTCACGCAAATGCATCATACTGGCGATTATAGCACAGACCTTCCATGCTACAATTATTCTATCCGTTTCTCTCGTGCAACGGCAAGGAGCAGGGAGCGGGTCGCCTGAGACGTGCAACGCTGCACTCTGCTGCACCATGCCGGTACAATCGCATGCCGATGACAGGAATTAACAACCAATGAATTTCGCAACCATCGACGAGTTACAGCAGGCGCTTGCCACACACGATTACATTGCCGACCGGCCACTGACGACCGCGATTTTTCTGGCGCTCAAACTTCAGAAACCGCTGTTGCTGGAAGGGGAGGCGGGTGTCGGCAAGACCGAGATCGCCAAAACGCTGGCGCGGATGCAGGACCGCCACCTGATCCGCCTCCAGTGCTACGAAGGCCTCGATGTCAACACAACGATCTATGAATGGAACTATACGCGGCAGATGGTGCAGATCCGCCTGATGGAGGCGCTTGGCGCCTCTGATGCCCATGTCGCGCTCAACGAAATCTTCAGCCCCGAGTTTCTGATCAAGCGCCCGTTGCTGCAGGCTATCGAAGAGAGCTGGGATCGCCCACCGGTGCTGCTGATCGATGAGATCGACCGCGCCGATGAAGAGTTCGAGGCGTTCCTGCTCGAACTGCTCTCCGACTGGCAGATCAGCATCCCGGAGATCGGCACCATTCGCGCCAGCCAGCCGCCGACGGTCATCATCACCAGTAACCGAACCCGCGAGATTCACGATGCGCTCAAGCGACGCTGCCTGTTCTACTGGATCGATTATCCGTCGCTCGACAAGGAACTGCGGATCGTCAACGTCAGAGTGCCCGGCGCCTCTGAGCGTCTGTCGCGTCAGGTGGTGGCGTTCGTTCACGAGTTGCGCAAACTCGATCTCTTCAAACTCCCCGGCGTTGCCGAGACGCTCGATTGGGCGACGGCGCTGACGGCGCTCGATGCGCGTGAACTTACCGCTGAACTTGTCGAGGATACGCTCGGTGCAATCCTCAAGTATCAGGACGATATTGCCCAGGTGCGCGGTCAGGGAGTGCGTTCGCTGCTCGAGAAAGCTGGCGTGTAGCGTCATTGAGCCATGATAAGCAGCTTTATGAGCGGAATCCTGACGACGGAGCGCCGGTTTGAACTGTAGTGATGTTCGTGAAGTCTGTAAACGTCTATCTACATTATGGACACATTTGAAACCCTCATCCCTCAGGGCAACTTGATGACGCATGTGGTGGCATTCGTCCATCTGCTGCGCAGCACCGGCATCAAGGTCAGCGTCGAGCAGACGATCAATCTGGCGCGGGCGCTGGAGCATGCACCGATTGTCGCACGCGACGATTTTCGTGCTGCTGCGCGTTGCACGCTGATCTGTCGGCGTGAAGACCTGCCGGTGTTCGATGCCGCCTTCGATTTCTACTGGCGCACGCAGTCGGGGTTCGATCCGCTCATGCTGGCGATCCCGGTGGTCAAAACGCCGCCAAAGCCGCTGCGCCTGCCGCGCCGTCCGCGCAGCCAGGGCGACGGGCGCAATGAGCCGGATCGTCACGAAGAACAGCAGGAAGAGAAAGTCGGTTTTACGCTCACGTTTACCGCTTCCGAAACGCTCCGCACCAAAGATTTCGGCAGTTTCAGCTACGAGGAAGTGCAGGCGTGCAAGGAGTTGCTGCGCACGCTCGAATGGCGCATCGAGCCGCGCCGCACGCGCCGCCGCCGTCCGGCGAACCGTCCCGGCGTGATCGACATGCGCCGTCTCCTGCGCCGGAACCTTCGATATGGCGGCGATCCGATCGAACTGACCTTCCGTGAACCGCGGTATCGGCAGCGTCCACTGGTCGTGCTGTGCGACATCAGCGGATCGATGGATCGCTACAGCCGTATTCTGCTCCAGTTTGTCCACACGATCTCGAACGGTTTGTGTGATGTCGAAGCTTTTGTGTTCGGCACGCGCCTGACGCGCATCACACGCCTGTTGCGCGAGCGCGACATCGATGAAGCAATCGCCGCCGTCAGCAAACAGGTGGTCGACTGGTCGGGCGGGACGCGCATCGGCGACGCGGTGCGCCACTTCAACTATGCCTGGTCGCGCCGTGTATTGGGGCGCGGACCGGTGGTGCTGCTCATCAGCGACGGCTGGGATCGCGGCGATCCACAGGTGCTCGCGCGCGAGATGGCGCGTCTGCAACGCTCATGTCACCGTTTGATCTGGCTGAACCCGTTGCTCGGCAACCCGCGCTACCAGCCGCTCACCCAGGGAATGCAGGCAGCGCTCCCGTTTATCGACGACTTTCTGCCGGTGCACAACCTGGTGAGCCTCGAACAGCTGGGTGCAAAACTGGCAACGCTCGGCGCGCGCCGACCGGAGCGCCGCCAGAACGCCGGAGGAAGGGTGAAGGCGTGAAGGTGTGGGAAAGTTGATGTGGTACAGAGATGTTGGGGCAGGTTCTTACAGAAATCTGTATCTGTGCACGATCGGGGTTCGGGGAAAAGCACCGACGATCAAGCATCGGCGGCGGGATAGCTTGGGCAAGCGCTATGCGACGTCGCTCCGCCGACGCAAAAACACTATCTCCACGGTAAGTGTGGTGGTTTTCCAGTCCATCATCCTCGCACGCCCGCGCCGGCGAGCTTCGACCCGGCAGCCGAGATCTTCAGCCCGACGGCATCAGCACACCATACCGTCCAGTCCATCATCCTCGCACGCCCGCGCCGGCGAGCTTCGACCCGGCAGCCGAGATCTTCAGCCCGACGGCATCAGGCGCATTCCGGATTCATTGCGGAACAATCATCCGCCCGACGACATTGGTCGGACTTGGCTCGCCGTCAGATCTGCAAGCTGATGGCACGCACCACTGTCGTCTATCGGTTATCGCCTACCGGCTATGCCAACCGGCGAGCTTCGACCCGATAGTCGAGCGCTTCAGCCCGACGGCGCCGGACATACACTGTAAAGACTATAACACGTACGCAAAAATGTGATATGAATCGCTCCAACAACTTGACCATTCACCAGCCTCGGATATACAATGCACGGCACGACATGATGCGCTACCAGAGCGCCTGGGAAGGAATCATCGATGCTGACGCGCAATCGTTTCGCCCTGTATACATGGGGAGTGCTGGGCTACAACCTGCTCGTCATTCTATGGGGCGCTTTCGTTCGAGCGACGGGTTCGGGCGCAGGGTGCGGCAGTCACTGGCCCCTCTGCAACGGTGAAGTCATTCCGCGAGCGCCGGCGGTCGAAACCATGGTCGAGTTCACCCATCGCCTGACGAGCGGCGTGGCACTGCTGATGGTGGTGGGTATGTTGGTGTGGGCGTATCGTGCATACCCCCGTGGTCATATCGTGCGGCGCGGCGCAATGCTCTCGATGGTGTTCATCATTACCGAAGCGCTGCTGGGCGCAGGGTTGGTGCTGTTCGAACTGGTGGCGCACAATGCATCGTTGACTCGCGCCGTCTCGATGGCGGCGCATCTGCTGAACACCTTCATCCTGCTTGCCTGCATCACGCTGACCGGATGGTGGGCCTCGGGCGGCGAGCCGATCCGCCTGCGCGGTCAGGGCGCTGTCGCCTCCTGGCTGATCACCGGCATGGTCGGAATGATTCTGGTCGGGATGACCGGTGCGGTGATCGCTCTGGGCGATACCCTTTTCTTTGCCCATACCCGCGCGGGCGGAAGTGAGGAAGACCTGGCGCCGCTCGTGTCGGCGATCGTCTCGATCCGCATGATGCACCCTGCTATTGCCATCGGTTTTGGTGCATTTGTGGTCGTTGCGGCATGGTATACGAGTACGGCGCGGCCCGGCGCTACAAC
>JBEPYG010000102.1:0-12052 GCA_041641515.1 Roseiflexus sp.
CGGCGAAAATCACGAAGAAAGAGCCGCTTGAAAGCGCGGGTGGTGCGCCTGTACACAGGTGCATCACCGAAAGACGTCGCACGCGCACTCTTACCACTGGAATTGAGCAATCTGTACGCGCGCTGCCACCAGAGCGCATTGCAGTGCCATTCCGGCAATCTACAGCCAAAATCTGCAACCGGAAATGGTATAACCCTGCCCGGGAGCGCGAGCGGCTGACCTGCACACGGGTTTGTACCGACCAGATACCCGCGCTCTCAAGAATAAGCGCATCCAGAGCCGGTTCAGTCTCTATTGCGCCAGATCGCGCTGTGTGCTCCAGGCGCGATTATTCGACCGTCACGCTCTTCGCCAGGTTGCGTGGTTGATCCACGTCACACCCGCGGTGAACCGCCATATGATAGGCGATCAGTTGCATGGGTATGCTGGTGAGCACCGGCGTCAGCAACGGCAGGGTCTGCGGCACTTCGATCATATAGTCAGCTTTCGACGCAACCAGGGTGTCGCCTTCGGCGGCGATTGCAATGACGTGCCCGCCGCGTGCACGCACCTGTTCGATGTTCGAGATCATCTTCTCGTAGATGCTGTCGCGCATGGCGATGCATACCACCGGCAGATCGCGGTCGATCAGGGCAATCGGACCATGCTTCATTTCGCCTGCTGGATACCCCTCGGCATGAATGTAACTGATCTCCTTCAGTTTCAGCGCCCCTTCCAGCGCGATCGGATAATTGACCTGTCTGCCGAGGTAGAGTGCATCGCGCGCATTGTGATACCGCTCCGCCAGTTCTTCATAGATGCTCTGGCGTTCCAGAATGCGCTCGACTTTGCCAGGCAATTCGATCAGCGCCTGAATGGAGCGGCGCACGTCGTCAGCGGAAAGCACGCCGCGCACAGATCCCAGACGCAGCGCCAGCAGATATGACGCCATGAGCATCGTCGTGAACGCCTTGGTCGAAGCAACGCCAATTTCTGGCCCGGCATGCAGGTAGATCGCACCGCCATCAGCAAGACGCGCTGCCTGACTCCCAACGGCGTTGACGATGGCGATACTCTTCGCGCCCTGTCGCCGCGCTTCTTCCATCGCTGCCAGCGTATCGACCGTTTCGCCGCTCTGGGTGATCGCCAGCACGGCGGCGCGCTCGCCGATCAGCGGATCGCGGTAGCGAAACTCCGAGCCGTAGTCGACCTCGACGCGCAACCGTGCCAGCGACTCGATCGCAAACTTCGCCACCAGCGCTGCATGCCACGCCGTCCCGCATCCGACTGCATAGATCCGCTCCAGCTGGCGCAACTCTGTGTCACTCAAGGTCAGTTCGTCGAGCAGCACCGCCCCACGGTCGAGATCGATCCGTCCGCGCAGGACATCGGTCAACGCGCGCGGTTGCTCGAAGATTTCCTTTTGCATGAAATGCTTGTAGTCGCCTTTAGCGGCAGAGACCGGATCCCACGGGATGGTTATCGGAGCGCGAGTGACCGGCGTGCCATCGAGTCGCGAAACAGCGATCCCATCAGCCTCGATCACTGCAATCTCGCGGTCATCGAGAAACACGACCTGACGGGTGTAATCGAGGATTGCCGGCACATCGGAAGCAACGAACATCTCATCGTCGCCCAGACCGATAACGATTCCCCCGGCGTGCCCCAAGCGCGCCGCGACGATCCGCCCCGGCTCTCGACATGTCATTGCCACAACTGCATTGCCACCGCGCAACTCGGCGAGGGTGCGGCGCATCGCCAGTTCGAGCGACCCGGTTTCATCGTAGTATTCACCAAGCAGCCGCGCAATGACTTCGGTGTCGGTCTGCGATACGAACTGATGCCCGTGAGCGATCAGTCGTTCTTTCAGCTCGAGATAGTTTTCAACAATCCCGTTTTGAATGACAACGATCTCTCCCGACGCATCGCGGTGCGGGTGGGCATTCTGTTCAGTGACGCCGCCATGCGTTGCCCAACGAGTATGACCGATGCCGCAGTGCCCTCGAACCGGATACTCGTGCAACTGCGCGGTCAGGTTTGCGAGTTTACCAACGCTGCGCCGCAGGTGCAGACGCTGACCATCATCGACCGCGATGCCTGCCGAGTCGTAGCCGCGATATTCGAGCCTTCCCAGACCGTGCAGCAATACCTCACCGGCATCGCGCGGTCCAATATATCCAACAATTCCACACATGAGCGATTCCTTTCACCGTTACAATACGTGTACAGCAAGATGGTCCGCGTTCCTCCCAACAGCGCGACATTGCGTCCGAGAGCCCGCCGTGACACACGACGGGTTGCGAGCGCCTGTCGGTTCCTCGCCACGCATCTTCTGGGCACACAAACATCGCGCCAGAGAGTGACGCATGACGCGCGGCTCGCGGACATCGTTCTGTTGCTCTTATGGTTTTTTAGAAATTAATCCGGTATGCGTCTGATGCCATCGAGCTAAAGCTCTCGGCTATCAGGGCAAAGCCCGCCTTCGCGAGTTATGGGGGATTATGTACTGAAAAACCATGAGAGCAACAGAGATCCCTGCATGCGAGATACCTGAGCGACGGGTGTGCATCTCGCGCTGCCGCTTCCTGCAAGCTTCTGCGCCTGCCTGGTGCGCCAGCAGGAGAGGCGACCCTCGCACATCATCGACCATAATCAATGCTGACAGATACGACGCCCGACTGCATGGGGCATATGCAGCGCAATGCGTCGTACAGGAAGGTGCATGCTGCGCTCCATTTGTGCCACCCGTCGCCGGATGGTTTTACTAGAGCGCTCACAGGCGGCTGCACGCCTGGGAGGCATCCGCTGATCTCTCGATGTTCCGCCGATCGTCTCGACGTTAGCCCTGTCGCGTGACAGGGAACCTCCACCTCGTCAACTGCGGGGCATCTATCCCCACAGCCCATGCGCTTCTCACAGACCCTGACGTGTGTACACCTCCTGACGCCCCTGAGAGACATCCCTATTTTCCAGCATACGCCAGAAAACGTCTCCGGTCAAGACTCGGGCAATGACATTTCTTTCAGCCGACGATCATTGCAGCGTTGATAGTGGACAATTGCAGGGTGCTCATTTTATTTCAGGGATGAATTCGGGCATACGCCGGATGCCGTTGAGCTGAAGATCCCGGCTGGCATGGCACAGCTCGCTTGTGCAAGCTCGCGGGGATGATGTCCCGGAAAACCATCAATCCGCTCACGTCCGCGTTTCCCTCACGGCGCCGACGCTGCACACGTTCCCAGGTGTGGTACGATACTGCACAGAGGAAACTGCACCATACGTCAGATCTGGTCTCAGGGAGCGAACACATGTCCGGCAGACTTGCCCGCCGTGTGGCGGACTTTGGTACGACGATTTTCACCGAGATGAGTGCGTTGGCGCTGGAGCGCGGCGCTATCAATCTGGGTCAGGGCTTTCCCGATTTTCCGGGTCCGGTATTCGTGAAGGAAGCCGCAGCTGCTGCAATCAGCGCCGACATCAATCAGTATGCGCCGATGCCGGGACTGCCCCGTCTGCGGCAGGCGGTTGCCGCACAGTGGGAACGTGACTATGGGCGCGCCGTGGACTGGCAGCGTGAAGTGACCATCACCAGTGGCGCGACGGAGGCGCTCTGCGATGCAATGCTGGCGCTCATCGATCCAGGGGATGGAGTTGTCATCTTCGAGCCAGCATACGATGCGTATGTGCCCGATATCACGCTGGCAGGCGGCGTCCCGCTGCCGGTGCGCCTCTATCCGCCAGATGCCGGTCACGCGGTGTGGTGGTTCGATCCGGCGGAACTGCACGCCGCCTTTGCGCACGAACCGGCTCTCATTGTGCTTAACACGCCGCACAATCCGACCGGCAAAGTCTTTACGCGCGCCGAACTGGAACTCATCGCCCATCTCTGTCAGCAATACGACACAATCGCCATTACCGACGAAGTGTATGACCGGCTGGTGTTCGACGGCGCGGTCCATATTCCGCTGGCAACGATTCCCGGTATGTGGGAACGAACGCTGACGCTCAACAGCGCCGGAAAGACCTTCAGCGTCACCGGCTGGAAGATTGGCTATGCTGTAGGACCGGCGCACCTGAACCACGCCCTGCGTCAGGCGCACCAGTGGGTCACCTTCGCCACATCGTCGCCGTTGCAGGACGCGATCGCTACAGCGCTGGAACAGGCGCCGCTCAACGGATACTACCGCGACCTGCTGCGAGACTACCGTGCACGGCGAGAACGTCTGGAACGGGCGCTCGCAAGCGTTGGGCTGCCGGTATTGCCCGTTGAGGGAGCTTATTTCATCTCTGCTGACATCACCGCCATTGGTTGGACCGACGACCGCGCCTTCTGTCGCTGGCTGACGAGCGATGTCGGCGTAGCTGCTATTCCCACATCAGTGTTTTACCGTGATCCGGCTGGCGCGCCCTGTCTGGCGCGTTTCTGCTTTGCCAAACGTCTGGAAACCATCGATGCCGCGGCGGAGCGTCTGGCTACGCTGCGTACCCGTCTGTGACAGGAACTGTTCGTGATTGGGGATTCTCAGGCGGCGGGAGGGTTTTCGCACGCGCCACAAGACGCCGCCCCGCCGACTCAAAAACACCATGGGTACGGTGCGTGTGAACACATACCTGTGACGAGGTAAGCAACTGGCAGGACGGGGATACGTTGAAACAGTAAAACAATCATGAACGTCTAACCAACTGCCAGGACGATGCACAGGAGGAAGATGCTTATGCGCGTTGTGCGCATCCTGATACTGACAACCGATGCGGGAAGCGGGCATCGCAGCGCTGCGCAGGCGATCGAAGCGGCGCTTTTGCACACTTATCGTCATGGAGTACAGGTCGCTATCGCCAATCCGCTGCATGAACCATCGAGTCCATCATTGTTCCGTCACGCAGAAGCATTCTATCTTTCGACCATGCACCATGCGCCGGAGCGGTATGATCGGGCGCACACATTGACCGATGCGGCGGCGTATGCCACATTACTGCGCCACGCAATGCGTCTGGTGATCGGTGATGCATTGCACCGTTTGCTGGTGCGTCATGCGCCCGATGTCGTCATCAGCGTGTATCCGCTCTTCACGGCGCTGGTCGCCGACGCCTATCGCGGCGCGCGTGGTCGACCCGGGCTGGTAACGGTTGTCACCGATCTGGGGCATGTCCACCACACCTGGTTCTCACCGATGGATGATCTCTGCATTGTCCCGAATGCACAGGTGCGCACCCGCGCGTTGAGTTGTGGACTGAGCCCGCAGCAGGTGCATATTGTCGGCATTCCGGTGCATCCCCGGTTTGCCGCGCAGAGTAGCCCTCTCGAGGTTGTGCGACGCAATCTGGGATGGCGCACCGATCGTGTGACGGTGCTGATCTCCGGCGGCGGCGCGGGTGTGGGTCCGCTGGCGGAACTGGCGATTGCCGCCGATGAAGCGTGCTCAGACCTTCAGATCGCGGTGATTACCGGTCGCAACAGCGAGCTTGCTGCGCGGCTGCGGGCGCGCGACTGGAAGAACCCAACGCACATCTACGGTTTTGTGCCACTGGCAGACATGATGTATGCAGCGGACATCGTTGCCACCAAAGCGGGCGGTTTGAGCGTCAGCGAGGCGCTAGCGGTTGGGCGGCCGCTCCTGATCTATGGTGCAGCGCCGGGTCAGGAGGCGGGCAACCTGGAATATGTCGTGCGACGCGGCGCTGCGCAGTACACGCCGGATGCCCGGCACTTCGTCGCTGCCCTTCAGCGCTGGATTGATCGACCAGAAGCGCGTCAGGCGGCAGCAGACGCTGCTCGTGCAGCCGGGCGCCCGCTGGCGGCGTTCGAGATCGCTGATATGGTATGGGGTCTTGCGATGTCGCGCGCTGCAGCGCCGCGTCTGGCGCCACGCCTGTCATTCAGCGAGTGGTTGAGTTCGTTGCGGTAAGCGGCGCTTCCTTGGGTTCTAAGGTCAACGGAGCCGTCAGGTGTGCAGGCGGCTCGCCCGCATATGGGATTGACGAAAAACATCAGAGGGAGATGGTGCGCGCACCGTCTCCCTCCGACATTGGGGGCGGCGTAGCGTTGCGACGCCGCCCATATCGGTTCAACTTCTAGAAGTCCATTCCGCCACCCGGCGCTGGCGTTGCCGGCTTCTCCTCCGGGATATCGGCGATCAGCGCCTCGGTCGTCAACAGCAGCCCCGCGATCGAAACTGCATTCTGTACTGCCGAGCGAGTCACCTTGACCGGGTCGATGATGCCCATCTCGATCATGCTGCCAAACTCGCCGGTCAGCACATTGTAGCCGATATTCTTATCGTTCTTTTCCTTCTGCAGGCGGCGCACGGTATCGATGATCACCGCACCGTCCTCACCAGCGTTGCGCGCCAGTTGGCGCATCGGCTCTTCGAGCGCGCGGCGCAGGATCTGCACGCCGTACTTCTCGTCCTCATACGTCACCTGCACGCGATCAAGCGCCGGGATGACAGTGAGCAGCGCCACGCCGCCGCCGGGCACGATGCCCTCTTCGACCGCCGAGCGCGCCGTCGAGAGCGCATCTTCGACGCGGTGCTTCTTCTCTTTCAGCTCCGGTTCGGTCGCCGCACCGACCTTCAGCACAGCCACGCCACCCGCCAGTTTCGCCAGGCGCTCCTGCAACTTCTCGCGGTCGAAGTCGCTGGTCGTCGTTTCGATCTGCGCGCGGATCTGCTCGATGCGGGCACGAATGGCGCGCTCATCACCACGCCCTTCGATGAACGTCGTGTTGTCCTTGTCCGACACAACGCGGCGTGCGCGGCCCAGGTCCTCGATCGTTGCGCTGTCGAGTTTGCGGCCGATCTCTTCCGAAATCAGCGTACCGCCGGTCAGAATAGCGATGTCCTGCAGCATCGCCTTGCGGCGATCGCCGAAACCGGGCGCCTTCACCGCCAGTGCGTTGATTGTGCCGCGCAGTTTGTTGACAACCAGGGTCGCCAGCGCCTCGCCATCGACATCCTCGGCGATGATCACCAGATTCTTGGTGACCTGCAACGCCTTCTCGAGCACCGGCAGGATGTCCTGGATGCTGCTGATCTTCTTGTCGGTGATCAGGATGTAGGGGTCCTCAAGTTCGGCTTCCATTCGCTCTGGATTGGTGACGAAGTAGGGCGAGATGTAGCCGCGGTCGATCTGCATGCCTTCGGTATATTCCTTCTCGAAGGCAATACCCTTGCTCTCCTCAACGGTAATCACGCCGTCCTTGCCGACCTTCTCCATCACTTCGGCGATCAGATCGCCAATTTCGCTGTCGGCGGCGGAAATAGCCGCAACGTGCGCAATATCAGCGCGGTCGCGCACCGGAATGGCAGCACTCTTTAGTTCTGCAACGACCGCCTCAACCGCCTTGTCGAGACCACGCTTGATCAGCATGGGGTTCGCCCCGGCAGCAACCATCTTCAAGCCTTCATTGACGATCGACTGCGCCAGCACCGTCGCCGTGGTCGTCCCGTCACCGACGACGTCGTTGGTCTTGGTGGCGACCTCGACCAGCAGGCGAGCGCCCATATTCTCAAATGGGTCCTTCAGTTCGATCTCTTTGGCGACGGTCACACCGTCATGGGTCACAGTCGGCGCGCCAAACTTCTTATCGATCGATACATTGCGACCACGGGGACCGAGCGTCGTCTTGACCGCGTCGGCAACAATATCGACACCGCGCTTGAGCGCACGGCGCGCCTCTTCGTTGAAGTACAACTGCTTTGGCATGGGAGTTCTGTCCTCCTGAATTCAGACGGAAACAGTCTGACGACTATACGATGGCAACAGCATTACTCCTGGATAATGCCCAGGATATCCTTTTCCGACAGAATGAGATACTCAACGTCGTCGATCTTGAACTCGGTGCCGCTATACTTGGCGAAAATGACACGATCGCCGGGCTTGACGTTCATCGGGACGCGCTTGCCGTTGTCATCGATGCGCCCCTCGCCAACCGCCAGAACGGTGCCTTCCATCGGGCGCTCTTTGCTTGCCGTGTCCGGCAGGTAGATGCCGCCCTTGGTCTTCTCCTCACGCTCGACCGGCTTGACAACCACGCGATCGGCGAGCGGCCGGATGCGAAAGTCCGTGCCCATATTCACGTAACCTCCTTCAATAGCGTGCAGTATGCAGAGAATTGAAGCGGTTAGCACTCTTGATGACAGAGTGCTAACCGCTTTCTATACTAACGAAATCGGTTGTTTTTGTCAAGTGCTATTTTAGCACTCACCAGGCGAGAGTGCCAGTAGACATAAAACTCCGGGCATACGGCGGTCTAGGGCATTCGCCTGGGTGCGCGAGTGCTCTGCCAACACTCACACGGATGCGTGCAGAAGCTCGGTGCATCATCAAGGGCGGCGCTTTCCCCTGATGTGACAGGACAGGCATCGCAGCAATTGTTCACGATTGGGGGTTTGTGGGCAGCTCCAAGGTCAGGAGTCGGCGGTGGGAAAGATTCCGCAAGCGCCAACGCATGCCGACCCGCCGACGCAGGCATCCATTTGTCACTCCAGGCGTGAACTATTACGCATCGCGTTGTGCTATGCAGAAAGACACACTCATGCTACAATCGTAGTCAACCGCCGTCTGGACATGTGCGGTTATGCGGGATGTCACTGCAAAGGAGGGTGCGGATGCGTCTCGAACGAAACCTGGGAATGGACCTGGTGCGCTGCACCGAAGCGGCGGCGTTACGCGCCGCTCGCCTCATGGGTCGTGGCGACAAAAATGCGGCCGACCAGGCGGCCGTCGATGCGATGCGCTTTGCGCTCGATGCTGTGCCGATGGATGGTGTGGTCGTCATTGGCGAAGGAGAAAAAGACGAAGCTCCCATGCTGTATATCGGCGAGAAGGTCGGCTCTGGCGATCCACCGGCAGTCGATGTTGCTGTCGATCCAATCGAGGGCACTACGCTGCTCGCCGAAGGTATGCCCGGAGCAATCGCCGTCGTCGCTCTTGCAGAGCGTGGTTCACTCTATCACTGGTCGGGTATCGCCTACATGGATAAACTGGCGGTCGGACCGCAGGCGCGCGGCGCTATCGACATCAACGCGCCGGTGGCCGAAAATATTCGCAATGTTGCACGCGCGCTCAAAAAAGAAATCGAAGATATTACGGTCGTCGTGCTCGACCGGCCGCGCCACAAAGACCTGATTCGTCAGATCCGCGAGACGGGTGCGCGCATCAAGCTCATTCTGCACGGCGATGTATCCGCTGGCATCATGACCGCCATCGAGGACCCGCCTGCAGACATACTCATGGGGATCGGCGGCGCGCCGGAAGCGGTCATCACGGCGTGCGCGATGAAGTGCCTGGGTGGCGAGATTCAGTGCAAACTCTGGCCCCGAAACGAGGATGAACGCGCCCTGGCAGCTGCCAATAGCATCGACCTTGAACGTGTCTACCGCACATCCGATCTCGTGCGTGGCGAGAATGTCTTCTTTGCAGCTACCGGCATTACCGACGGCGAATTCTTGCGTGGGGTGCGCTATTTCAGCGGCGGCGCGCGCACCTACTCGGTCGTGATGCGCGCGGTGTCAGGCACTGTGCGTTACATGGAGTCGCGTCACGACTGGACAAAACTCATGCGCATTTCCGGCGTTGATTATGTTCACGCCAGCTAGGGGATTGGTTATGCGACAACGAGATATCGCGTGATGATCGCACCACAAAGGCAAAAGGCGCGAAGTGTACAACGTCCACGCTGATCGATCTCACTGTTTCGCGCCTGTTGTGCCTGTGCAGGCGCCGGTTCACGATCGGGGATGCGGGAGAAGCTCCGCGATCAAGCATCGACTGCGGGATGGCGTTCGCGCGCGCCCTACCCGCCGAATGATCGGTGGACGCGGATCGTCATCGAGCATCGACTGCGGGATGGCGTTCGCGTGCGCCGCGAGACGCCGCCCCGCCGCACACACACTATGGGTACGCCTCACCTTTGTCGCGCATGAGAAGTCTCGTTGTAGTGTTAAGCGTTGGAACGTTCAACGTTCCCGCTACAACACCCCGACATTCGAATGATCCCCCAACACCAGGCGGTACGCCTTTGGTTTCCGCGGCGAACGTGTGACCTCGACGTGCCGCCCGATCAGACTGTCCTCCAGTCGATGCGGAAGATCGCGGATGGTGCAGTGCTCCAGGACAATTGAATGCTCGATCTCGGCGCCTTCGATGACGCAGTGGTGATAGATCGAGGTAAACGGACCGATGTACGCATTGATAATGCGTGTATGCTCGCCGATGATCGCCGGGCCACGGATCGTGCTGTTGATGATTTCGGCGCCCTTTTCGACAATGACCTTGCCGATCAGGTGCGAGTCGCGATCGACAAACCCCTCGACCGATCCCGACATTTCTTCCAGGATCAACCGGTTTGCCTCCAGCATGTCATCTTTCTTCCCGGTATCGATCCACCAGCCGTGGTGGATGTACGGGAAGACGCGCCGGCCATGCTCCACCAGCCACTGAATCGCATCGGTAATCTCCAGTTCGCCGCGCCACGACGGGTGAATTGCTTCCACCGCTTCCCAGATGCTTGCGTCGAACATATAGATGCCGACCAGCGCCAGATCCGATGGCGGTTGACGCGGTTTTTCGATCAGCCGCACGATCTGCCCCCGTTCGTCGAGCACCGCAACGCCGTACTGTTCGGGTGTGGCAACCTGCTTGAGGACGATCTGCGCGTTGAAGTCGCTCATGCCAAACTGCTGGAGCAAGGGCGCAATACCGCCCTGGATGCAGTTGTCGCCCAGAAACATGACAAATCGATCATCACCCAGGAAATCGCGCGAAATCTTGACAGCGTGCGCCAGCCCCAGCGGTTCGTTCTGTTCGATGTAGGTGATCTGCACACCCCAGCGACTGCCATCGCCGACGGCAGCGCGCACTTCGGCGCCGGTGCTGCCGATCACGACGCCGATTTCTTCGACGCCAGCATCGCGGATCGTCTCGATCACGCGGAAGAGCACCGGTTTATTGGCGACCGGCACCAGTTGTTTGGCGCTCGTATACGTGATAGGGCGCAGGCGGGTTCCTTTGCCGCCGCTGAGAACCAGTCCTTTCATCATTCTTTCCTTGCATATGTAGGTTGCACTGTCGTGTTTCCCACGTAGTGTACAGGCGTTGGATGATCGATGGATGACAGGCAGCTGCGATCACCCGTCGACACACAGAGACGCCCGTGCGTTGCGGCACGGGCGTTTGCAACGACGATGGCGACGGCGTTTACCGACGCACTCGGATAGCGCCGTAGTACCGCGACGTCCAGTACGATCCCCAGATGCCCGACACCTGCACCCCGTAGCGCGGGGTCATTGCGTGCACCATACGTCCGCCGCCGATATAGATAGCCACGTGACTGATGCCGCGGCGGCCGCCGGTATTGCGGAAGAACATGAGATCACCTGGCGCTAAGTTTTCCATCGAGCCAACCGAGGCTCCATATGCCGTATTGAACTGCGCTGCCGCAGAGCGTGGCAGGCTCACGCCAAACTGACGATACACATAACTGGTGAACCCGCTACAGTCAAAACCGGTCGCTGGACTGGATCCGCCCCAGCGATAGCGTGCACCAACGAACTGAACCGCAAAACTGGCAACATCGCCACTGGCGGGGATATTGGACAGACCGGCACTTGCGCCAGGGCGACCGCCGCTCACCGGCAGCGCCGGAAAGTCGCGGCTGACCGGCACGCGCCGTAGCACGTGCGCCGTCGTGCCGATCAAGTCACGGAACACCCAGGCTTTTGTGCCATCGGGCAATCGCACCCGCAGCCAGTCCTTATACTTGCCGATCAGATCGACCTGCACACCGGCATCGATTCGCCCAATGCGATCATAGCGCGAGTCGGGACCTTTGCGCAGATTGACGCTATTCTCGACAATCACGCCCACCAGTGCCGGGTTGGGATCGGGAATAGTTTCAGCAACCAGCAACCGCTTGACCACCGAGGGGTCGACGTTCAGGAACTCCGCTTTTACCCACCCATCGAGCCCGCCAGGTGCGCCAACGTGGAACCAGTCCTGATAGATTTCATACAGTTCGATCTGTGTATTTTGCTTGAGGGTCGTCATCGACACATAATGTGTGCCCGGACCG
>JBEPYG010000103.1:0-8989 GCA_041641515.1 Roseiflexus sp.
GGTGGCCGAAGAGCAGTGCGGGCAGCGGGCGTGGCTGGAGCAGGTGGCCGAAGAGCAGCGCGGGCAGCGGGCGTGGCTGGAGCAGGTGGCTCGCAACCAGAGAGGTCTGCACGATTGGGTCACGATTATGCAGCGTAAGCAAGAAATGCTGGCGTTGGATGTTCGTGAGGATAAGCAAGTGCGTGTTGAGGGTTCACTACCAGAGCCTCGTATTGTCGATAGTGAGCGCTATCAACAGCGGCTCGCATCAATTGGCGGCATCCGCCTGAATCTAGGATGTGGTGAGAAGATTCTTGATAACTATATCAATGTTGATGTTCGGCCGGTGCCTGGTGTCGATATTGTGGCAGACGTGCGTTTACTGCCATACGAGCCAAGGAGTGTTGATGAGATCGCTTCTTCTCACCTTGTTGAGCACTTTCGTGAGCATCAGCTCCGGACTCGGATCCTCCCGTACTGGAAAAGCCTACTCAAACCAGGTGGCTGCCTTCGAATAATATGTCCGAATTGGGAAATGATTGTGGAATATCTCAATCAGGGTCGACTCTCATGGGAAGAGTTCAAGTACCTGACCTTTGGAGCGCAAGATTACATCGGTGACGACCACTTTGCTATGTATACTCCGCAGACACTTCGCAATCTGCTCAATGAGTCGGGGTTTCACCGAGTCGAGATTCTCGCAGTCGATCGAATGAATGGTATATGTCCGGAAATGGAATTGGTGGCCTACGTAGACAATGACTCTGCCGATGGTGATGCTTAGTTGCTTATGAGAGTCTGTCTAGTTAGCCTGACATATCCTCCCCAAAGTAGTGAAGGTATTCCTCGCCAACGTCAGACACTCGCTCATGAACTCGTCCGTCTTGGACATCAGGTCTCTGTGGTTACACTTGGTGAGCATCCAGGCATGCGTTGGGACGGACCGGTACCTGTCTATGAATGTTCACCGATTCCATATCACTATACTAATCGCGCTGAACAGGTCAACCATCTACTGGGATGTTCACAAGCACTCTATGAAGGGATCAAACGCGCCGGTCAGACAGAACCATTTGATATTATCGATGTGCCGTTATGGTTTGGGCAAGGACTTGTTCCAATACTTTATCTCAAGCCAGTAGTAGTGTGGATTCAAACAACAACAGCACAACTAGTGCGCCTGCGTGGTTCTCCTGCGACCCCTGCTGAACGATTTATTCTCGGATTCGAGCAGTTGTGCCTCGATCTCGCAAGCGGTATTCTGAGCGACTCGTCCGTTGCTCTGCAGAAAGTTGCTGAGGACTACCGGTTGCATGGCGATCAGGTTGTTAGTACAGCAATGCTTGGGCTGCCTGCATTAGCGCAAATGCCTGAACCACGTCGATCTGAGCGCTGTGTCGAAGCGCTAGTTGTAGGTCGCTTAGAGCATCGCAAAGGCACTGATTTACTGTTGTTTGAGATCTTGCCCCAGGTGTTACGGCAACGTCCATACCTACGGGTGCGTCTCATTGGAAGCGACAATAGCCGCTATGATGGCTGGTCGCAAAAATATGGCAAAACGTATGCTGAAACTTTCCGTCAACGATATCCTGCTCTTGCTGATCGGGTGATCTTCGAGGGATATGTGAGCGAGTCTGTGCTGCAGCAAGCCTACACTCAGGCCGACCTTGTTCTCGTGCCATCGCGATATGAGTCATTTGGGATTGTTTATCTTGAGGCAATGCGTGCAGCTCTGCCAATCATTACCTTCAATAGTGGAAGTGTGTCTGAAATATTCCCAGAAGGTGAAGCACACGGAGCAGTCATCGTTCCTGACGGCGACACATGTGCGTTTGCTGCTGAGTTGATCAGGCTGGCTGATCAACCCTCCGAACGAGCGGCTATCGGGCAGCGAGGGTATCAGCGCTTCAAAGAGCAATTTACAGCCGAACATATGGCCAAAGCAACACTGGACCACTATCGGAGAGTGCTCGAGTCTCAATCAACTGCTCTGAAAACAGCACGTGAAGTCTATCAGGTTATGGAAGCACTCGATGTTGGTGATGCGGTCAGTCGTATCGCCTGTGATCATGCGAGGCGTATGCAACAGCTCGGTCAGCCTGCTGATATCCTGGCACGTTTTGCTCATGATAAGGTGCGACATATGACCGCGCCGCTTCATACAGCTCTGACCAGGGAAAAAGTTGGATTGATCTTTCACTATTGGCATTACAATAGATCAGCCTGGCTGATTTCGATCGTTCGAGGACCTAAAGCAATCTATTATCATAATATAACCCCTCCAGAATTTTTTTCTCCGAGATCTCGTTCGTATATATCTTCTTATAATGGTTATCGGCAAATTCGTAAGATTATTAATGATTTTGATCTTATTGTTGGTGACTCTCAATACAACATTGATGAACTCGCTCGCTTTCTTGAAAAACCTAAGCCAAGTATTGTGATTTATCCCGCCATTGATCTGAAAGATCAAGAGTATGATGGAGATCTATATTATAGGCTTTTAGAAAAAAACGAAGTAAACATTGTTTTTGTCGGTAGAATAGCGCCGAATAAACGTCATGATCGATTAATTCAACTATTTGACTATTACTATCGATTTATTAATAGACATTCTCATTTGTGGTTGATAGGAAACAATCAAGGACATGAAGAATATATAAATCAATTGATGCAGATGAAAATACAATCGATTGCTGCTGATCGTATCCATTTTACCGGAAAGGTAAGTGAAGCGGAGCTGCGCAGTTACTACAAATCTGCAACGATATTCGTGTGCGCTTCTGATCACGAGGGCTTTTGTGTTCCACTTGTGGAAGCCATGTCGTATGGTGTTCCGGTGCTGGCATACGCAGCCGCTGCTGTGCCAGAGACAATGGGAGATTCGGGTATCCTTGTCTATGACTGGAATGTTGTTCGTGTCGCGGAAATGATGAATCTGATCATCCGAGATCGAGAATTGCGTGAGAAAGTTGTCGCGTCGCAGTATCGGAATCTGCAACGCTTCACCGATGAACAGGCATATCAACGATTGCAGGCTGTCATCTCGTTTTTGTGTGAAGGACGTTTGGAAGATCCCATTCAATTCATATATCCGCAAAATTGGCAAAAAGAATGAAAAACAGTTTGGCAAGGGATGGAGTACTCTGGAATGACGAAACTTCGTTGTTCTATCGTTATTAATACCTACAATCGCGAAGCATACCTACGTCGTCTGCTTCCAAGCCTTGAACGATTAGCCGGTCCATCCTTCGAGGTCATTGTTGTCAATGGCCCTTCCACCGATGGTACGTCAACATACCTCGCAGAGTATGCTGAAAGAATCAAACTTATCAATTGCCCTGATCGTAATCTGTCGAAGTCGCGCAACTTGGGCATTGCCGCAGCTGCCGGCGATATTGTAGTATTTATCGATGATGATGCCTTGCCTGCCGATAAGAATTGGTTAGCTTATCTCCTTAGGGTATTTGAACATGATACCGACGGGAATATTGCGGCAGTTGGTGGATCGGTGCTTCATCGCGATACTAATCGTTATGAGTTCAATGGTGGAATCACTTCCGAGTATGGGTTTCAGAAATTTGGATCCATCGATGAATTTGTATATGGATCTGGAAGTGGTGAATGGATTGTTGGTGTTCCTGGAGGAAATGTTGCTTTTCGCCGCGATGTATTGGTGATGGTCGGTGGATTTGATGAGTTTTTTGTGTACTATCTTGACGAGGCCGATGTTTGCGCTCGTCTTACCCGTTCTGGATATCAAATCGTCTATGAAGTGAAAAGTGTAGTGCGACACTATTCAGGTCCATCTGATGTTCGAGGTGGTCGAAAAAATATTATTGAACGAAACTGGTATTTGATAACACGAAGCGATAGTTACTTTGCAATCAAGAATAGTCGGGGATGTCTTATTGACAGAGTCATAAAAACAATTCGGTTTGCACCGAAAAAGCACTTCTTTCAGGAAATGAAGCCGATACTGAAGGACAATCGGGTTCCATTTCGTTCTCGATTACGTGTTGTAACACAGTGGATTCACGGACTGTATGATGGTATTATGTCAGGAGTCTTCAAGAGGCGTCAACTAGCTGAGTTTGCAGTTCAGCCACCTCCATTTCTTCCTTTTCGATGCGATTGCGAGTCTTCGAAGAAACTGCGAATCGCCATCTTAACGCGCACAACACCATTCCATGCCGGTTATGGCGGGATTGCTCGTTATTCCTTCGATCTGGCTGTAGGACTTCATGCACTTGGTCATACTGTTGATCTGTTTTGTGCTGATGAGCAGGCGATCCAACACTATGCGCTTGGCTTCACCATCCACGGGATTTCAACGGCAGAGATAGAGCGTTCTGGGTTCCATAGTCAGCACGCCATCCTTGAGAAGAATCTGCGATACAGTGAAGCAGTGATGCGCCGCTTTGTCGATCTGTATCGCAGCGGGGTGGTCTTCGATGTTGTACATGCCTCAAACTGGGACCTCGAAGCAATTGCCTTGATTCGGGCAAATGTCTACCCCGTTGTGCTTATGCTTGTCTCACCTCTGGCGCAGGTGATACAGACTGAGGAATGGTCGATCACTGATGATCTTCGGTTATGCGTCGCCATGGATCGCTGGCAGATTGAGCATGCCCATACGGTTTGCGTACCTTCCGAGGGTGTGCTTGCAACCTATCGTTGTCTTATGGGGATCGATACTGATGAGCTAGCGCGCTTGCGCAAAACACTGCTAGGAATTGTCTACGCTCCAACTGGGCGCCCCCTCCCGCATCAGCGCAAGATGCTTCTATTTGTCGGTCGGTGTGAGCGACGCAAGGGGGTGCATGTTCTTCTAGAGGTTTTGCCGCAACTGCTGAGCCGGCATTCTGATTGGGAGTGCCACCTTGTCGGTAATGATCGGGTGCCGTTGGCTGAGGGAGGCACGCTCAAAGATCGATTCCTACAACAGTATGCTCACGAACATTGGTGTCGGCGAGTTGTGTTTCACGGTGAGGTGTCTGAAGACCGGTTGCGCCAGTTCTACGCCTCGTGCGATCTAGTCGTGGACCCATCATTGTTCGAGTCGTTTGGACTGGTCTACCACGAAGCTATGCAATACGGTAAGGCAGTAGTTGGTTGTGTGACTGGCGGCGTTCCTGAGGCGGTTGAGCACGGCGTAGAAGGATTGCTCGTGCCGCCGGGAGATGCTGAATCTCTCAGAGAGGCGCTGGCGACCCTAATGGAGAATGATCATCTACGTGAACAGATGGGGCGTGCAGGGGCGGAGCGAATTCGGAAGCGTCATAATCATATGACGATGGCTCGATCATTGGAACAGATCTACGACGAGACGATTACTGCTCATGCACAGGAGTGTGCCGAGGTGAGAGGACGCCGCTGGCCAAAGACTATTCCATTATGGTGTGACGACTCACAAATTCGTTTATTCGGTCATTGGAGGCGGCGTGAGGCAGTGCCTGGTCGTCACTACCTGTGCGGTGATGCAGGAGCAGCGCTCGAGGTGGAACTGCCGTCGCACTCAATGCTTCGCATCACTGCGCTTCGTCATGCCTGGAGTGGTATTTTGTGTGTTTCAGGTGAACATATGCCCGCCAGGTATTATGATCTCTACCTTGATGCTTCCTGTGGATTGGAACTGGATTATCCGATTGATATTGGTGTGACTCCTGATAAAGGAACAGGTCATACGACTGTGGTCAAGGTACAGGTTCATAGTGAGCGCAATCCGGCAAGCTACGAATCGGTTGTCTGGTTGCATCGTCTTGAAATTATTCCTTGCTCATTCTCAAGCGTATCGTCGTTCTTGAGCGATCGATAGACAACTACGCCATCCCACTATGCTTGCCTGAACCTGCAAGCACTCGTCTAGCGTCTGTTCTGCCGAGATGATTACTTGATTTCTACGAGATAAACCAGAGAGGAGGCGCGTCCATGTTGAGTTACATGATAGCGTTTACGATGCGGAGTGGCAGCAATTTACTATGTGATTACTTGACGTCCAGTGGGTTGGGTGAGCCCACTGAGTACTTTCAACACCCTTTCGGTATTGCAAATAAGTCTTATTATGATGACCTAGGGGTTCAGCCAGATGACTTTAAAGGGTTTATCAGTAATCTGGTTCTTCAGAAATCAAAAAGAGGAGTATTCGGTGCTAAGATGGCATGGGATCACAAGAATGCCTTATTAGATGCACTGAATAAGGATTTTTTTGATGACCGACAAATCATAGACTTTTTCCTGAATAGTAAGTGGATCTACCTACGACGTAAAGATCGTTTTGCTCAAGCCATTTCATTGTGGAGAGCTATTAAGTCTGGACAGTGGCTGTCAACAAGCGTCGTAACCGGTGATATTAGACCTCCGTATGATTTTTTTGGTATACTTCATCTCTTGCAATCGATTCTGACGGAGGAATATCTTTGGTCTGACTATTTTCTCCAGAGTGGTATATCCCCTCTGCAGATATTCTACGAAGATTTTATTGAAAATCCGAGACAGATAATTTTAGATGTAATACGATATGTTCGCGGTGAAGATGCTGTTAATGAGGAATATGAAGTTCAATGTCAGAGTTCTCTCGTTATTCAACGAGATGAATATTCTGATGAATTAAAGTCGCATCTGATTCGAGATTTGTATGCCATAGGTGTTCAGGATCATTGGATGACAAGAAATGATGAAGTAACGCGATGGGATGCTTTCTTTCGTCAGGAGGGTTGGAGATCGGGTTAGATGGTTTTTTATCTGAGATAGCCATTTGAAGTAACAATCTGTCAGGATCGATGCAAAGTGTGGGGAACAGCTATGACGAAGAGATATCGGCGTGTAGCACCGTTTCAAGGTTATAAGTTGCGCTCGACGCGCTATACAAGCCGAATGAACGGAGAAAGAAGCAATTCATGTCAAAACCGACACGTGCAGGTTGGTGGGTTAGATGTCGAAACCTGCCAATGTTGATCGTTGCAATCGTATGCTTTGTGATCTAGGGTGTCCAGACTATAGCTGAATTTGATCGATTATCTGCTATCAGCGCTTTATAGCGTGCTCCTGTCCAGGAAACACGTTTATAGCGTCTGGTGCGCAAGATATATCAAATGCTGGGTTACCTCCTGCACATCGTGCGGTATTTGCTGCTTACCGTTTTTGGAAAAGGAACAGAACTCTGGAGAAGGAATTGCGCTCGGCGATGTCGGGTCTGAATTGAGGTGACACAAAATTGAATACACGTTACGAGACTTAGATGAAGCGGCCGTTCAACTACAAGCGTGCGTTTATGTCGTTGATGTATGGACCAACCGAACTTTCCTTGATGTGGGATGTCAAAGAGATGTTCGATCCGGTTGATCATGAATTCCGGTGCTGAAGCATTGCGTGCGCTTACCGCGTCGGGGAAGAGCGTGCGCATTCGAGGCAGTGGAACGAAATCGGCACTCCTGCCTCCCGCAGAAAACACGCTATCTACCAGGTGTCTGTCTGGCATTCATACCCTTACCCCTGAAGATATGTATGCTACGGTTGGCGTAGGAACGCGTCTGGAGGAAATGCAGGAGGTGTTGCGGCATCATCGAATGCGGGCGCCGCTGGTGTCACCCTGGGCAGAAGCGACGATTGGCGGTATCGTTGCCGCCAATATCAGTGCCCCCCTTCGCATGCGCTACGGCAGCATCCGCGATATGCTCCTAGCAGCAACGGTCGCTCTTCCAGACGGACGAATCGCGCGAATTGGCCGATCGGTCGTAAAGAACGTGGCCGGCTATGATCTGCCGAATCGGTGCGATGCTGGCACAGCAATCCCTGATCGCTTCGGCGATACTGGTGATCTAGATTGCACACTATGAAGATAGGGTGCAATCTTTGTTGCCGTTTGCGCTGGATCGCGGATCCACTACCCTTCTGATCTATACTGCCGAGGGATTGGCAGAAGACATGGCGGCAGAACTTACGGCAGCACGCAGCATACTCCCGACACGCAGATATTCCGGTGGTCCAGATTGAGCCGTTTGTTGATTTCAGAGGAGTCTATCATGTATCTGCCTATATTTGATCCCGGCCGAATTCAGTTGATTGGCCACGCTGCCGTACGCCCGGAACCGATGATGCTGAATGGCCTGGCTGTTTTTCTGTCCCAAGCGGGTGACGGATTTTCTCTGCCCATCGTTGGTAAACAGGTGGGGATTGTTTTTTTTCGTCACGCCTGGAGCGGCCAGGTCAATGTGAAAGTAAACGACGTGGCTCACGAACTAGAGTTGTACAGCGCTGAACCCCGCCATTGGGTATTTGAAATTGATCTCCCGGAATCGGGCTCGGCTCTGCTTCAGGTATCCGCCGTTGCCCATAAGCCGGAAGGGGCTTTGGGCACAGAGGCCTGGATTGAGGCCGTCTATACCTCGGATTACCGAACGTGTGCGGTGCCCGAATTAATCGCTCAACACATTATTAACCGGCCGATAACTGGCCTGCGCCTTAATCAGTTGACAGATGTATTCAAGTGGTATGACCCGACCTGGTGCGATGTGCTGACGCGGCTGGCCTGTTCGCCCGACTACCGCCCACCCGATTTCGTGCATCGTAAGGCCTGGGAATGGGCGCAGTGCGTGTATGGATTGGAATTACTCGGAGCGATCCGGTCGGAGCACAAGGCGCTAGGCGTGGGTGTCGGTTGGGAACCGCTCTCCTTCTATTTTTCCAATCACGTCGAGCAGGTTATTGCCACCGATTTGTACCCGGTAAAGGGTCACTGGAGCGAAACAGGCGCACGGGAAGGAGATCCTACGATTCTTGAAGACCCGGATAAGTTTGCACCTTACCCCTATCGGCGCGATCGGCTCAAGTTCATACGTATGGATGGGAAGCGGCTCGAGTTTCCGGACGATAGTTTCGATTTTGTCTGGTCGTGTTCTTCCATTGAGCACTTCGGCGGGCATGCGGGGGCGGCTCAGTCGATGCGCGAGATTGCGCGTGTGCTCAAGCCGGGCGGTGTGGCGGCGATAATCACCGAGTATGTGTTGCC
>JBEPYG010000103.1:8999-12047 GCA_041641515.1 Roseiflexus sp.
CAGAGTATTTCAATCTGCGGCACTTATATGAATACATCATCCGGCCGGCCCCAAGCCTACGCCTGGTCCAAAATATAGATTGGGCGCTGCCAGATTACTATGTGCGCCGGGCGTGTCGTCTTCCAGAGGAGGCAGGCGCGCCGCACACGGGTAGCCACAAGCCGCATATCGTGCTCCGTTCGCCATTCGGCGCTTACCATACAAGCATTTCACTCTTCTTCCGCAAAGTGAGTTGAGAGTTGCCCAGCATGCGCGTCAGTGTTGTGATCAATACCTGCCCGAGATGAGCATTTGCGTCGGCTGCTAACCAGCTTGGACTACCTGCGCGAGGTCGAGTTTGAAGTCGTTGTGGTCAACGGTCCTTCGACGGATGGGATTCTGGCGTCACTTTGAGGAGTATCGTGGCCGAATCAAAATAATAGCCCTGTCCCTCGTGGAATCCCTCCGTATATCAGATGCCTGGTTACCTGCCTGCCGTCGCATTGCCCTTGATGCGTACCGTTTTGGGATGGGAGGGCGCCCGGCGATGTCGGGTCTGCATTGAGGCGCCATACGTGATGTTGAGTATCTGCGCTCACCGTGTGCTCTCAAAAGGTCGGAGATATGCAGCATCTGTTCAATCGCAGGCGGGTCGTCCTAGCGTGCGCGCTGGGGTGCGCTTTCACCCTTTCCTTTCTGACGCATTTCGCCGCCGCCGATGTCGTAGCAGATGTCTGGGCCTTCGTGTGCGTCACTGCTTACCTTCTGGCGTGCTTCGGTATGCTCGCCTTCGTGCTCGTGCGCGGGGTCGGCGCGCGCCTGCGCAGGTTTGGACCGCGCGCGCGCCTCGTCTAGGCTCGGTGTACCGCTGCTCGGCGCGCTGACGCCGCTGGCTATTCCTACCGTCCCGCCGCCTGTGTGGCTGTGGGACGGCGAGGTGACGCTGACGCCGCTCAACGCACGCCACCCTGCGGCGCAGGGGAGCGAGGTGTGGTTGCTGCGCGCGCGGAACGGGGAGCAGCTCTTGCCGCTGGCGGCATTCGAGCACGACGGGTCGTGGGTGGGGCGCGACGCCGGCGAACTGGTCGCGCCGAGCGGGGTCACGGCGCCGGTGCGCTGGCGTGGATGGGTGCACGGGGCATTGACGCTCGAGTTGTTGATGCACCCCTGGTCAGGAAGGGTGCAGGTGCGCGTCGGCGAGCGGGTAGAGGAACTCGACCTGTACGCCGAAACGGCGCGCGCCTACACTCTCAGGCTGACGCCGCCGCCGTCACCTGCCGTGCGAGTCACGCAAGGCGTCCTCTGGCTTGCCGATGTCGTGAGCGGTGGCGTGCTGCTGACCGCGACGCTGCTCTTCCTGGCAACGCGGTCGCCGGAAGCTTCGCGAGAGGCGCGCGCCGCATCGCCGCTGCTGCTAAGGTGGTCGGTGCTGCCGGGTGTGCTGGTCTGGACTGTAGCATTGCTGGTCTTTTTTCCGGGGTTGATGTCATCCGATTCTGTCGATCAGTGGAGACAGTTGCTCAGAGGTCAATATCACGATGCTCATCCGGCGGCGCATACGCTGACGATGTGGCTTATCACGCGCGTGTGGCTCTCTCCGGCGGCTGTGGCGCTGGTGCAGATCGGGATGCTGGCGCTGGCGTTCGGCATCGCGGTGCGGGAACTGGCGCTGGCCGGCGTGGGTCGGGGGGTGCAGGGACTGCTGATCGGCGTGTTTGCCCTGTCGCCGGTCAATGCGATGATGGTGATAACCCTGTGGAAAGATATTTGGTATGCGATAGCGATGCTGTTCCTGTTCGGGATGCTGCTGCGCGTCTGGCGCACCGATGGAGCGTGGCTGTCTGCGTGGCAGGCGCAGGTCGGGTTCGGCGTGGCGCTGGCGGCGCTGGCGCTCTGCCGGCATAACGGCGCGCCGGTCGCGCTGCTGACCCTGCCGGCGTTGCTCCTGGTGGGGCGGACGAGCCGCCTGCGTCAGGTGGTCGCCATCGGGAGCATCGCGCTGGCGCTGTTCGTGGCAGTCAAAGGCGGGGTCTATCGCTTGGTGGATGTCCAACCGGTCCCTGCGTGGTTTTCCCGTCAGATGCTGCTCCATCACCTAGGCGCTTATGTAGTCGAGGGACGGCTCGAGGACTCGGAAGCGGCGCTGGCAGCAGGGTTTCGGTCGCTTGAGGAGTGGCGCCGGTATTACTCGTGTTACAATGCAACCCGTTTGCTCTATGCGTCTGGACGGAATTTCGCATTCTTCGATGTGCACATTGCTGATTTTACCGCGCTCTGGCTGCGCTTGGTCGTGCGCGACCCGATGGTCCTCGTGCGTCATCAGGTATGTTTGACGAGTTTGATTTGGCGGGTGACGATGCCGGAGGATGGGTATATTGCTACCTGGCCCCATAAGTTGATCTGGGAAGGTGGTCGCGATATAGGGTTAGCGCCGGCGTCGATGGTTCCGGACGTTCAGCGCGCGGTGATGGCGTGGTTGACGACGTTGGAACGTCGGGAACTCGTGTGGCTGGTCTGGCGTCCGGCGTTGCCGTTGTATCTGACGGTGTTCAGTGTGGCAGTGGTATGTGTGCGGCATCGGTCGTGGCGTCCGGCGGGGTTGGCCGCTCCGACGGCGGCAAACTCGCTCGTCTGGATGCTACTGCTAACAGTGCAGGATGCACGTTTTCAATATGGTGTCTACGTGATAAGCTTGCTCGCCATCGGACTGTTGTTTATTCCGAGCCGACGAGGAAATGAAGCGGGGGAGTCGATATCCGGCGACCGACGGGAGCTTGAGGGTCCTTCGGAGCAGGCTGCGGGTGTGGAACAGGGTGCGCCGCAGGAGGCGCCGGCGTCGCCGCGCATATGAGGTGTGGGACTGACAGACCGGGGTACGGTGTGTCAGCGCTGAACGTTTCTGCGCTGCGGCGGAGCGTGCGTGAGTTGCCGGAGCGTAATGGCATCATCAGTGAGCAGGTCGTGGTCGGCGTAGAGGCTGAGACGCGACCGATTGGAGAGACCCATCGGAGGAATCGATGTTCTCGCATCTCCCCCTCTTTCCCCTATCCCGTGAAGCGCCGGTCTACG
>JBEPYG010000104.1:0-12036 GCA_041641515.1 Roseiflexus sp.
TCCTGTGGTAACACACCCGGCTGCATCCCGACTGCTGTCAACAACCCCGCAACGACTTCCGGCGAAGGGTTCTCGACAAGGGTATCGACCACCGAACGCACGAATTGCGGGTCAATTGGCGGCATGTGCCGCACCTCCTCGACACAGTCCGCAAGATCGGCAAGGAGTGCATCGACATTATGCGCAACGCCATACGTGACCGACACGTGCAGATTACGCGGTGCGCGTGATGTCGAGAACTGAGGCTGAAGATACCATCCCTTGCGGCGCAGAACATCCGCCAACTGAAAGACATTGATGGCATTCGAGGCAAATGAGAACATACTCATTACCGGACGTCCCAGGACGTACAGGTCGTCAAGCGCATTGATCCCATCGATCAATCGTCTGGTTGCCGCCTGAACCGTAGTTACAATCTCACGGTACCCTGATTCGCCCAGGTGATGCAGAATCGCCCATGCGCCTGCAATCGGTCCTGCCGAACGTGAACTGAGTGCGGTCGGATTGATGAGCGTGTAGCCCGTTGTGTCGGTCGAGGCGAAGATCTGGTACCGCCGCAAGTCACGGTCACGGTACAGGACAACCGAAGCGCCCTTGGCAGAATATCCGTATTTGTGCATATCAACAGAGAGCGACGTCACACCAGGAACGCTGAAATCGAATGGCGGGACTGGGTCGCCGGAGGCGCGCAGAAATGCGAGATAGATGCCACCGACACAGGCATCGACATGGCAGAGTGCTCCATGTTCACGCGCCAGTTCTGCAATGGCCGGAACCGGATCGACCACTCCCTGCGAATAGCATGGCGCCGAGGCGACGAGCAGAATGGTGTTCTCAGTGATTGCTGCCCGCATCGCTGCGACATCCGCCTCGAACGTCGCCGGATCGAATTCGACGATGACCGGCCTGACACCGAGATAATGCCCTGCCTTGTGAAATGCAGCGTGTGCGGTGCGCGCCAGGACCATCTCTGGTTGTGTAATATGCGGTCGGTGGACACGCGCCCAATCGCGTGCCGTTTTGACTGCCAGCAGAATACTTTCTGTTCCGCCACTGGTAACATTGCCGACGACGTGCTCGTCTCCCTGCATTAACCCCGCAACCATGCGCACGACGTCGCTCTCCAGTTTTGCCGTGCTTGGAAATGTCGTCGGGTCGAGACAGTTTTCACTCAGGTAGAGTGTATACGCATCTTTGACCACAGTCGCAGTCGTCTCGTCTGGCTGATAGACGTAGGCAAAGACACGACCGGACTGCCAGTCCATATCGTGCGACTTGAAGCTGCGCAGCGTCGCCATGATCGCTTCCGGCGCCATGCCGGTTGATGGAATCTTCACCGTGATGTCCTTTCCAGGGCACGATCGCCCCTGATGGTGCGTTCCAGCGGATACTTCCACATGAAGAAAGCTATCAGCAGTGCAGCGATGATTGGAGTGACCCCAATAAGGAAGCGTACCCCCCAGGCTACGCTTTCGGGTTGCACATCACTGCCGGACACATACCCCGATAGTGAGAGAACGGCGGCAACGATCAACCCCTGCGCCGAAAAAGATAGTTTGGTAATGCCGCCATTGATGCCAAAGAAAATGCCTTCGCGCCGATACCCATGCCGGGCGAAGAAGAAAGAAAGACCAAGCGGTACTGCACCGAAAAGCACATACGGCACACGTCGCCCAATTGGTGTGCGCGTGCGGTCAGAGAGCTGCCCCATGAGCGGATCGTTGATGGCATTCCATAAGCCGTAGATAGTCCAGATTACTCCTGCCACAGCTGCGTTCAGACCCATCACGTCCACATAGTAGAACTGGATGCGGTTCCCAAACGCCTGATAGGCGATCGTATTAGCGAAGTTGCCCATCGAATAGGAGACGTAGCGGAGTAGTCTACCCATTTCCAAGCCTCCCAGGCTGAACCAGATTGTAGAGCAAGAATGAAGCTTCTTCCTCGACGGCGGTCAGCGACGCTTGCGTTCCAGCCGACGACGCAGCCTCGTGCACAGCGTTTCCGGCTATTTGACAGCTACATCGATCAGAGCATTGACCTGAGAGGTCAATCGCTGTCGAAATGCCACAGGATCAGCCTGGATCACCCGTCATCAGGTTCAAGCAAACGTGTGATGGAGCGCGTGGAGTATACCGAACGCCTGTGGTATCTGTCAAGATGTGGAACGTGCCCGCCCCTTGATACAATTTCAGATTTTTGATGTTGAAACACTTACGATTGGTATCACAAAGCCTGAAACCGCATAATGCGGCATTCTCAACGATAACCGGTTTGAGGTCTCCCGCCAGCGACCAGGCGCTGCTACTGTGCCGCATTAGCGGTATGCAACCGTGCACGCTCCGGACACGTTGCCACCCGACCGCAAGCGGCACATGGGAAATGAGGATGGGGAATAGAGAACGCGCCCGACCCTTGAGGCCTCCCACCAGCGACCAGGGACTGCCGCTGCACCGCGCCTGCGACACGAAACGATGCACATGCCGGACACGTTACCGGGTGACCTCAAGGGTTTTGGGGCAAACGCGCGAACGTGAACGTGCGAACGTCGAAGACGCGCCTGACCCTTGAGGTCTTCGCCGGAGATGCCTCGCTGGCAGCACACCTCACCAGCGCCACACGTCCTGATCGCGTCGGAGAATCGCATCCTGACCTCAAGGGTCTTGCAGGAGTGGGATGCGCGAACGTGGAACGTGGAGATGTGGAATGTGGAAGATGGAATTGGCAATGTGGAAACGCAGAAGCGAAGGGGCGGGGTGTGGACACTGTTGCGATGGGAGCGCTGCCACATACGTTTCTTCGTTCTCCATTCGTTGACCGCGGGGATGGTATGGGAATGTGGGACGTGCGAACGCGGAACGTGGGAACGCGCGAACACGACACATGCGAACATGCAAACGAGCCTCCCATCCCCCAATCACCCCGATCCCCCAATCACACCAACGCCACACGGTTGCAACTGTCTGCACGCACTGTTCGTCTCACCAGCGGATGCACGTTGAGGAGTTTCCCATATGCTGAGACCTCGCTGGCGCAAAGTGTTCGCCGATGTCTGGAGCAACAAGACGCGCACTATTCTGGTGGTGCTGTCGATTGCCGTCGGCGTGTTTGCCATTGGCGCGATTGCCGGCGCCAACGCACTGTTGACCCGCGAAATGACCGCAGCATATCTGGCGGTCAATCCTGCGGACATCACAATCTATCCTGATGCGTTCGATGATGATCTGGTACGCACAGTACGCCGAATCCCCGGCGTCGCAGATGCGGTTGGCAGTCGCGCCGTCAGTGTGCGCGTGCAGACCGGACCCGATCAGTGGCGTGACATGACCATCTACATCGTGAGCGACTTCAGGGACATGCGGATCAACAAGGTCTATCCGGTGGAAGGCGCCTGGCCCCCCTCGTCCCGTGAATTGCTCGTCGAGCGCGCATCGCTGCCGCTCACCGGCGCACAGATTGGCGACACCATCACCATTCGGTTGTTCGATGAAACCCTGCGCCGGATGCGGATCGCCGGGACGGTCGCAACTCCCAACCTCGTGCCAGCTGCGCTGACCAACCAGACGTATGCGTTTGCAACCTTCGAGACCCTCGAATGGCTTGGTCAACCGGAGTTTTATACCGAGTTGAACATCACAGTCGCCGGCGATCGGTTCGATAAGCAGCATATCGCCGAGGTCGCAGCGCTGGTGCGAAACAAAGTCGAAAGCAGCGGTCGCACCGTCTACTTTACCTACCTCCCCGAACCGGGGCGACACCCGGCGCATCAGGTGCTGCAACCACTGTTCCTATTGCTTGGCTTTCTCGGCGCACTTTCACTGTTCGCCAGTTGCTTCCTGGTCGTCAATACGATTTCGGCGCTGCTGACCCAACAGGTACGGCAGATCGGCGTGATGAAAGCCGTCGGCGCACGCACAGGCGACGTTGTTGTGATGTATCTGGCGGGTGTGGCGCTGCTAGGAGTGATGGCGCTGCTGCTGGCGATGCCGCTGGCATACCTGGTTGCCGCCGGACTGACTCTTCTGATTTCGGGAATGATGAACACCGATGTAACCAGCTTGGCAATGCCGCTGGAGGTCTGGCTGCTCATGGGTGCTGTGGGGCTGATTGTGCCGTTACTGGCGGGGATTTTCCCGGTCGTTGGCGGCGCACGCGTGACGGTGCACGAAGCGATCAGCGGCTACGGTCTGGGAAGAGGGCGATTCGGGCGCGGGCGCATCGATCGACTGTTACAACGCATCCACGGGCTCTCCCGTCCCCTAATGCTGTCGCTGCGCAACACCTTCCGGCGCAAAGGGCGCCTGGCATTGACGATGCTGACGCTTACCCTCTCCGGGATCATCTTCATATCGGTGTTCAGTGTGCGCGACTCGATGCTGCTGACGCTCGACGATGCCTTGAAGTACTTCAATTTCCATATTCTGGGCGTCTTCAACGGCTTCTATCGCACAGAGCAGATCGAACGCGAGGCGCTGGCAGTGCCTGGGGTCGTTGCTGCTGAAAGTTGGGGCTTTGAAATGGTGCGTCGGGTTCGTCCTAACGACACCGAAAGCGACTCGATCACCATGTACGCCGTTCCTGCCGATACACGCATGATCATTCCAACCGTTCTCGAAGGGCGCTGGCTGCTTCCCGAAGATGAGAATGCGCTGGTGATCAACTCGAGCGTGCTTGGTCTCGAACCCGACATCAAGGTTGGCGATACGGTGACG
The DNA here is from genome assembly GCA_041641515.1 of Roseiflexus sp. Taxonomy (GTDB): domain Bacteria; phylum Chloroflexota; class Chloroflexia; order Chloroflexales; family Roseiflexaceae; genus Roseiflexus. Next base: position 4,713 of record JBEPYG010000104.1, read on the forward strand.
CTCAAGATCGATCGGCGCGAAACGGAGTGGACAGTTGTGGGTATCGTGCGTGGTGTTGGCGGGCAGGCAATTCTGTACACACACTACCCGCACTTTGCCCGCATTCGCGGATTTACCGGGCGCGCTGCTGCCGTGACACTTCAGATTGAGCCTGCCGATGCTGCGAACCAGGAGCGGGTAGCGAAGGAACTGGAAGCGCATTACAAATCGGTCGGCATACGCCTGGGCGTTACGCAGACGATAGCGGTCATCCGGCAGCAGAATGAACTCTTTTTCAACATTCTGGTCGCATTCCTGCTGGCAATGGCGCTATTGCTGGCAACGGTCGGCGGGTTGGGTTTGATGGGAACGATGAGCATCAATGTCCTCGAGCGCACCCGCGAGATTGGCGTGCTCCGCGCGATTGGCGCATCGAACGGCGCGGTACAACGCATCGTCGTCACGGAAGGTATTATCATTGGAGCGTTGAGCTGGGCGCTGGCAATGATCGTTGCTGTGCCGCTGGCAAAAGTGATTTCCGATAGCGTGGGCATGGCCTTCTTCCAGACACCGCTCAGTTTCTCGTTTTCAATCGGCGGCGCGCTGATCTGGCTTGTGCTCGTGACGATCATTGCAGCTATCGCCAGCTTGCTGCCGGGATACAACGCGACACGCCTTACAGTGCGCGAAGTGCTGGCGTATGAGTGACTCAACCTCGCAACAGAAGGGCGGAACATGCCGCAGAACATCGCCCTGCCAGCGCACAAAGTTAGGGGTACGAAACGTATGAACAGGCTGTTTCCGATCTTGCCAGAGTATGGTACTATTAGGTACAATCTCTCACGAGAAGAGTACGGCTGGCCCTGCTTGCTGCGAGAATGGACTGTCTATGGCGTGCAAAAGCGATGACTTGCCTCTTAAGCAAGACGTTCATTCTCCGGGGAGGCGGTATGGACTACGATGATCTGCCCGAAGATGCGCCCGGCGGTGACGATGAGAACACCGGGCCCTACGCCGATGAGTATGGCGGCGATATATTTTGAGTACTTCGACGATCAGGATCCGCCTTCGAGAAGGCAGGCAGCGCCTGTGCTGGCAGCACGCCATTGATCGCCAGGCGCCTGCAATGCCTCATCGGTCAGCACTGCCTGCAGGCGCTGAAACAGAATGCGCTCCTCGCAACGCACGTGGGTCTCGAGTAACGCACCCAGGGAGTCAAGGCGCCCTTCAAGCGTTACTGCATCGACCCCGTCATTATTCAGGTCCGCAATGGTCTCTGCAAGCGCGCGGTGCTCTGCGATCAGCGCCACGATGAGTGCATCGACTTCATCATCGATCCCTCCGACTGCTGGAAAGAGTATCTCTTCTTCACGCTGCATGTGCGGCAGCACCACAGCTGTCAGCGACTGACGTGCATACTTCAACTTCTCGGCTGTCGTGGCGGGAGCGCCTCGATAGCGCACTGCACCGCGCCGAAGAACCTGGGCAATAAACAGAATCTGACGATGTTCGTGCGATATGGGCACGAGTCCAGGGTGACGTTTCATCGTGGCATTCTCTCACATCGTGTACGATTGATGATCGCTCTTGTACGTGTTCGGACGCGTCGCGACCTTGGAGGTGTTACGTCGGCGGGGCAGCGTCTCCTGGCGCTCGCAAAACCCATCCCGCCACCGATTCGGGAGCTTCCCCCAAACTCCCCATCATGAACAACGACCCGCTCTTTTGTTCTAGACATTCCCCCCGGCATCGGGTATACTGTCTGTTGCGTGATACCCGTCGCTTACAGTATACCCTGAGCAGCGCGTCACCGGCGCGCTGGCGCCATACAGGTCAATGATGAGTCCTTTGATCTTCGTCGAACCGGACGCGCAGCAGAAACTTGCGATCCTCAGCGCAGAAGCCGACGTCGAAGCTACGGCAGTCCCGGCAACCGAGAGCATACAGCAGGGGACTCGCCACCCTACCGGTTTCATCTACACCGCCAGGAAAGAAGGCGGCGGGACGGCGCGCCTGTTCAAAGTGCTTCAGACAAACGCCTGCTGCTACGCTTGCCGTTACTGCTTCACGTCATGTGCAGTGCGACGCTCGCGCACGACGTTCAAGCCGGACGAACTGGCAACGACGTTCATTTCCCTGCATCGCACTCGGCGGGTCGATGGATTATTCCTTTCCTCAGGGATCGTCCCCGATGCCAATGCAACGATGGAAAAGATGCTGGCGACAGTCGAGCGGCTGCGGTTGAGGGAAGGGTACACCGGCTATATTCATCTGAAGTTGATTCCTGGCGCTGCGTTCGAGTATATCGAGCGTGCCATCGAACTTGCCGACCGTGTGTCGTTGAACCTGGAAGCGCCCAATGCCGAACGTCTGGCCATGCTCGCGCCAGAGAAAGAGTTCGCTGGCAGCATGTGGGGTCGGATGGCATGGGCTGCCGAGGTGATTCGCCGGGCGCGCGCCGCCGGACGCCCCGCTGCTCGCAGCCTCACGACGCAGTTCGTCGTTGGTCCGGCAGGCGAAAGTGACCGTGAATTGCTCGAGACGGCGGCGCGCGCCCACCGCGATCTTGACCTGCGCCGCGCATTCTTTAGCGCCTTTCACCCCATCGAGCGCACACCATTCGCCGACATGCCCGCCGAGGATCCGCTGCGCGAGTTACGACTCTATCAGGCCGATTTCATGGTGCGCGATTATGGCTTTACTGTCGACGAGTTGCCCTTCGATGCCAACGGTCTGCTGCCACGCGACGCAACTCCCAAACAGGTGTGGGCGGAACGCCATCTCGTCGAGCCGATCGATGTCAACTTTGCGCCGCGACGTCTGTTGCTCCGCATCCCCGGCATCGGTCCACGTTCCGCCGACCGGATCATCGCTGTGCGACGCGAGACGCGCCTGCGCGACATGGCACACCTCGCGCAGCTCGGCGTGGTCGTCGGTTGGGCAGCGCCCTATGTGCTGCTGGATGGACGACGCCCGCCGGAACAGGGGCGTCTGTGGTAAACCTCACGGCGTCACCGGCACAAGGTAATCCGCCGCCGCCCAGCCCTCGGCGCCCTCCGCGTCGCGCACCCGCTTCCATACCCGATCCGGCTGTACCGAGTCCTCGCCGACCACAGTTACGATCGTGCCTTCAGGCATGGTTTTGATCGGGACATTATTCGCATTCGGCTCTGGGCGCAGGAAGAGACCAAGGGCGCCGGTGCCCTGAACGCGCAGCTGGACATTGACCGGTGTGGTCGGCGTCAGGGTGAGGGTCGAGGTGATCGGGTCAGGAGTTACGGTTGGCTGCTCGGGCAGCGGCGTCAACACGATCTGCGGTTGCGGTTCGGATCCGACACTGCGCTGAGGCAGAGGTTCGGGTGTGCCGGACTGACTCAACACAAAGAGCACAACGCCCAACAGCACAATCGCCATCGCTGCCAGAACGAACTTCCACCCATCGTGCTGGAGCCAGAGGATCAGTTCCTGAGAAAACGACGCACCGCCGCGTGATGGACGTCCGGCGCTTCTGGTACGACGCCACGCCGGATTCACCGGCTCGGCATGATCGCCGGAACTCAAAGGTTCGGTATCGCGTTGCTCCCGGCGCGGTGATCGGGGCGCACGCCGGTTGAAGGGATCGCGGCTTTCGCTTGCCATGCTCGCTCCTCACTCCTGAGAGTCTAGTATCAATCATAGCACAGACGTGCAGGCGATTCAACTGAGTTGATTATTGATTCACACCCTGGGAAGACCTATAATAACAGGCATACGCGACAGCGTCTATCTGCCGGATTGCCTGTTCGCATGGTTTTGTCCGTCCTGTATAATAACAACAGATTAACCGATCGAGCGCGTATCCGCTCTGCCAGACGCGCCCGTTCGAGAACCGGCGCCCTTACCCCCGTTATGGCTCGCTGCGGAGGAGTTGTATGGCGTTGATCAAAAAGCCCGGCACGACCAAAGGAATCGATCTCAACTCATCGTCGAATGCCGGGTCGGACCCGCAAGGAACAGCTGCCCCCGGCGCTGGGGGACGCGCCGCCACACCGGTGATGCAGCCCGGCGTCATTCTGCAGGGGCGCTACGTAATCGAAGGGACGCTTGGCATCGGCGGGATGAGCGTGGTCTATCGCGGGCGCGACCTACGCTTCAAGGATGTCGTGCGTCCTTGCGCCATCAAAGAAATGTACCAGAGCGCGCCGGACTCGAATACGCGGCTGTTGAACCTCAAGAACTTCGAGCGCGAAGCCGGGCTTCTCGCAACACTGCAGCATCCTGCCATTCCCAAGGTGTTCGACTTTTTCGAGGAGAATGGCCGGGTCTACCTGATCCTGGAACTGATCCAGGGGAAAGACCTGGAAACCGTTCTCGACGAAGCAAAAGGTCCATTGCCGGAGGAACGGGTAGCGCATTGGGCAGTCCAGCTGTGTGAGGTGCTGTCGTATCTGCACAATCAGAAGCCGGAACCAATCGTCTTCCGCGACATGAAGCCCTCGAATGTGATGGTGACGCCAGACGATCGGATTATCCTGATCGACTTCGGCATTGCGCGCAGCTTGGTGCGCACCCGCGGCACCGTGATCGGCACAGAGGGATATTCGCCGCCGGAACAGTACAAGGGCATCGCCGAGCCGCAGAGCGACCTGTATGCGCTTGGCGCTACGCTCCATCATCTGTTGACTGCCAGCGACCCGCGCACCGAGACGCCATTTACGTTCCACGAACGCCCGCTGCGTCAGTTGAACCCGCAGATCTCCCCCGAACTCGCTGCTGTGATTGAAAAGGCGCTGTCGTATGATATGACGACACGCTGGGCATCAGCCGATGAGATGCGCCTGGCGTTGTTGCAGACGCCGACGCTGCGTGGCAGTCAGAGCGGAGGAACGGCGCCGGCAGGAAAAGCCGCGCTGCCGCGCAGCAGCAATGCCCCAACCACCGACCTGGTCTGGCGTTTCGTCTGCGAAGACGAAGTGCGATCCTCGCCGTGCGTCAGTCATGGCATGGTATTCGTCGGATGCTACGATACGAACCTGTACGCGGTCGATGCCGGTCGCGGCGAGTTTCGCTGGAAATATGCCACAGAGGGGGGTATTTCATCATCGCCCGCAGTATGGAACGATATCGTTGTGGTCGGATCGGAGGATGGCGCCGTTTACGCCTGTGAGGTGCGCCGCGGCGCCCTGCGCTGGACGTTTCGCACCGGCAAACCGGTGCGCTCGTCACCGCGCATCCTGGAGCGCGTCATCTTCATCGGTTCGGACGATCAGCACTTCTATGCGATCGATGGGCTGCGCGGCTCCCAAATCTGGAAGTATCGCACCTGGATGCCGATCCGTTCGTCGGCGTGCATCGCCGGGGAATCGGTCTACTTCGGCGGTGGTGATGGGTTCGTCTATGCGTTGAACATCAAAAATGGCGGCGTCCGCTGGAAGCAACGCACACAACAACCGGTGATCTCGTCGCCGGCGTTCGCCGAGAATATGGTGATCGTCGGCTCGATGGATAACATGCTCTATGCGCTCGATAGCGAGGGTGGATGGCCGGTGTGGAAGTACCGTACAGGTCATTATGTCAACTCATCACCATTCGTCTTCGGAACGCGCGTCTTCGTCGGCAGCGTCGATGGCAACCTGTACGCCATTGAACTGAAGAACGGCAAACTCGCCTGGAAGTACGATACCGGCAGCCAGATCACCTCATCCCCCCGGGTCGAGCAGGGACGGGTCTACTTTGGCGCTGCCGATGGGTGCGTCTATTGCATCGATGCGGCGAACGGGTCGCTGATCTGGCGCTATGAAACACAAGGCCCGGTGGTGTCGTCGCCAGCGATCAGCGATGGCGTGGTCTATATCGGATCACTCGATCATGCGTTGTACGCGCTGCGCGCGTAACACGGAGCAGCTGCGCCCATCGGCGCTCCTATCATTCATAGAACAGAATGCTGCATCGTGCCATATCTGAAAGCAGGCGCCCTATGAGCGAAGCTATGCCACCAGAACAACCCTCGGAACCTGCACCCGATCAATCGGGTTCTGCCTGGTGGTCTGAGGCGGGCGATGAGAGCGATGGGACTCGTCCGCTCGATACGCGCGCGGTGATAGCGCAGGCGGATATGCACGACCGCAGACGCGGCGAGACCGAACCACTCGACGATGATACGACGCGGCGCGAAACGCCGCCACCGCCGCCAGCGATCACTGCCGCCGCGATGCGGCACATCGGTCAGGTGCGCGACACGAACCAGGACGCCATTTACACACTCATCAGCAGTATCCCGCGCGAAACAGGCGATGCCACGCTTGGGTTGTTCGTCGTCGCCGACGGGATGGGCGGGCACGAAGGGGGCGAGATTGCCAGTCGCATGGCGACGGCAGCTGTCGCCCGGCGCGTCATTGCAGACCTCCTCGTCCCGGCGATCGAGGGAAATGTCAACGTCTCGCTCCAGGCGTTGATGGTCGAAGCCGTCCAGGAAGCGAACCGCGCTATCTGGGAGCACGCCCGACAGATCGGGTCGGATATGGGAACAACATGCACCGCAGCACTGTTGCTCGGTCGCTCGCTCTACATCGGTCACGTCGGCGATACGCGCGCTTACCTCATCGATCCTGGCGGCATACATCAGTTGACTACCGATCACTCGGCGGTCGGACGATTGATCGAGATGGGACAGCTCGATCCGGGTGAGGCGCGGGATCATCCGCTGCGTTCCCAGCTGTACCGCACCGTTGGGCAACATCCCGAGGTTGCAGTCGATCTGGTGTTTCAGCCGATCGGCAGCGCCACCCACCTGCTCATCGCCAGCGATGGTTTGTGGGGATGTATGACAGATGAGGCGATGCTCAACATCGTGCAGGGCATCGATAGCCCGCAACGCGCTGTGCGCGCCCTGGTCGACGCCGCCAATCGCGCCGGCGGACCGGATAACATCTCGGCCATTCTGGTTCGCCTTGTGTAATCGAAAACCAAAACCTACCAAAGGATCGGCAGCATGCCTATGACGCCAGGCATTCACCTGCAGCAGACCCTGAGCCGAACGACGCTGGCGGTCGGTGATGAACCGCAATTGCTCTATGTGTTTGTGGAAGCGCACGCTGAAGGGCTGGTGCAGCACCTGCCCAAATTGCCGCTCAACCTGTGCCTGGTGCTCGACCGAAGTTCGTCGATGCGCGGAGAACGCCTGATGCAGGTTAAGGACGCTGCAGCGCGCATCGTCGATCAACTGGGGCAGGACGATTATTTTTCGCTGGTGGTGTTCAACGATCGGGCGGATGTGGTCATTCCAGCGCAACGCGCACTCAAAAAGGCAGACCTGAAAGCGGCGATTGCACAGATCGAAGCAGCTGGAGGCACCGAAATGGCGCAG
>JBEPYG010000105.1:0-11988 GCA_041641515.1 Roseiflexus sp.
ACCCAATCTCATAATCACGTCATCGATCACCTTTACCATTTGTTACCAAATCAGCTCGAACTGTCAATTATTTTGCATATGTGTACAGTACACTTGTTTTGTATAATGAGACGCAAATGTTTGTGGACACGCCATGGCAGTAGTACAGCGACGCCACACGTCGGTCAGGAGGTTCTATGCACGAAGACGCGTATCGCGCGGCACTCGAGACGCTGCGCTTCTGGGTGGCGACGGCGAATCACGATGAGAGCGCACATGCAACACCTGATGCAAGAAGCAACGTCGTGCAACGCGCGGCGCTGCTGGTCTGTGGCGACGCCGCTCTGCCGCGCCTCGATCTGACACAGCCGCTCACAACGGTGTTTGAGCGTCTCCAGGGAGCGCCGACAGCATACGTGCGCCGCGCGCCGCTGGTGCTGACCGATGCGACCCTCTTTCCATCGGTCGAGCCGCACGTTGATGCGGCGGCGACCGACAAGCTGCGCGCGGCGCTGCGGGCAGCCGACGATCAGAGTGCGCACCTGCCCCTCGCGCCACGTGTCGAGGCGCTCCTCTTTGTGTTTCAGCAGTACGCCTGGTGCCTCCCTTCACCCCTCGATGGTGTGTCGCTGTACGATCTGGCACGCACCCACGCGGCGGTTGCGGCGGCGCTAGCTGGCGATGCCGATCTGCTGCTCGTTGGTGGGGATATTTCCGGTGTACAGGAATTCATCTACTCGGTGAGCGCCGCCGGCGCAACCCGGCAACTGCGGGGGCGTTCGTTCTATCTGCAACTGCTGACCGATGCGTGTGCGCACTATCTGCTGCACCAGGCGGGGATGCCGCTCTGTAATCTGCTGTATGCCGGGGGTGGGCGCTTCTACGTGCTGCTCCCCGCATCATTCGAGCCACAGATTGCCGTCTGGCGGCGCGACATCGGCGCTCTCCTCCTCGAAGCGCACGGCGGCGCACTCTACCTGGCGCTCGGCGGGATGCGCTTCGTGCCGGAGCAATACAGCGACTCTGTCTGGCAGGAACTGACTCGCCGGATCGACGATGCCAAGCGTCGTCGCTTCGCCGAGCTCGATGATGACGCATTCGCCAGATTGTTCGAGCCAAAGCAGCCAGAGCCGTTGCCCGACACCGAAACCCAGGACGCCGAACCACTTGATGCAATGGACGAGTCGCTCGATGACCTGGGGCGACGTCTGGCGCGCGTGGCGCTGCTGTCGGTCGAACCGGCGGCGCCGAATCTCGGGTTGCTCCGTCGCCGCGAGGCGCGCTGGCACGATGTGCTGCGTAGCTTGGGGTTGAACGTCTTTCCACTCGACGATCCGCGCGACTATCGCGCCGATCCATCCCATCGACGGCGAGTGCTGCGGATCGATGACCGCGTTGATCTGCAAACCCTCGCCCTCGGACCGCACGACGTCGTCGGGACGCGCTACACGGTTGCGGTGGCGCAACTGGCGACAATGCGCGATGTTGCGCAATACCAGACGCTGGAGCGTAACGCTGGAGACGACCAGACGTTGAGCTCGGGTGATGTCAAGCCGTTCAACCTGCTGGCGGAACAGAGCATTGGCGTGCGACGGATCGGCGTGCTGCGCATGGATGTGGACGACCTCGGCGACCTGTTTGGACGACGTCTGGATCGTCCGCAGGGACTCGCGGGTCTGGCGGTCACGGCGGCGCTCAGCGTGACCTTGAGCCGGTACTTCGAGGGGTGGGTCGGCGAACTGTGCCGCCGCGCCAACGATGATGACGGCGCCGGCGGGGTGTATGCCGTGTACAGCGGCGGCGACGATCTCTTTCTGGTGGGGTCGTGGCATCGCATTCCGCACCTGGCGCAGCGTATCCGCACCGACTTTGCGCGCTATGTGCTGGGGCGCGCGCCACACCCCGGCGAAGTGCCGCCGATCACCCTGTCGGGTGGGGTGACGCTGCACATTGCGCGCTACCCGCTCTACCAGGCAGCTGACGATGCTGCCGAAGCGCTCGCCGCAGCAAAACGCCATACCCGCTCCAACCAGCGCACCAAGGATGCCATCACCTTCCTGGGGCGAACCCTTGGCTGGGAGCACTTCGGCGACGCGACCAACCTGTGCGCCGAACTGGTCGACCTGATGCAGGAGAAGGGCGCGCCGCGCAGCTTGCTGATGGTCATTCAGACGCTCGATGCGCGCTCCCGTCAGGCGCAGCGCCGTAATCGCGACGGCGATCCACAGTTCACATACGGTCCGTGGGTGTGGCAGGGCGCGTATCAGCTGACGCGCATCGCCGAACGATCTTCGAATGGCGTCAAAGAGCGCATCGACGATCTGCGCGAGCGGATCGTTGGCGATGCCGGAGTACAGCATCGTTTCATCGAGCGAGCGGGTCTCGCCGCTCGCTGGGCGCAGTTACTGGTTCGTGAACGCAGCAATACAAAGGAGGAACGATGAGCAATCCACGATCCGAACGACTCACAGGCGACCAGCTGGCGAGAGAACTGGCGCCGCAGAAGACGTTGCAACTCATTATTACTGAAAACACAACAGAGTCGACTCAGGAGTTGATCAAAGTCGCCGAGACCATTGGGCAGCGTCTTGCGCGCCATATCACCACATCGCAGATCCGCAACATCTTCGGCACGGTGCGCGCGATCGAGCAGGATGTCAAAACGTCCGATGATGATGAGCCGCTGCCGCTCCATGTGCAGCGCGAATTGCAGATGCTGCGTCCCAAACTCGCCTATCAGTACGGGCGCGTTCAGGGGTACGACGATGCACCGGATAAGGCGGCAATCGGCGCGCTGACGAAGATACTTTCGGACGCGATCAGTCTGGTGGGCGCGGATACCAAGCGTTTCCGCAACTTCGTCGATTTCTTCGAGGCTATTCTGGCATACCATCGTCGCTACGGCGGTCGCACCAACTGATGACGTAAGGAGAGTCATGATGGCGGACACAACCAAACGATTCGTCACCCTTCACGGTCGCATCTTTCTGCGCGCCGACATCGAGTTGCTCACCGGGTTGCACATCGGCGGCGCGGCTGCCGGGCTGGAGATCGGCGGGTTGGATAAGCCGGTGATCCGCAATCCGCGCACAAATGAACCGTACATCCCCGGCTCTTCGCTCAAAGGCAAACTGCGTTCACTCATGGAAAAGGCGCACGGCGCACCACAGACATTTCGGGTCAATGAAGGGGTGTTCGTCCACGCGCCCGAAAATAAAGATGACTACCAGAAGTACCGGATGATCAACGGCGTGTTCGGCATGTTGCCGCGCTGGGGTTCGCAGGGCAATCGCTCTGCATTTGTTGTTCCCGCGCCAACGCGCTTGGCGGTGCGCGATGTGCCGCTGAGCGAGCAATCGCGCAGAGAACTCGAACGTCTGCGCACCGACCTGCCCTTCACCGAGATTAAGTGGGAGGCGGCGATCGACCGGGTTACCTCCGCAGCTGCGCCGCGTCAGATTGAGCGCGTACCCGCCGGTGCGGTCTTCGGTCCGGCGGAACTGGTCTACAGCGTCTATGTGGGTCAGAACGAGCAGCTCGCCGAGGTTGTCGCACTGTTCGATACCGTGATCGAGGCGCTGCTGCACCTGGAAGACGACTACCTCGGCGGCATGGGGTCGCGCGGCAACGGGCAGGTGCGCCTGAGGAACTTGAATATCAGCGCACGGCGCATCAGTAACGGGCAGTATGGCGACGAAATGTTGTTTGACAGCCAGCCGGCGTCATTGCAGGAAATCGACCGCGCGGCGCTGAAGACGTGGCTTGCGCAGACGTTTGCATAGCGGGGCGATCCGATGAATGATTTTACGGTCTACTCCCTTACTCCGCCGCCAGGTCACCGGACGCTCTGTTGTCATTTTGGGCGTCAGGGGATCGGTCTGGAGGAAACCGGCGAAACGTTTCCGTCGGACTCGTTCTTTGCGGCGCTGGTGGCGCAGGCGGCGACGCTCGACGATGCCGATCTCGATGCGGATGGCGTTCCGGCGCTGGCGCGCGCGTTCTGTGCAGGCGAACCGCCGCTGCTCCACAGTTCGCTCTTCCCGCGCCTCGGCGATCTGCCGCTGCTGCCGCGTCCGGCATTGCCCCTGAACGTCACCGACGACACCCTGCGCGCGTGGATCGGCAAGGGGTTCAAGCGCCTGAAATACCTCTCACCCGCCCTGTTTACCGCTGCGTGCGCCGGTCTCCCGATCACCGGCGCGCCGCTCATCCTGCAAGGCGGGAAGGTCTGGATGACCGAAGCGGAAGCCATGACGCTGACCGACGATCCGTGGCGACGTCGGGCGAATGAGAGCGATGAGGCGTGGAAGCGGCGTCTGGCGACAACACCGATCTGGTTAGCTGTCGGCGAGCCGCACGTGACCGTCGACCGGGTCAGTTGCGCCTCGGCATACTACGAGGTCGGGCGGGTGACCTTTGCGCCGGGTGCGGGTCTGGCGCTGCTGGTGCGCTTCATCGACCCGGCATGGCGCCCGCGCTTCGAGCGACTGCTCGATCTGCTCGGGCATAGCGGGCTTGGCGGCCGACGAACCGGCGGCAGCGGCGCCTTTGCCTGGCGGTTGGGCAGGGCGCTCGACGCCATACCCGGCGCCGTTGGAACCCGCGCTGTGCTGCTCTCGCGCTACCTTCCGGCAAAAGACGAAATCGCCACTCTGCGCAGCGCTGAGGCGGCGTATCAACTGGTTGTCGTCGGCGGATGGCTGTTCAGTCCGGGGCAGATACCGCAGCGCCGTCAACGGGTGCGCATGGTCGCCGAAGGATCGGTGCTCGATGTCCGCGCCGCTGCCCCGCGCGGTCTGGTGCTCGACGTGCGACCGGATTACAGCCAGAGCGTGCGCGCGCATCCTGTGCTTGGCAGAGATGTCGGCACGCCGCACCCCGTCTACCGCAGCGGATTGGCGCTGACCACGCCGATTCCCGACTGGAAGGAGGCATCCTGATGGCGTTGTTGCGCAACCAGGTCGTTTCTCTGACCATCGCCACGCTCACGCCGCTCCACATCGGCACCGGCCGCAGGCTGGCGGCAAACCTGGATTACTACGTGGATGGCGAATCTACCCTGGTGATCGACGCCGACACAGTGCTCGATCTGGTCGTCGATACCTGGCAGCAGCGTCGCGTACCGTATGACGAACAACTGCGGCGCTTCCAGGAAGAACTGGCGCAAGAAGAAGAACGCCTGCGCCAGGCGGAAGAACGTCTGCGCCGCCAGATCGAGCAGTTCGAGACGCATCCGCCCCGCCGCACGGATGAGTATGAACGGCAGGCGCGTCGTTTTCGTGATGAGGCGCAACGCCTGAAGGAACGCCGACAACGCCTTGCCGAACGCTATGCTCACCCGCCCCAACCGGACGACGCCGGAGACCTGCTGCCGCCGGAGTTGATCGCCGGCAGCACGCTCGATCAACTGGTTGAAGGCGGACTGCTCCCGCTCGACCGGTTACGCGAACGCGCACAGTTCAACGGGCGTCCGCTCGTGCGCTACGCGCTGAACGGACGTCCGCCATCCGGTGACATCTACGAGCAGATCAAAGATGTCGCCGACCGGCTCTACCTGCCCGGGTCGTCGCTCAAAGGCGCGATCCGCAGTGCGCTGGCGTGGGACGTGGCGGAACGTCTGGCGGGTGCAGCGCTGCAACGGGCGATAGAAAAGGGTTCAAAGAACGCCGACGACGCCATCGACCAGGAGGTATTCCTCGGCGCGCAACGCACGCAACGCCGCATCAATAGCACAGTGCGCGATGTGCTGCGCGCGCTTCGCATCAGTGACAGCGCACCGGTCGCCGCAGCGCCCGACCTGCTGGCGGTGCGCATCTACCGCAGCCGGTCAGCGCAGGGATTGATCGCGCTCGAAGCTATTCCCGCCGAGCTCGAGTTTCGTGTGACCCTCCAGATCGAACGGTACCCCTTCGAGAGCCAGGTGGCGCGTACCGTGATCGACTTTGGCGACTGGCAGCGTCGGTTGCAGCCTGATGCGCTTGCAGCAGCGTGCCGACGACGCGCCGCGCGCCTGATCGACGGCGAACTGGCGTACTTCGACCGCCAGACCGACGCTGTTGAACCGATCCGCTTCTACACCGACCTGCGCGCGCGCCTGGAGCGGATGGATGCACACTCGTTCCTGCTGCCTGTCGGCTGGGGCGCCGGCTGGCGCTCCAAGACCCTTGACAACCGGCTGCGCGACGGAAAGGAGCATGAGAGTGCATTTGCGGAGATTGTCCGACGACACACACTCAAAAAGCACAAATCCGCCGGTTTTCGCCCCGGCGACATCTTTCCGGAAACGCGCAAGATCATTATGCGCGGCGCCTTGCCCTGGCGACCGATGGGGTGGGTCGAGGTGCGGATCGGTTGAACAGTGAACGTGTTCTGTCACAACGTCGCGACACAATCGGAGATTCTCATGAGTACGCTGGTTCTGGCAAACATCGGCAACAGCGACCTGATCGTCGACGGCAAGCGCTTGCAGCGTCCGCGCGCTGATGGTCAGGCGGCGTGGCAAGCGTTCGAGCAGCATACGTTCGAGACGCCGATTATCGAACCGTGCCTCCACTGGATCGCCAAGCGCCGGCGGATCGACCGGCTAATCCTGTTCTACACCGACCAGCTCGAAACGCCGGAGACCCTGAAGCTTGATCGGTTCGGCGTGTCGCTGCGCGACAAAGATACCCTCTGGTACGCGCGGATCATCGAGCGCCTGTTGCGTGAGCGGCTCGGCCAGCAGATTGACCAGATCGATCATCGAGCGATTACCGGCCCCGGTGGGCGTGCAATCAACCCCAGCATGTACGATGAAGCGTTCGATGCCTACACTGGTCTGCTGGCGCCTTTTTCGGATGCGCAGGCAACCTGCTATGTGCTGATGGCGGGCGGCATCCCGGCGTGTAACACCGCGCTGCAACTCAACGCCATCAGCGCCTTTGGCGACCGCTGTCACGTGGTGTATCAGCCGGAAGGCGGGCAGCCCTACGAACTGCGCGTCGGCGATCAGATGCTGAAGATCTTCCGCCGCGCCACAGCAATCGAGGCGCTCGACCGTCTCGACTTTGCCACCGCGCTGCCTCTCGCGCGTCAGGTGGCCGACGCTGCTGTAACCGATCTGGTCGCATACGCCCACTACCGCGAGTGCTTCGATTTCGAACGCGCGCAGGCGGCGCTTGCCGACGGCATGCGCAAGGCGGACGGCGAACTGCGCACCTTCCTTGCCGACCTCGAACGCGACCTCGACCCGCTCATGCAGCGTTCCGACATGGGCGCATTACTGCGCGAACTTGTCGCTAATGCGACCATCACCTTTCGCAACGGGCGCTACGCCGATTTCCTTGGGCGCATCTTCCGCTTTCAGGAAGCTGCGCTGCGCTTTATCGTCGAAACAAAACTTCACCTGCCGACCGATATGAGCAAAGAATGCAGGACGGTCAACCTGCCGGAGTACCAGCAGCGCATCGCCGCCGATCCCGGCTTGAAAACCTGGCTCGATGGGCGTATCATCGACGGTACGCCGCTGCGCTACGACACTCCCAACATTCCGGCGCTGCAGGCGATGCTCGATTATCTCGTCGATCCTGCAAGCGTCACGCCTGATGGTAAGCCATATCTGTCGAAGGATGAACGTGGACGTCTTACCGGTGTCAAGAAGCGCCTGGACAGGATTACGGCTCTGTCGCAGTTGCGCAACCAGAGCGTGATTGCCCACGGGTTCGCCGGCGTCTCGCGTGAGCGGCTGGCAGAAGTGTACGGCGACGAACCGGCCAGGTTGATCGATGACCTGCACAAGATCGTGGAGCTGCTCGGACTGGCATCTCAGGAGTCGCCGTTCGAGCGGATTGCTGCAGTCGCCATCGGGCGTCTGCGCCATCTGACGTGAGGCATATGCACAAACTGCTGTTCTGCAATGTCGGCAGCAGCGACCTGGATCGAGCGCTGCTGCCGGAACTCAGCCGCCTGAGCGAGCGCGAACGTGCGCAACGGATTCTGGCGCAATGGGACGCATATGCGCAACGCCTGCGCCTGCCGATCATCAGCAAGGCGCTGCGCTACGTGCTGAACCAGCCCGGCGACCTGGCGCGGCTGACGCTGATTGCGTCCAATCAGGGCGACGCGCCTCCTGCCGATCCCTACCTGACGGATCTGTGGGGCAAAGACACCCACGGCACGGCGCAGGTGATCGCGCGCATCCTGGCGATGGGATGCGACGATCTGCCCCCGATTCCCGCCGACCGGATCGACGTCTGGACGATTGCCGACCGTGAGGAACGCAACCGCGACCCGTCGGACTACGACGGCGTGCGGCGCTTTCTGGAGCGACGCCTGCCGGAAGCGGCGCGCGCCTTTCCTGGCGCAACCGCATATCTGGAAGTCACCGGCGGTACGCCAGCGATGACGACCGGGTTGCTGGTGGCGGGCAGTGAAATCTGGGGTGCGCGCGCGATTGCGCTGTATGTGCATCCGCGCTATGCCCTGCCACAGACGCTCAATACTGCCACGCGCCTGCTGGCGGCGCCATTGCGCGCGGCGTTGCGCGCCAATACTGCCACGTTCGAC
Source organism: Roseiflexus sp. (assembly GCA_041641515.1). Classification (GTDB taxonomy): domain Bacteria; phylum Chloroflexota; class Chloroflexia; order Chloroflexales; family Roseiflexaceae; genus Roseiflexus. The sequence goes on from JBEPYG010000105.1 coordinate 8,524, forward strand.
TACGATGCCGCGCTGCGCCTGCTGCACGATCATCGCAGCGCCATCGCCGACCGCCTGATCCCCGGCGCCGATCGCGTGCTCGAAGCTGTGCTCGATCATGCCCGTTGCCGGTTCAACCTCGATCTCCCAGGGGCGCGGCGGGCGCTCGAAGGCGGCGTCGACCGAGCTGGTGACGGACGCTGGCGTGCCGATGTTATGCTGCTCTACAACGCCGTGTCCGCGCCTGATCGACGCATGCGTCTGGAAGAAGTGTATCATGGCGCGAAAGCGCGCTACGACGCTGGCGCTTATGGCGACTTTCTGGCGCAGGTCGTGCGGTTTCAGGAGAACGCCTGGCGGCTCCTCTGCCTGGAACGCGGCGCCCGGTTCGTCGACCGCCACGGGCAGCCAAACGACGATGGCTCGAAGGTCTCACGCGCCTGGGAGGATGCCGTTGGCTTCCGGTTGCGCTCCGACCCGCCCGGCGATACCGGCGATCGGACGAGCAGTCGTTTGCGTTTACGCGCCATTGCGCGGCACCTGGCGCAACGTCGTGGCGAGAGCCTTCGGCGGCAGATGGATGCGCTCGACCGCCTCAACGGTCTGGCGGATTTGCGCAATGAAACCATCCATACGCTCGAAGGAGTTTCCCGGCGCGTTCTCGCCGCCACATTTGGCGGGCACGGCAGCGACGAAGCAGTCGCCGATCAGATCGTGCCCCACATGGCAGATGTCTATGCCCTCGTCGTTGGGCGACCGCCTGGCGTATCGCCCTACACGACGATCAATGCGCTGATCGACATACTGTTGCGCGAGGCGGAACAGCCGTAGCGCGGGCGGAATACCGCCCCATCGCGGAACCTTAACAACTGAATATCCACATATGAAAGGAACATGCCCATGCCCGTATCACTTGTCTTCGTCGTCCGCCCCATCGAAGCGACGCAAACACCGGCGTTGCTTGGACGCGCGGCGCACGCCGCCGTGCTTCGCCTGATCAATGCCGCCGATCCGGCGCTCGCCGCGCAGATCCACGACGACGACGGACCCAAACCGCTGACCGTCTCGAATGTCATCGGTCTCGAGGTGCGCAACCACATTGCACACGTTCACCCCGATCGCCGGTACCGTCTGCGGGTGACGTTGCTCACTCCGGCGCTCGAAGCGATTACCGCAACCTGGCGCCCCGACGCTCTCGCGCCACTCGACCTCGACGGGCTGCTCTGGCGCGTTGAGCAGACGATCATCGATCCTGCCGATGATCCCTGGACAGGGATTTCCACATATGAGAGTCTGGCATCCGCAGTGATCAACCGCAGCGCTGCACCTGTGCGCTGGACGTTCGAGTTCGCAACGCCGGTCACCTTCCGGCAGCGTGGTCTCAACCAGCCATTGCCGCTGCCAGCGTTGACCTTCGGCAGCCTTCTGGAACGATGGAACGCATTTGCGCCGATTGCTTTTCCTGACGAGGTACGGCGGTTTGCCGAAGAGCGCCTTGCCGTCAGCCGCTTCGATCTGCGCTCGCGATCCGAGCCGACGAAAGGCGGCGTGCCACAGATCGGCGCCGTTGGGCGCATCACGTATGCTGCTGTCAACCGCGACCGCTACTGGCTGGCGTGCATCGACGCACTGGCGCGGTTCGCCCTGTTCAGCGGCATCGGCGCCAGCACAACCCGCGGCTACGGGCAGGCGCGATTACTGGACGAAGGCGCTCGTCCTGCTGTGAGCTGATACCGTTTCATACCGGTTATCGTCAATAATACCGCATTGCCATATGCGATTTCAGGCTTTGTGATGCCAGGCTTAGAGCCTATCCGAATAATTCGGGATACCGAAAAACCGCATCCTGAGCAGCGCGTATCGAAGGATCGGTTTTTCGGATGGGCTCTTAGTACTCCAAAATCTAAAATGATATTAGGTTGCAGATTTCGGATGTGTAGATCGCTCTGAAGGTCACGTATGCGGATTGTGCGTCCGGTCAGCATCGACCTCTTCTGCAACGGAGTACGTTCATGGCAACCCTCTACGTCACCGAACAGGGCAGCGAGATCGGCTGCAACGGCGAGCGGCTTGTGGTGCAGCGCGACGGCGCTGTCATCGGCAGCGCACCGCTGATCAAAATCGAAGATGTTGTGATCATCGGTAACGTCGGTCTGAGCACACCTGCGATCAAACGTCTGCTCGACAACGGCGTCACCGTCACCTTTCTGACGGTGCACGGGCGCTACCAAGGTCGTCTGGTTGGCAGCGTCAGCGCGCATGCTGCGCTACGCGCGGCACAATACCGGCGTGCTGACGATCGCACCTGGTCACTGCATCTGGCGCAACGCTTTGTTGAAGGCAAACTGCGCAACTGTCGCGCAGTACTGCGCCGGTTCGCGCGCAACCGCGCCAGTGCGCCGGTGGACGCCGAGCAAGCTGCCGACGACCTCGACCGTTTCATCGAGCGTGTGCCGCGCACCACCACCCTCAATGCCCTGATGGGGGTCGAAGGGAGCGCCACCGCGCGTTACTTCGTCGGCGTCCGTGCCCTGATCGGACCGGAATGGCGTTTCGAGGCGCGCATTCGTCGTCCGCCGCCAGATCGGGTGAACGCCCTGCTATCGTTCGGCTACACCCTGCTGGTGCACAAAATGCTCGGCGTCGTCGAAGCGACCGGCTTCGACCCGTATCTCGGCTATCTGCACCAGGTCGACTACGGTCGTCCATCGCTAGCGCTCGACCTCATCGAAGAGTTTCGCCCGATTCTGGTCGACTCACTGGTCATCCGATGCTGCAACGACGGGCGCATCGCCTTCGACGACTTTACCGAAACGCCAGACGGCGCCTACCCGGTGCTCTTGAGCGATGAAGGCAAACGGCGGTTTGTCGCTGCATTCGAGGAGCGCATGCGCACCGAAGCGACCCATCCCGACGGCGCCGACGGACGACCGGGGAAAGTCAGTTACCTGCGATGTCTGGCGTTGCAGGCGCGGCAACTGGCGCGCGCAGTGCAGGGAGGACCGGACTACCAGCCATTCGCAGTGCGCTGAAGGAGCGTCCATGCTATACGTTATCACCTACGACATTCCCGACGACGCGCGACGTTTGAAACTGGCGAAAGTGCTGGAAGGGTTTGGGCAGCGCGTCCAGCGCAGCGTTTTCGAGTGCGATCTGACCGAACGCGAATATCGTGTACTGACGAAGAAAGTCATGCGCGTCGTCAATCTGGACGGAGGCGACAGCGTGCGCATCTACCGGCTATGCAGCGCCTGTGCAGCAAACGTCGAAGTCAAAGGCGAAGGACCGCCGGTCGAAAAGAGTGTGGACATCTACATCATCTAACACAACGGAGGCAGGCGCGTGACACACGAATACATCTGCGCAGCGAACACGAATGCCGCGCTACCGCATCAGGACGCCATAAAGAAGGGTTCACCCGTGCAGTTGACGGCAAAAACGCCTGACACTTCTGGCGCGATTTCGGGCGACCGCGCAAACCGACTT
>JBEPYG010000106.1:0-11934 GCA_041641515.1 Roseiflexus sp.
GGAGGAGTCAAGTGTCAGGAACTGGGGAAATGCCATTATAATGATGCATAGTGTACCATAGTTCGCAGTTCCCGGTTCTCCCATGTACCACTACCCTGGCGCCATTCATATGCATACCCGCTTCTCCGACGGCAGCGGCAGCGTCGAAGACCTGGCGCTCGCAGCGCGTGACGCCGGACTGCGCTGGATCATCATCACCGACCACGATGATCTTCGGGCAAAGCAGTACGAAGGCTGGCTGCACGATGTACTGGTGATTGTTGGTCACGAGATCACGCCGCCACGCAACCACTTCCTCGCGCTGGGCATCGATCGGGTTATCGACAATCGTCTATCGCCGCAGGAGTTCATCGATCAGGTCTACGCCGCCGGCGGCTTCGGCATCATTGCGCATCCTGACGAACGGGTAAAGAACGCATTCAAGGATATCTATCGCTGGGACGATTGGGGTATCGACGGTCCAGGTGAACGCAATGGTCGCACGGTCGGGATTGAACTATGGAACCTGATGAGCGACTGGGGGGAGCATCTGACCCCGCGCAACAAAGAGATCATCTACTTCTTCCCGCATCTCGGGATCAGCGGTCCGACGCCTGAAACGCTCGCCTGGTGGGACCGGTTGAACATGATGGGCAAACGAACGTTTGGCATCGGCGGCGTTGATGCCCATGCCTTCGTGAGTCGGGCGTTCTGGGGAAGGGTCGAAGTTTTTCCCTACCGCTGGATGTTCGGCACGTTGACCAACTACGTGCTCCTGCCAGAACGTCTGCCGTTCGATGCATCCATCGCAACGCGCACCGTCCTCGACGCGATTGCCGCCGGTCATTCCTACTTCGTCAATCGTCTCGACGGCGACTGCCCGGCGCTGGTATGGCACGCTGCACGTGGCGCGATGCGTTGGTACGCGGGTGACACTGCCAGCCTCGGCGACGGACCGCTCACCTTCGTTGCCGATGTCGGATGCGACGCGCAGATACACCTTATCTATAATGGTCGTATCCTGGCACGCAGCGCGCGCCTGTTGCGTCACTCGGTTGTACTGCCAGGAGTCTATCGCCTGGAAGCGTATCGTCGTGGTATGCCATGGCTCTACACCAACCCGGTGTATGTGTTGAGTGGAAAGTAGCATCCAGGTCTGGAAACGTACCGCTGTCCTCACCCCGACCCTTCCCCACACGCAGGAGCAGGCGAGCGTGCGACACCGGGGGTGCATAATCGACGGCGCCTCTCCCACAACGCGAGAGCAGGCGAGTGGTGTCTATGTCTGCAACGAGCGGAACGAGGCAGCCTCCCCCACAGGCAGAAGTGGGTGAGGGTTCTTGTGGTCAGGATGAGATAACATTGACATATTTCCGCGGTGATCTGTATGCCCTTGAACCATTACCGACAGCAGCAGAGTCGGCGCACCCTTCGGCAGGCGCCCTTCTCAAGCGTCTTTCGACAGATGCAGGGCACACAGGGAATCTGTTGGCGCCCCTATAATCAACCGCCGGCTCTCGATAGCTACCGGTCAACCCACGCATCAGTGCGCTGTGCGACCTCTTCGTACAGACGGCGCACCTGCTCCAGCCCTTCGTCGGTGACGACCGGCATGTTGCGGTACACCTGTTTGTCGAGCATCTGCTCTTTCACCCCGCCGGGCCAAATCCGCCACGAGTCGTTGTCGATCACATCGGCGACAACCAGTGCGCCCGAGGCGTTGCGCCCGAACTCGATCTTCAAATCGCACAGCACCACGTCTTGTGCTGCCCACGCTGCTTCGATCAGCAGAAAGACGCGCTGTGACTCGGTCGCCATCTGCTCGACCTCCTCCGCGCTGGCGATCCCCTGCGCGATGATGTCCTCCGGCGTCACCTGCGGATCGTGCCGCGCATCGTCCTTCAAGAAGAACTCGAGCAGCGGCGGATCGAAGCGGGTTCCTTCATTAACGTCGGGATGCCGCCGGATGTATGAGCCGGTGGCGATCCGTCGATTGACCACCTCCAGCGGGATCATGACGCAGCGCTGCACTACCATAACGGCTGGTTCTGGTGCAGCAACAAAATGGGTGGCGACCCCGGCGTGGTTGAGCATCGTAAAGACATTGGCGGTCGTGCGACCGCTCAACGCTCCTTTACCGGGGATGATGTGACGCCGTGCCCCGTCGCCAGCGCTGATCCCGTCCTTGTGGACGATGATAGCTAGGGTTGGGTCTTCGGGATGGGCATAGACGATTTTGGTCTTGCCCTCGGCAAGTTTCTCTCCCAGGTTCATTGGTCGCCCCTTTCACGCAGACGCGCCAGTTCCGCTTCGAGCGCTGCAACACGCGCCGCCAGCTCTTCGGCGCGTTGCCGTTCCGTTTCAGTACGCTGTCGCTCCTCCTCGGCGCGCTGCCGTTCCGCTTCTTCCGGCAGTAACACCAGCTCCCCATTGGGATGGAACAGGCGGGGCCAGGTGTGCTCCTCGTCCATGTAGACGCCACGCCAGGGACCGATCCAGAAGCCAAGTTCCTCGCTCCACAACCACCCGCGCTCGTCAGGTGTCAGTGCATGATAGCGCATATCCGGTCCTAGCCGCCAACCCAGCAGGCGCTCGACTTCGGGTGCAATGCAGAAGTATTCGGGAGTGCGGAACCGCTGCTCGTAGAGGTCTTTCTTCACGCCGAGATCGTTCCGTTCTGTCTTTGGCGATAACAGTTCGACGATAACGTCTGGATATCGGCCGTCTTCGTCCCAGATTGCCCAGTAGAGGCGCGGCTTTGTGCCATCTACGCCTTTGACCACGTAGAGATCGGGACCGCGGTATTCGTCGTTGCGGATTTGCTTCCAGCTGTAGCAGACGAACATGTTGACGCCGATGTAGTAGTCGGTCATCACGCCGCCATGCGCGGCAACATAGGCGGCTTTGAGAATCATCGCACTCTGCGCATGCCACGGCGACTCCATACGCTCTCCATCGTCGTATGGCAGGTCGCCGGGTGGCGGCGAGATCAGCACCCCCCATGGCAGCGAGGTCTCTGCCAGGGATGTCGCCGGATCGGTTGTGCTCGAAACGCTCATACACCGTTTCTCCTCTCCCCGCCGTCGTACACGGAGAAGTGTACCATGGTCCAGGCAGGTTGTCAAACATACGTTCTAATATGGATGTTCACACGTGTTGTACCCATGGTGTTGTTGCGTCGGCGGGGCAGCGTCTCTTGCGCTTGCGAACGCCATACTGCCGCCGGTTCTTGATCGCAGGGGCTTCCCCCGGAACCTCCATGAACAGTGACCTGAGAAGGTGCAACGGGCTTGGAAAAAGCGAGATCTCTCGCATGGCCTTTGGGTGCGATCATCACGCGATGTTTCGTGGTCGTACTAATCAACCAGCTGCACCCCTACACCGGGTACAACCTCGCCAACTGGTCGCGCTTCGGGCGCTGCGCGCAGTGCGGCGTCAACAGCATCGGGCGGGACGATCACCAGCATGCCAAGTCCCATGTTGAGCGTGCGGAATGCGTCGTGTTCGTCGAGACCGGCGGCGCGCACAACCAGTGCACAGATCGGCGGGATGTCCCACGTGCCACGCCGGATGACTGCTCCGCACCCTTCCGGCAGAACGCGCGGCAGGTTCTCGTACACGCCGCCGCCGGTGATGTGCGCCAGCGCGCGAACCGGCACATGCGCCGTTTCGAGGCGCTCGAAGGCGGCAAGATAGGAATGGTGCGGTTCGAGGAGCGCTTCACCGACGCTCCTGCCGCCCAGTTCGGCAGGTGTGGCGTCATAGCCGTAAGCGCTGCCCGGCCCGAGCACCCGGCGCGCCAGTGAATAGCCGTTGGTGTGCAATCCGCTCGACGGCAGCGCCAGAATGATGTCGCCGACCGCAACGTTCCGTGGCAGCATCCGCTCACGCTGTACCACTCCAACGATCGTTCCCGCCAGTTCGAAGGCGCCGTCGCGGTACACATCGGGCATCTGCGCCGTCTCGCCGCCGAGCAGGACACATCGCGCCTCGCGGCACGCCGCAGCGACGCCTGACACCAGTATTGCGGCGCGTTGCGGGTCGAGCCGGTCAACCGCCAGGTAGTCGAGCAGGAACAGCGGTCGCGCACCCTGTACCAGAATGTCGTTGACGCAATGGTTGACCAGGTCGTAGCCGAGCGTGTCGTAGCGATCGAGCGCTGCTGCCACCAGGGTCTTGGTGCCAACACTGTCGGTCGATGCGACCAGAACAGCATCGACCGTCTTTTCCCCCCATACTGCACGCAGGTCGAAACATCCGCCGAATGCCCCCATTCCAGCCAGCACCGCCGCTGAATAGGTGGAGCGGACCGCCTCCGCCATCAACTGTTTAGCGCGCGTTGCGGCGTCGAGATCAACACCTGCCTCACGATACCCGGTCATGCGGCGCCTCCGTCGAAGGACAATCCCTCTGTATCTTACCACGAACACGCCGTCGATGACGCTGTATGCTATACTGTGTGCGTTCCGCGAAGCACCGTGGAGGTGAGTCATGGCATCGAATCACCGTCCCGGATGGTTTGATCGGTTATTGTCGGTCGAGCGTTCGGCGTCGCGCGATACTATTGGCGCCGAGGTCGTCGAATTGAGCGATGTGTCGGCGGGAGCGGTCGAGGCGCAGAAGGCGACGTTATCGCGTGCGCGTATACAATCGGTTACTGCCCAGGATGATGTGGCAATGACGCTGAGCGCCGCGGTCTCGGTGCGTGCCGGCGGCGACGTGAGTATGACAGGAAGTGCAACGCCACTCCTGATCGCCGGACGCGACGCCCGCCTCAGCAGCGCGTCGGCTGGCATTGTGGCAGCGCGCACGGCACGTGTTGACTCGGGAACTGTTGGGGTGCTGGTGGCGGGTTCGGCGGAACTCGGCAATCAGACGCGCGTGCTGCTTACCTGGCGTGAGGCGCTGCTGCTGGGTGCGGCGATTGGCATCTTCTTACCGCTGGTTGTGTACCTGCTGCGGCGTTTCGCACCACCACCGCCACAGGAACAGCCGTCGCGCCCCTGGTATGCCCGTGCCGGACTCTGGCTGCTCCGGCAGGCGATGATCCTGGGAAGCGCCGGGTTGCTGGGATGGATCGCCTACCGTGCGCTGCGCGACCGTGTGATGCGTCTCGTCCCTGCATTTCTTACGAGGTGAGAGTCGGTGAAGCATCGCCTTCGGTTGCGCCTGACCTGCACCAATCCGCCATTGGCGCTGTACCAGGAACAGGCGGTCGAGTTTGGGTTACAGGACCGTGACGGTAATCTGACTCCTGGCGTTGTGTTGCCAGACGGCGCTCTGCTGTTTGTTTTCGAGGTGCAGGTAGAGGTTCGATCGGATGATAGTGTCTATCCTGGTGGACGTTTCGTCCATGGTCCGCCAGGGGGGCGTTTTCTGTACCTAGGGTTGCGACCGCCTGGCGGCGCGTGGATCAAACGGATCAAGGTTCCGCTCGCATCGATCGATGCGGCACTGGTGCGTGCCGCCGGCGATGGCGCACTGGCGGCCACTGTTGCAGGCGACCGTTCGGGAACGGTCGCGCTTCAGAAAGCTTGGCACGTGGCGTTGGTCGATGACAACGCGCATCAGTGACAGGAGCAAGACGACAATCTGCATTGGCATGGACGCAGATCAACACCAGGTTCTTCTTCGTCGCCGCCTGCTGGTGCGCGGGATCGTGCAGGGGGTTGGCTTTCGCCCGTTCGTGTATGGTCTGGCGCAGCGTCTGAGATTGGGCGGGTTTGTGCTGAATGACAGCGACGGCGTCACGCTCGAAATTGAAGGACCTGCAGGCGCGCTCGACGCCTTCGAGCAAACGTTGCGCACCGCGCCGCCGCCACTGGCGCGGATCGATGAGATCCGCGTCGAACCGGTCGCAACGTGCGGCGAGACCCTCTTCCGCATCGAAACCAGCCGCGCCGCATCCACGCGCAATGCTCTGATCTCGCCCGACGTCGCCACCTGTGACGATTGTCTGCGTGAACTGTTCGATCCCACCGATCGTCGTTTTGGTTATCCTTTCATCAATTGCACCGACTGCGGTCCACGCTTCACGATTGTGCTCGATGTGCCGTATGACCGGTCGCAGACGACGATGCGCGTTTTTCCGATGTGCCCGGCGTGCCAGGCTGAGTACGACGACCCGCTGAACCGTCGTTTTCACGCGCAGCCCAACGCCTGCGCTCATTGCGGACCGTCCCTCGCCTTTCAGTGGTGGTCAACCGTGTTTCGCCCCATCTTGCCCGCCGGTGCGTCGCCGCTCGAACAGGCAGCTGCAGCGTTGGTACAGGGAGCGATCCTGGCGATCAAAGGGCTGGGAGGATACCATCTGGCGTGCAATGCGCTCGACAGTGCTGCAGTTGCGCGTCTGCGCGCGCGCAAGCAACGTGAAGCTAAGCCATTTGCGCTCATGGCGCCGGATATGGAGACGATCCGGTGGTTATGTTCCGTCAACACCGACGAAGCGCAGCTTCTGGAGTCGCGCCGGCGTCCGATTGTCCTGCTCGATGCGCTGCCCAGCACCCCGGTGGCGCCGTCGGTGGCGCCGGGGTACACTACACTCGGCATCATGCTGCCCTATACCCCGCTTCACCACCTTCTGCTGCGCATCTACGCCGCTGCTGCGCCGGGCAAACCGGCGGTGCTGGTCATGACCAGCGGCAACCTGAGCGATGAACCGATCGCCTACCGTGACGATGATGCTGCAGCGCGACTGGCTTCCATCGCCGACGGTATGCTGACCCACAACCGCGACATTCATATGCGCTGCGATGACTCGGTGGCGCGTATCGTTGCTGGCGGAGTGCAACTGCTGCGCCGTTCACGCGGGTACGCGCCCGAACCGGTGACGCTGGCGCTCTCATTTCCCAAACCGTTGCTAGCTGTCGGGGGGCACCTGAAGAATACCTTCTGTCTGGCAAAAGGGCACGACGCATTCCTCAGCCATCATATCGGCGACCTGGAGAACCTGGAGACTCTGACATCCTTCCGTGAGGGGGTGCGTCATTTTGCCCGTCTCTTCGATTGCGAGCCCGAAGTGGTGGCATACGACCTGCATCCCGAGTACCTGGCAACCAAAGAGGCGCTGGCATCGAACATTCCGCTGAAGATCGGCGTACAGCACCACCACGCGCATATCGCCAGCGTCCTGGCGGAGCACGGTATCGAAGGTCCGGTCATCGGCGTGGCGGCGGACGGCACGGGATACGGTCTCGATGGCGCAATCTGGGGATGTGAAGTGCTGATCGCCGACCTGCGCGACTTCACGCGCTTTGCACACCTGGCATACATTCCGCTCCCCGGCGGCGATGCGGCGGCGCGGCAGGTCTGGCGCATCGGTGCGGTGTACCTGCAACGTGCCTTTGGCGATGCGTTCCTCGATCTGGACATTCCGTTCATCAAACGGATTGACCGCCAGCAGTGGGCGCTCATCGATCGGATGATCGAACGCGGCATCAATGCGCCGCCGACGTCGAGTCTGGGACGCCTGTTCGATGCAGTCGCCGCGCTGGTGGGGATTCGCGGTGAGGCGCTGTACGAGGGGCAGGCGGCCATCGAACTGGAAGCAGCTGCCGGGCAGGATGATCGCCCCTACCCGTTTGCTCTGCTGGAAGGCATGCCCCGGCAGATCGATGTACTGCCGACCATTCGCGCGATTGTCGATGACCTGCGAACGGGCGCGCCGGTCGCGCAGGTAAGCGGACGCTTCCACAGCACGATTGCGGAGATGCTGGCGCAGGTGTGTGAGCAGGCGCGCGCGACCGGCGCGCCCGCGGTTGTGGCGTTGAGCGGCGGCGTCTTCCAGAACCGTCGCCTGACCGAACTGCTGGTTACGCGGCTGGAGCGGTCTGGCTTTCGGGTACTGCTCAACCGGCGTGTCCCGCCGAACGACGGCGGGCTTTGCCTGGGGCAGGCGGCGGTCGCAGCAGCACGGCTTATGTTTGCTGCATCAGATCGGTCTTTGACACGGTGATCACGCGTGCTAGAATACGTTCTAGCTGGTTACCGCAACGACTCCGCCTGTGGTGATAAGATGTGGAGGCGTTGCACTGCAACGTCTCTACGGAGGCGCGCCTCTGAATGACAAAACGCCATATGGAACACACACTCACATCTCCGCTCGACATGCACATTCACTTCCGCGAGGGCGCCATGCTGCGCACGGTGGCACCGTTGTCGGCGCGGGACTTTGCCGGCGGGGTCATCATGCCGAATCTGGTCCCGCCGGTCGATACCCTCGAGCGTCTGTTGCGCTATCGCGCCGAAATCGAATCTGTGACCGGCGCGATGAACTTCTCACCGTATATGACCCTCTTCTTCCGCGCCTACCGTGAAGAGGAACTTCGTGCGGCGCGACCGCATATTATCGGCATCAAACTGTATCCTGCAGGTGTGACGACCAACAGCGAGGCGGGGGTGCAGAGCATTCGTGATGCTGAACCAACGATGGAAATCATGGAGAGCCTTGGCATCCCGCTGCTGGTCCACGGTGAAACTGCCGGGTTCGTGCTCGACCGTGAGCGTGAATTTTTGCCGATCTATGCGCACCTGGCGCGGCGCTTCCCGCGTCTGACGATTGTGATGGAGCATATTACGACCCGCGAGGCGGTGGCGCTGCTCGATGAGTATCCCAATCTCTACGCCACCATAACGCTTCACCATCTCCAGATCACCCTCGATGACGTAGCTGGCGGGTTGCTTCAGCCTCATCTGTTCTGCAAGCCGATCGCCAAGCGCCCTGAGGATCGCGCTGCACTGCTACAGGCAGCGCTCACCCCGCATCCGAAGGTCATGTTTGGCAGCGACTCCGCTCCTCACCCGCTGCATGCCAAAGAGGCGGCAGCTTGTGCTGCAGGCGTATTCAGCGCGCCGGTCGCTTTGCCGCTGCTGGCGGACATCTTTGAGCGCCACGATGCGCTTGACCGGTTGCAGGCGTTCGTCTCGGACAGTGCACAGCGTGTTTACGGTGTGACCCCGCCGTTCAAGAAAGTCGTTCTGCGCCGCGAGCCATGGCAGGCGCCGCTGCAGTGCGGTGATGTGGTTCCATACTATGCCGGACGCACTGTCGAGTGGCAGGTTGGACAGGTAGAAGGATGATGCCTACCTGATCCACTTTGTGCAAAACATCACGTTGCGCATTGTAACCTGTTGTGATACACTACACCTACATATTTCTTCTTAACCTTCTTCCCTCCGGTAGATGCGACAAAGGGTTTGGTATGAGCGTGAAACGCACAGCGCAGCGCAAAGTCACCATCAGCCAGATTGCGAAAGAGGCGGGTGTCTCGAAGACTGCTGTGTCGTTTGCGTTCAACGATCCTTCACAACTCTCCCCTGCCACGGTCAATCATATTCGCGCGATCGCCGAGCGCCTGGGGTACTCACCTGACCCGATTGCCCGGAGTATGACGACGCGCCGCACGAATGCGCTGGGTGTGTTGCTCCCGCAAGATATTGCCGCGACGATGGCGAACCCCTTCTTTCCATTGTTTCTGCGGGGAGTCGGCGCGATATGCGGTACTGCCGGCATGACGCTGATGCTGGTGCCGCCGTTGTGGGGGTCGATGCTCAAAGCAATCCCCCACGCAACCGTCGATGGGTTCATCGTGGTCGGTCTGGAAATTGACCGTGGTGAAGTGCAACAACTGCGGCGACGGCACGTTCCGTTCGTCATGGTCGATGGCGACGCTCCCGATGACATCCCTTCGATCAATGTCGATGATCGGCAAGGGGCATATGCGGCAATGACGCATGTGTTGAGCCTGGGTCATCGACGGATTGGCATTGTCTGTCTGGAGTCGTGGCATCACCGGTATGACGAGTTTACCGGTACGCTGGCGGCGCGTTTCGCCGGGTATTGCGACGGGCTCGCGGCGTATGGCTGTTCAATCGATGATCCGGATATCCAGATCGTCGCAGTGCAAACCAGCCGTGCCGGGGGCATTGAGGCGTTTACCCGGTTCTGGCGGGCGGAAGCGCCGCCAACAGCGATCGTGACTATGAGCGACATTACCGCGCTAGGTGTGCTCGAGGCGGCGAAGGCGCACGGTGTGCGCGTGCCGGAAGATCTGTCGATCGTGGGGTTCGACGATCTTCCAGAAGCCGAACGGTCTTTTCCTCCGTTGACCACCGTTCACCAGCCGATTGAGGAAAAAGGGCGGCTGGCGGCTGAGATGCTGGTTGCAGCGCTCGACGATGAAGACGCCGAACCGGCTCATCACATCCTCCCGACTGCGTTGCTGGTGCGTGGTTCGACCTGTGCACCGGTCTGTTCGACAATTCATCGTGTCTACACCTAGAAAGGGAAGCCATGTTCATCCTCGGCGTGCTTATTGCAATTGCATCGGCAGCGGCATTTGCCGCGCTCGGTCTGGTGACGCTCTTCGGCGGCTTCCGAACAACACAGGAGCAGATTATTCCAGGGTTCGTTCCCGATCGCGCGGGTGGCGCAGAACGCCTGCTCACTCTGGGTGCGGTATGGATTCCGGTGATTGTCGTGACGATTTTTGGCGTTTACGCCGGGTATCGCATTATCGAGATGGTCATTCAGGCGATGGCGTGACCAGATATTCGGCTAGATCGAGCGCCTGACGCAGCGCCGCTTCGTAGATCGGATCGCGTCGCGCCAGGCGCAGTTCGTCGACAATCAGCGCGGCGGTGTCGAGCGGTGGCAGATGGACGGCACGTTCGACCGGCGCCAGACCATCGATGATGGCGCAGGCTTTCAGGTGATCCCCGGAAGCGCTGCGCGTGACGGTCAGACGTGAGTGTGCCGTCAGGAGCGTTACTGATGCCAAGCTATCGACGGCTGTCGTCTCGACACTGGCAAACTCCAACAGAACCTCTCCTCCATCGGATCGTGTCAGTACCACACCGGTGTCGCGCCTCTTCGTCATGCGCCAGTTGAGACGTGTTGCGAGCCACCCGGCAAGGAGCAGCGCAGCTGTTGCTCCACGCGACCCGTGTTCAATCTCGATCCGTTCGAGCGACCACAATTGGTGCAGTGCAGAGGGCGCATCGAAGAGTTGAGCAATCTGCTCACGCCACACCGTCAACCGTCCCCACGCCAGATCGCCGATTGCCACGCCAGCTGCGACCAGGCTCTGAGCTGACCGTAACGCCGTTTCAGCGCCATCCATGTGTGCCGTATCGAGAATGAGGCGATCCGCAACGGATTGCAGGTGTGCCAGCACTGTTCCGCCAGGAATCCGATTGAATGCCCACCAGATCACCACAGGCACATCCGGCTCCAGCAGAGAGAGTACAATCCCTGGTATGTGCATCTCGGCATCCAGCGGCGCGATGATGGTGATCTGTTCGCCGCAGACCTGTGGATGTCCGGGTGTGACGAGGGCGCAGTGCGCCTGAACCCATGCTTCCATCCGCTGTGCTGAATCTGCAGGGTCAGCGCCGGTCGATAGCGCCGCCACAATCGCGCGGTTGGGGCGCAGCGCGGTCAGCCGGGCGGTAACCTCGGTGACGTGCGAAATGCGCGTTGTGTCGGTCAGGATGACGAAGTTGAACAGGCAGGCGCGCATCAACGCCTCTCCGCCTGTCTGTTCCGCTTCTGTTGCTGCATTCCACAGGCGCGCCAGTTCGCGCTCGATGGCGCCGGCGTCAACCTGTGCAAGCGCAACCGATGGTGTAGTGATGATGCCGGTCACAATCGCCTCCATCGTGCACCGACCGATGCAATCAGTTCATCGGCGCTCGCCGGTCCCCAGGTTCCGGCAGCATAGTTTGGGAAAACCGGCGGCGGCGTGGCGGACCATCCCTCGATCACCGGATCGAGCAGCGACCACATCGCCTCGACTTCATCGCTTCGAATGAAGAGGGTCGAATCGCCCAGCATGGCATCGAGCAGCAGTCGCTCATATGCTTCCGGAGACTCGACGCCGAATGCGGCATTGTAGCGGAAATCCATCATTACCGGTCGAATGATGTTCGACTGTCCAGGCACTTTGGAGTCGAACC
>JBEPYG010000107.1:0-11893 GCA_041641515.1 Roseiflexus sp.
CATGCAGCAGACGCTCAGAACGCTGCAAAACGAAAGTGACGCCCTTTCTGGCAATACCAGAGACTATGCCGCCTGGGACCCGACCTATGAGTTCGTCGAACAGCGCAATCTCGACTATATTGCGACACATGTAACAAACGATGCACTGCTCAGTATACGCGCATCGTATATCGCTTTTCTTACAGCCTCTGGAGAGGTCATCTACACACGCCGGCAGAGTCTGATCGATGGTCAGGAGTTACCCCCCATTCCCGAACTGCTGTCGTTTGATGGCGCAAATGCGCTATTTCTTAAGGTTACCGAAAAGAATGAAGGGATCAGCGGTGTCGTCGTTGTCGATGGACAGCCGATGCTGATCGCCGCCCACCCAATTCTGACAAGCGACGGGAACGGACCGCCGCGTGGCGTTCTGATCATGGGGCGCGACCTGGACGCTGCCGAACTGGCGCGTCTCAGCGATATTACGGGCTACAATCTCTCGCTCGTCCTGGCAGCTAACGCCTCCTCCATTCCCGACTTTGCGCTTGCACGCCAGTTGATGAACAACGACACGTCGATTGTGGTTCGTCCGCTTTCATTCGCCGATGATCGTATTGCCGCATATGCGGGCATCGACGACCTGCGCGACGGTGAGGGTATCATCCTGCGCATCGACGTGCCGCGCGATATTCTCCAGTATGGACTGGCCACTTCGCGCTACCATCTCCTGATCCTCCTGCTGGTCACCGGTGCGTTTGCCGCCACGATCCTGATACTGCTCGAGCGCCGTGTCCTATCACGCATGATTTCGCTCAGCACACAGGTTGCACAGATCGGGCGCAGCGGCGATGGGCGGGCGCGTGTTGCAATAGCCGGAGATGACGAGGTCGCCCGGCTCGGTCGTGCAATCAACGACATGCTCGACGATCTGGTCCAGGCTTCACAGCGCCTGACTCATAGCGAAGCGCGCTATCGGCAACTGGTCGAAATCTCCCCCGAAGCGATCATTGTGCACGACGGCGAGCGGATCATCTACATCAATCCGGCTGGCGCACACCTGCTCGGTCATACCAGCGTCTCCAGCCTGATCGGTTCATCTGCAGCGCTCTTTCTCCCAACGGCGCTTCGTCACGAAACAAGCGACGGCATCATCCGCTATGAACGCGACCTGACCCGGCCGGATGGCAGTGAAGCAACGCTCGAGCTCGTCGCCGCACCGTTCGTTGCCGAAGGTAAACCGGTCTGGCAGGTCGTGGCACGCAACATCACTGAACGGAAACAGACCGAGGAGGCGCTGCGCAACGCCCGAGATTGGGCGGAAGAGGCGAATCGCGCCAAGAGTCGCTTCCTTGCCAACATGAGCCACGAACTCCGCACACCGCTGACAACCATTATCGGATATGCCGACCTGATCGCGATAGCGGCGCAACATGGCGAATTTGATCGCGTTCGAGAAGATATTACGCGCGTGCGCAGTGCAGGTAAGCATCTGCTGGCGATCATCAACGACCTGCTCGATCTCTCGAAGATCGAAGCCGGACGCATGCACATCAATGTCACGCCCTTTTCGGTGCGTGCGCTTGCTGAAGATGTTGTGGCGAGCATGCAGGCGTTTGCGCACAACCGCAACAATACCCTGCACCTGGAGATCGATCCGGATGTCGAGTTGATGTACTCCGACGACGTTCGGGTGCGACAGGTGCTCTACAACCTGGTGCACAACGCCTGTAAGTTCACCGAACATGGCAGCGTTTCTGTGACCATTACACGTACCATTCCAACACCCGCAACCGCCGCCAACAGCCACGCTGCCTCTATCACCTTTACTGTCAGCGATACCGGCATCGGTATGACCGACGAACAGATGGCCCGCCTGTTTACGGAATTCACCCAGGCGGACGCCACTACAACGCGCAAATATGGCGGCACCGGGCTAGGGCTTGCGCTGAGTGGTCGCCTGATCCAGTTGCTTGGCGGCGACATCACTGTCACCAGCAAACCTGGCGTCGGAAGCGTCTTTGTTGTCACCCTGCCCGAACACCTGACGCCGACTGCTGAACCTGCGCTGGCGCCGGTTGACGGTGAGGCGCCAACGACAACGCCAGCGGCTTCTGAAGACCAGCAGGAACGTAAATATCTGATCCTGCTGATCGATGACGATCCGGCCGTCCACGATCTGCTGTCGCGTGCGCTGGAGCGCCACGATCTCCATATCGAAACCGCCGCCGATGGCATGAGTGGGCTGGAACTGGCACGGCTGCTTCTGCCCGATCTGATTATCCTGGATGTCCTGATGCCCGAGATCGATGGCTGGACAGTGCTGAAAGAACTGAAAGCGTCGAGCGAAACCGCTGCAATACCTGTTATACTACTTACGATAGCGGAAGATACCGGGCGTGGGATGTTGCTTGGCGCAGCTGAAACGTTGAATAAGCCCGCTGACTTCGATCGCCTGGAGCGCCAGATACGTCTGTTGCTCCGCACACGAACGACTCTCGCAGAGACGGTCGACAAACAGATACTGATCGTCGAGGATGACGAAGCCGTGCGCGACTATCTGCGCCGCGCGCTAGCTCGTGAATGCCCGGACTGGACGATTGTTGAAGCATCAGATGGACAGACTGCGCTGGAGCGATGCACGACCAGCATGCCGGACGGTATTGTGCTCGATCTCATGCTCCCCGGCATGGACGGTATGCAGTTTATCGAAGCGCTGCATATGCTTCCCAATGGATGTACCGTCCCGATTATTGTTGTCACGGCAAAAGAATTGACGCCTGCCGAACACGACAGTCTCAACCAGTCGGTCGCACGTATCCTGCACAAAGGGACGTTCCACTGCAATGAATTCGTCCACGAGGTACGCACCACCATTGCCACGTATGCACAATTACAACCCACGGAGGACTGACGAGCATGACCCGCATTCTGATTGTTGAAGACGATGCCGCCATCCGCGACCTGCTGGCGCGCCGGTTGAATATGGCAGGATACAGCACAATTGTTGCCACAGATGGCATCCGTGCCATTCTGGCATCGATCAATGAAGCGCCAGATCTGATCCTCATGGATATGGGTCTGCCAAACCTGAATGGCTGGCAGGCCACCGAGCGAATCAAAAAGCGCCCCGAGACGAGCATGATCCCGATCATTGCGCTGACCGCCTATGCGCTCAGTGAAGACCGGTATCGTGCAATGAACATTGGCTGCGACGACTTCGAGTCCAAACCGATCGACTTCGACCGCCTGATCCGGAAAATCGAGAAACTCCTGACCGAGTCGTCCAGACGGGATAACGCTGCCTGACTGCGCCGTCATTGATGTCACTGGTTGATGATCAGCGCATTAGCTGCAACATAACATTCATGCCACCACACATTCTGGTCGTTGACGACCATGACTACATTCGTCATCTGCTCACGCGCATGCTCAACAGTCAGGGGTATCAGACGCACGTCGCCGCTGGCGGACGAGAAGCTCTGGATCTTCTGGCACGCCAGTCGTTCGACTTGGTGCTGCTCGATCTGGTCATGCCC
The DNA here is from genome assembly GCA_041641515.1 of Roseiflexus sp. GTDB lineage: Bacteria > Chloroflexota > Chloroflexia > Chloroflexales > Roseiflexaceae > Roseiflexus. The sequence goes on from JBEPYG010000107.1 coordinate 3,516, forward strand.
GATATGAGCGGTATCGAGGTTCTACAGCAGCTGCGCCAGCAGAACATCATCCATCACACACCGGTCGTTGTTGTTTCCGGGGTGTACGATCTGGATATGGTCGCACAATGCATCGAACTTGGCGCCGACGATTATCTGTTCAAACCATTCAACAATGTCCTGTTGCGCGCGCGGGTGAACGCGTCGCTCGAGCGCAAGATGCTTCGTGATTATGAGCGCGCCTACCTGGAACAGCGCCTGCAGATGCTTGGCAGCGATACCCCTGACGAATCAACCGCGATCACCGCGCCGGTAACAGTTGATACCGCGTTACTGACAGCGCTCGATGCACTGGAACGCTCGCAACGCGAACGCCGCCGCATCGAAGCCGAACTTCGCACGCTCAATGCCACACTCGAGGAGCGCGTCGCTGAACGCAGCGCCGCTGCTGAACAAAGCGTTGCGACATTGCGCCAGCAGACGCTGGTGTTCCAATCGATCCTGGATAGCATCGGCGATGCGATTGTCGTCATCGACTCCGAAGGACAACTGCTGCACATCAATCCAGCAGCGAACGCCATGTTTGGCGACCGCGTCGTCAATCTGACGTCACAGGGGTCGGTAGCTACGCCAACGCTGCGCTACGCTGATGGCGCCTTCTGCCCTCCCGACGATCTGCCGCTCGCGGTTGCGCTTCGTGGAGAGGCGCTCGATGGCGCTGAGTTTCTGCTTGCCGCCTCAGACTCGGCTCCTGAACGCTGGCTGAGCGTCACGGCCCGTCCGCTGCGCGATGCTGACGATACTATCAGTGGCGCTGTAGCCGTTTTTCGCGATATTACGAAAGCACGCCAGGCAGATGAAGCTCTGCGCGCCAGCGAAGAACGCTACGCGCTGGCGGCTCAGGCAACGAATGACGGACTGTGGGACTGGAACCTGCGCACCGGCGAGATCTTCTTCTCGCAGCGCTGGAAGGCGACGATTGGCTTCCAGGATCACGAGATCGGCAATGATCCGTCCGAATGGTTCGACCGCGTCCATCCCGACGACCGCGAGGGGCTAGAGGTGCGCCTGACCGCCCACCTCCGCCGTCTGATCTCCGGGTTCGAGTATGAATATCGCATGCTGCACCGCGATACCACCTACCGCTGGATGAGTTGTCGCGGCATTGCCGTATGGGATGCCAGCGGACAGGCAGTGCGGATCGTTGGATCGCAGACCGACATCAACGAGCGCAAACTGGCAGAGCAACGCCTGTTGTACGATGCACTGCACGATAGCTTGACCGGGCTTGCCAATCGTTCACGTTTTATGGATCGTCTGGAGCACGTGATTGCCCGCACACAGCGCGGCGCTTCACCATCATTCGCTGTGCTGTTCCTCGATCTTGATCGCTTCAAACTGATCAACGACAGCCTGGGACACCTGGTAGGCGATCAACTGCTCATCGCCATCGCACGACGCCTCGAACGCTGCCTGCGCCCCAGCGACACTCTGGCGCGTCTCGGTGGTGATGAGTTCGCTGTGCTCCTCGAAGATCTGAGCGAACCGCAGGCAGCGCTGACGGTGGCGGAACGCATCCTGCACTTGCTCGAAGAACCATTCCATCTCGGCGGCTACGATGTGTTTAGCAGCGCCAGCATTGGCATTGCGCTCGGCACAAGCGCGCGCCATTACTCGCCCGCCGATGTGCTCCGCGATGCCGACACGGCGATGTATCACGCCAAAGTCGAGGGACGATCACGCTACGCAGTCTTTCACCCCACCATGCACGACCGTGCGCGTCGTCGCCTGCAGATCGAGACCGATCTGCGTCGCGGCGTCGAACGCAGCGAGTTTTTCGTTGTGTATCAACCGATCGTCGACATCAGTACACAGCAGACCATCGGCTTCGAAGCGCTGCTCCGCTGGCATCATCCGCACCGCGGCATCATCGGTCCCACCGAGTTCATCGCCGTGGCTGAAGAGACTGGATTGATTGTACCGATCGGTCAGATGGTGTTGCACGAAGCATGTCGTCAGTTGAACGAGTGGAAACAACGGTATCCGGCTCGAAAACTGACCATGCATGTCAATCTTTCACCTCGCCAGATCGTCGATCCTGGACTGGTTGATCATACTGCAGCACTGCTCAACGCACACAACCTCGATGCCGACTCGCTGCACCTCGAAATCACCGAGACGGCGATTATCGAACACGGCGACGTCGCCAGCCGAGCATTGACGCACCTACGCACCCTTGGCGTCCAGATCTGCATCGATGATTTTGGCACGGGCTACTCATCGCTCAGCTACCTCCATCGCTTTCCTATCGGGACGATCAAGATCGATCGATCGTTTATCAGCCAGATTCATCACAGCCACGAAAACGCCGAAATCGTGCGCACTATCATCGCGCTGGCGCGCTCCCTGGGAATGACCGTCATTGCTGAGGGCGCCGAAACCGAAGAACAACTGACACACCTGCGTTCGATGTCATGCCCGTATGGGCAGGGCTGGCTCTTCGCCCAGGCGCTCGAACCGACGGCAGCTACTGCTCTGCTCGATGCCGAATGTTAGGGGGTCGGGATTAATTGCACATGAAGAGGCGCGTTGTACCCTTTTCTCGATGCAAGGGCGCCTTGCCCGCACCCCCCGATACGGTCGAGTCGTCCACGTTCCCGGACCGGCGATGACACACGTCTGAACAGGTACGTCATACCATTGTAGATAGGAGATTGTCGCGTACGGTGTCCTGGTGCATATCGACGCACTCGTGTGTGCAAAGCGCAGCACACTCGCAGACGATGAGATTAGGGGGTGAGATGAAACGTTTCTTACAGCGAATCGTCGGGTTGTTGCTCATCGGCGCGGGAGTGATGGGTCTGGTCATCAGCCTGGCAGGGTTATTCATCGGGCTTCCGGCGCTCAGTGCAGCGGAAGAGACATTGAACCGCCGCATTGACGATCTCGAGCGGGCGCTGATCGCCGCCGCCGATGGGTTGACTGTCGCCGATGCCTCGCTTATCAGCGCGACCGAAACGATCATCGCCCTCGAAACAACTGTCCGCAGTTCCGGGCAGGCGATCAGCGATACATTGCCAACCATTGACCGTATTGGAACACTGGTCGGCATCGAGATCCCGCACGCCATTCGCTCGACGCAGCAAACGCTGGCATCGGCGCGTGAAACGGCGCGCGTCGCCGATGCCGTGCTTGGGGCGATCAGCCGGATCGGGTTGCTCGGCGCCAATACCTACAATCCAGACGTGCCGCTCAATCAGGCAATCCAGCAGGTTTCCGACAGCATCGATCCATTACCCGCATCACTGAGCAGGGTGCGTGATCGGTTGATGGTCACCCGCGCCAACCTGCGCCGGATTGGAACGAACACTGACGCCATCGCCGAAAACATCGCAGAGATCAACGACAGTTTTCGCGACGCACGCCAGGTAATCAATCGCTATCAAACGCTGGTGACCGATCTGCAAGCTGATCTGGCAGCGCTACGCACGGCGTTGCCCCTCTGGTTCGGCGTGGCGCGGGCGCTGCTGGCGCTCCTGGCGGTCTGGTTCGCCCTGGCGCAGATCGCGCTCTTCACGCAGGGAATGTCATTGTTGCGCCGATTGTAGCGATCACCCCTCGCTCTCATTGCCGAGATCGAGGTCTGCCAGCAGTTCGCGTGCATCGTCGGCAAGCGCCGACGGCACATACACCCTGACGAGACTGAGGGGACCTTGAAGCAAGCCGTAGACCCCGGCAACCGCTTCACCTGCCAGATGCGCCGGTATCCCCGCATCCTCCAGGTACGAACGAATAATTTGCGCACGAATGATCCCCTCGACCTCTGCAACGCATACGGGACCGACGCCATCACCGTCGCCGCCGGTGCGCTCTCCGGACATCTCTTGCTGTGCAGCTAGCAACCAGCGCAGTACGTAATCGCTCATACATAGTATTGTACAATAGAAGAGCCATGAAATTGTCCCCCTGTACACTGCATGGCAAGAAAGCAGGATTGCGTGACATCGACACTACCAATCTTCGACGGGCATAACGATACCTTGCTGCGCCTCTACACCGCAGAACATGACGACTCATTCCTCACATCAACGCACGGACACATCGATCTCTCACGCGCTCGTGAAGGTGGTTTTGCTGGCGGCTTCTTCGCGGTCTTTGTTCCGGCGCCACCCGATGCGCCATCGCCCGATGACGGCGCCCTGCCCGATCCGCTGCCATACTCTTACGCCCTGCAAACCGCGCTGGGCATGACAGCGCTCCTCTTTCGCATCGAATCTCAATTCACCGGCGAGATATGCGTCGCACGCACAGTTGGCGAGATCGAATACGGGCTTCAGACCGATATCCTGAGCGCCATCCTGCATCTCGAGGGAGCCGATCCTATCGATACCAGGTTTCATGCGCTTGAAGTGTGGTACCAGGCGGGCCTCCGCTCGCTCGGCATTGTCTGGAGCCGGCCCAATGCATTTGGGTGTGGAGTGCCGTTTCGTTTCCCCCACAGCCCCGATATTGGCCCGGGTTTGACCGACGCTGGCCGCGAACTGGTCAAGGCGTGCAACCGCCTTGGCATTCTGATCGACCTTTCCCATCTCAACGAAGCCGGCTTCTGGGATGTCGCACAGTTGAGCGACGCTCCGCTGGTCGCCACGCACTCGAATGCCTACGCTATCTGCCCTTCGCCACGCAACCTGACCGATCGTCAGCTCGACGCAATCCGCGAGTCGGAAGGAATGGTCGGCGTCAATTTCCACGTCGGCTTCCTGCGTCCCGACGGTCAGCGCAACGCGGACACGCCACTTGAGGTAGTGACGGATCATGTCATCTATCTGGTCGAGCGTCTGGGAATTGACCATGTTGGCTTCGGATCGGACTTCGACGGCGCGCTGATGCCGAACGACCTTGAAGATGTCGCCGGATTGCCGCGCCTGCTGGAAGCATTGCGCCGACGCGGGTTCGACGAGCCATCACTGCGCAAACTGGCGCACGAGAACTGGTTACGTGTTTTACGCAAAACCTGGCGGGCATGATTCATCGAAATGTCATCGGGGTAGGGGATACTCGGCAGTATGAAAGCACTGATTCTCGCGGCAGGCGCAGGCACACGCCTGCGTCCGTTGACCGATGCCTGCCCCAAACCAATGCTGCCGGTCGCCGGACGACCGCTCCTGGCGTGGACGCTCGAGTGGTTGAGACGATATGGCGTCACCGAGGCGGCGCTGAACCTCCACCATCTGCCAGACGTGGTGCGTGCAGGGTTGGGGGATGGTTCACATTTTGGAATGCGGCTGCACTATGCGGTAGAAGAAGAACTGCGCGGCACAGCGGGGGCGCTGCACAATTTCCCCGGCTTCTTCGACCAGACGTTCCTGGTCATCTATGGTGATCTGCTCCTCGATATCGATCTCGACGATCTGATACGGTTTCATCGCCAGCAAAGCGCGATCATGACCCTCGCACTCAAACGCACCGACACACCACACTCCCAGGGCATGATCGACATCGACGCAGATGGTCGGGTGGTCCGCTTCATCGAAAAACCTGCCGTATGGGACAGTGGTGACACAGCAAACGCTGGCGTCTACGTCTGTGAGCCGGACGTCGTCTCATGGACGCCGCCTGGATTCAGCGATTTCGGGCACGACATCATTCCAGCGCTGTTACGAGCTGGCGCAGCGGTGTATGGACGCCCGTTGCGCGGATATCTGCTCGACATCGGCACACCGGCAGCATACGCACAGGCGCAGCAAGAGTGGCGCAAGCGGAGAATATAAATTCAGGTCTATGGCATAACAACTTCCACATACTGCGGCAATTCGTTTATCGCACGCGGAATGAGGCCATCGCGATTCTCATCGGAGCAGTAGTACATCGCCGGGGTCGCGAGGTTCAACTGATCGGTACAGATGGCAGTAACGCCAGGCGGCACCTGAAGATTGTACAAAACCGGGAAGTTCGTCTGCGGCACCCAGAGCACATACAGGCGATTGCGACCCTTCTCGAACACGAGCACCTGCACATCACCAGCTTGACCGGGCGACGGTTCGACCGGCGGCGGACCGATGTAGCGCGCACCGGTGAGCAGGCGCGCTGAGTTGCGAAAGGCGTAAAAGGCCGGACGCGGCGCCAGTCCATCATCGGTCTCATCGATCAGGTGACTGTGCAGAAAACCCTCGCCACGAAACGACACAGGATACCAGAAGGCGCCCAGCAGATTGAGTGCAATCGCCTGGGCATAGATTCGGGCGGCATAGTTCGCCTGACGGCGGTGGAAATCGGGAGGGCAGTTCGACGGAGCAGTGCACGTAGCTGCAATTTCCGTCGCGACCATTGGCTTTGCGCGCAGCCCATGCTCATCGAGAAGGCGACGTAAGCGCCAGTACTTGAACAACAGACGATCACCAGCTCCCCATTCACCGTAGGCATGGAAGCTGAGCGCATCGAATGAGTTTGCTGCACCGGCTGCCAGCATGCCGCGCACGAACCCCAGTGAATGCGTGTCATCGGGCCAGCGATGCATCAATGCCCCACCCCATACCTGGGCGTTTGGATTGCCTGCCTTGACTGCCGGATACACCGCGCGCAACACCTGCCCGTAGTAGTCGCCGCCGTAGTATGGCGCCACATACGTTGCCCAGCACCCAAACCCTTCATCGCCCTTCACTTCGTCCGGTCGAAAATCGGGTTCATTCCAGATCTCCCAGTAATCGACCCGCAGATCGCCGCTCGAGAAGCGTTGCGCAGTCGCGCGCATAAACGCTGCAAAGTCAGCAATCGTATCCGGTCGCGGCGCACTGCAAAACTTACCAGGGATGCTCTGTGCCCATGCAGGCGACCACTGCACAACCAGGGTCGGCTCGATGCCCATTGCGCGCAGGCGACGCACATTGCGCTCAACATCGGCAATCACCTCCCAGCGATACCCACCGCCGCGCACCGGCTCGACGAGCGCCCACAGCACATCACCGGCGCGCGACCAGCGCGGATTCGCCTCGACCACCAGCGGCATCACCGCATCCGGCGCATAGGTGCGTACATCAAAACCAAACGGATTAGGAGGCGCGGTCGTACCGATGAGCGGCAAATACACTCGATGCATTGCCTGGATGTCGGTCAGTGTTCCTGGATCGGGGTTATCCGCCAATGGCACAGCTGGAAGCGTGTCACTAGCTGTATCGGGGGGATCAGGAAGCGGTTCCTGCTGCGCTGCTGCGGGCAGAGCCGCTGCCAGCGCATACAAGAGAGCAATGGCAGTGAAGAAGCGGTGAATACGAGCCATGAATACACTGCATAATGTCACCTGTTTCTTCGTGCATTATACGCTACCTTTCTCATAAAACAGACACGATCTCCATACGATTTGATAACAATTTTGTAGCATTTACGATCCGCATCCGCATCGGACCTCTGACGCAGCGCGTTGTAACTCTCATTTGTATGCTGAGTATAAGGCAAAGGGAGGCATTCCAATGACGGAGTACATCGAAAATCGCACCTTCGACGAAATTAAGATTGGCGACCGGGCGTCACTGACGCGCACCCTGACCAAATCCGACATCGAGTTATTTGCGGTCATGTCCGGCGATGTCAATCCTGCGCACCTCGATGAGGAGTATGCCCGCAGCGACATCTTCCACAAAATCATTGCCCACGGTATGTGGGGCGGCGCCCTGATTTCGACCGTGCTCGGCACGATGCTCCCCGGGCCCGGCACAATCTACCTGAGCCAGACGCTGCGCTTTCGCCGTCCGGTTGCAATTGGCGACACCATCACCGTAGCTGTCACAGCGACCGCCAAAGATCCGGAGAAGCGCCGGGTAACGCTCGACTGCCAGTGCACCAATCAGCACGGCGAGGTCGTTATCAGCGGCAGCGCCGAGGTGCTCGCGCCGGCCGAGAAAGTCAAACGCCAGCGGATCAGTCTGCCGGAAGTGCTGCTCCACAAACCCGGCGCCAACTATGAAGCGATGATCCGGCGCGCATCGACGCTGGGAGCGGTGCGGGCGGCAGTGGTGTTCCCCTCCGAGCCGATGGCGCTCCACGGCATTGTGGAAGCGACCCACGCAAACCTGATCGATCCGATTATCGTCGGACCCGAAGCGCCGCTGCGACGGGTTGCAGAAACGCTGGACATCAACCTCAACGCTTTTTGTCTCGAACCGACGGTCGATGGTCGCGCCGCTGCAGCGCGCGCGGTTGCCATGGCACGTACCGGCGAGGTTGAAGCAATCGTCGATCCGGGCGTTCGCTATTATGGACTGCTCCACGAACTGGTGGCGCACGACACCGGCATCGCCAACCACCGGCGCATGAGCCATGTCTATGCCATGGATGTGCCCAACTATCCCCACATTCTCTTCATCACCGACGCAGGGATGAATACCGATCCAACCCTGGAAGAG
>JBEPYG010000108.1:0-3601 GCA_041641515.1 Roseiflexus sp.
ATCAGTACAGTCGGCCGAGTCAATAGCGACTCGCTGGCAAGGTCAGATGTGCTGTGTATCGCCGGAAGGAACGGTTACCGCCACATTAGATGTTACTACAACGTCAATTGGCTGGAAAAGGTTGAAACGTGCCGGCGGCATGCCAGGCCCTAGGCGATTACTCTACAGTCGGAAGCACGATCTGATACTTAAACTGATCACCACAGTAGAGCGCTTCCATCAGTTCAAGAGGTGTGTCATCACTTGCATACAATACCCGCTGGATCAGTAACAACGGCTCACCTTCACGCACGCCGAGTAATTCGGATTCGGTTGCCTCTGCGGCAATAGATTCGATGGTACGAACGGTATGACCGCCGGACACTGTCGGTAAGTGTCGCAGGTAAGCCAGCGAGTCACCCTCTATCAGTGCATCACGGTTGATTTGATCGGCGATACTAGGCGGCAACCAGACTTGATGATAGCCGATGGGTTGCTCGTTGGCCAGCCGTAAACGGCGAATATGCAACGTCTGTGTATCGGGGTCTAGGTTTAAGAGATGCTGCACTTCATAAGGCGGGGAGGTCCATTCGATGCTGAGGATACGCCAGCCGGGACGTAGGCCACGATCAATCATTAAGCGTACTAAACCCTGCGGTCTTTGAGGAGTATGGGTCAGTTTTTGTTGAACGATAAATGTACCTTTCCCACGCTGGCGCACTAATCGACCTTCGATAACCAGTTCACTCAGCGCCTGGCGCACAGTGGTACGGCTCAAACCGTAGAGGTCTTGCAGCTCCTGTTCGCTGGGAATAGGTTGACCGGGATCCCATTCATTGCGTTCGATTTTGTCGATGATAATTTGCTTGAGTTGAAAATAGAGCGGCACCGGAGAGGTGCGGTCGAGCACAGCTATTGTATTCACCACATGAGTCCCCATCTATATATATTCTTGATACTACTCATTCGTGATTTGTTATAATGTTATTACGTAATGAACAAGAAATCAAGATCTAAGGAGCATCTTATGGAAGACGAGCAACCTCTCCTAGTCTTCGTCCAGAGCAAGCTTAATCCAGATGCAGAGAACCTGTTCGCCGAATACCTAACCCGATCCCGGTCGTTGATGGAGGAATACGGAGTTGAAGTCATTGCCTCCGGCGCCGGTGTCGAACATCCGCAAGCGCATGAGGTCTGGCCGCGAAATAGCCTTTTGCGCTATCCCTCTCTACGCGCCTTCCAGCACTACATGACCGACCCGCGTTACCCGGAATTGAAAGCAATCCGCGAACGCGCCTATGCTGCCAATAAAGTGAGCATGTTTACACCGCCGACGCCAGATCCGCGTAGCGTTGCACTCCGTGCATTCCACCACTTCTGCACCGGTCTTGCTTCCGGTGAATGGGAACCGTTCCTCGGGATGCTCAGTGATGATTTCCATTTCTGGTTTCCGCGCGGACAGTACAAAGGTCTCAATATTGGCAAAGATCGAGCTCGCGAGTTCTTCACATATGTATCATCAGTTTTTGCCGAAGGACTCACGGTCACCTTAGACCGTGTGATCGGCAGTGGATCCACCTACGTGTTCGAATTTCGCGATGAGGGAAAGCTGCGCGGACAACCGTACGCTAATCGGGTCGCCATCGCACTCGATGTGCGTGGTCATCAGATCTGTGCTTACCGCGAGTATTTCGGATTAGATATCTGAGGTCCCCCTACAATGGAACCTTTGCAATCACTCACTGCATTCTTCGACGCAATTGTAGCTCGAAGGATCGATGATGTCATGACGATGTATCGACGAAGTGCGACGACCTACGTGTTCGTGGAAGGACCACGCTGGAGTACACTTGGGTACGATCAGATTGCGGCCGGATGGCGAGCTTTTCTGTGCTCACCGATCCAGGTACATCGTTGGGAATGGTGCGAAGGACCCATTATCGAAACGTGGCAGGAAAGCGCTGTGATCGCCGGTCTGCTGAATCTAGAGACAACGGTCGGATCGAGCTCGCGCACCTTGCGTGTGCGTGCCAGTTTTGTGCTACAGCGCAACGATCTCGACCGGTGGCAAATTGTCCACGAGCACGTTTCGCAACCGATGGCCGATCCCTATGGCATAGGTGACTGGATCTAACATTTCGCCGGTGTACACTGTTCGTCGGTTGCATGATCTGTCATCATAATGTTATAATGTTATAACAATTATGACTCGGAGTGCAAAAAACCACTCGGCGGGCAGACCGTTTGTAGCAGGGCAAAGCACCATATCGCACTGTTGCAGAAACGATCGATGGCGGCGCCCAACGAGCCCGGCACAAACCGCACGCGATCGGTGAACCATTGTCTCTTCCCGACAGTGTTGGTTGCAGCAACATCGCGTTATGACTCTGGAGAACGTCGCATGAGCCAGCAAATTGAAGCCTATCGCGCTCTGGCATTGCAAGTAAAGTGCCGTACTGTTAACCAGCTCACCGATCGAGCAGCAGTGCGTGAGCATATGCAGGCAACGATTGAGCGACTCCGCACCCAAATTCGCGCCAGTATCGCGTTTATCGGCGCCGACGTGCGGCTGGTCGTGTTGCCTGAGTACTTTCTGACCGGTTTTCCACTTGGTGAGAGTATCGCAACCTGGGCAGAGAAGGCGGCAATCGACCCCGACGGTCCAGAGTACAGTGCGCTTGGACAGATCGCGCGCGATCAGCGCATCTTTCTTTCGGGCAACTGTTACGAGCGCGATCCACACTTCCCCGGTCTTTATTTTCAGGTGAGTTTTGTGATCGATCCAATGGGGCAAGTGGTGCTACGTTATCGACGGCTGAACTCGATGTTTGCGCCAACACCCCACGATCTATGGGATCGCTTTTGCGAGATTTATGGACTGGAAGCTCTTTTTCCTGTAGTTCAGACAGCGATCGGACGGCTGGCCTGTGTTGCCTCCGAAGAAATCTTGTTTCCAGAAGTTGCCCGTTGTCTGGTCATGCGAGGAGCCGAAGTGTTGCTGCATTCATCTTCCGAGATAAGCAGCTCGGATCTTACTCCCAAGAACATCGCCAAACGGGCACGAGCGCTGGAAAATCTGGTCTATCTTGTATCAGCCAATTCGGCAGGAATCGAAGGGATTGCCATTCCTGAAGCATCGGTAGATGGGAACTCACAGATTGTCGATTATTTAGGTCAAGTACTGGTAGTGGCCGGAGCAGGCGAAAGCATGGTCGCACACGCCGAACTTGACCTTGCGGCTCTGCGTCGTTATCGCCGTCGACCGGGCATGAACAATCTACTTGCCCGTCAGCGGTTCGAACTCTACGCCCATAGCTATGCTCATACCAGTTTTTACCCTCCTAACACGTTCTTGAACGGTTCTGTCGACCGTCAACACATCCTGCGCATGCAGCAGGAAACCATCGACCGCCTCGTACAGAAAGGACTGATCTGATGGGGTCAATACCGGTTCGCAATCCACGCACGGGAGCATATGACTATCAGATCACTCCTCCTGACGAAGCAACACTTGCAGCTAGCTGCGCCAGGCTTCGTGAGGCTCAATCGGCTTGGGCAGCATGCGATGTAGCGGAACGGATTGCAACACTGACTGCGTGGCGGCAATCGATGATTGCGCACC
>JBEPYG010000108.1:3611-11838 GCA_041641515.1 Roseiflexus sp.
GCACACCGAGATGAGATCATTGCTGCGCTCATTGCCGATACCGGTCGCTATCACGAGAGCGTGCTCGAGTTTGACTCGGTGCTATCAAGTCTTGAGCGCTGGAGTCGTCTTGCTCCTGATCTGCTCAAATATGAGGTTTGCCGATCGAGCGCTCTTCCATTTATTCGGTTAGATGGGCGAATCGTGCCATACTCGCTTGTTGGGGTGATCAGTCCGTGGAATTTCCCGCTGCTCCTGAGTTTGATTGATACCATCCCCGCATTATTAGCCGGATGTGCCGTGGTCGTGAAGCCGAGTGAAATGGCTCCTCGCTTCATCGAACCGCTCCGACGCTCGATTGCTGACGTACCGTCGCTCGCCGCAGTCCTACACTACGTTGCCGGCGATGGAACTACCGGCACTGCTCTGATCAACCAGATCGACCTGATCTGCTTTACGGGAAGCGTGACGAATGGACGCCGGGTCGCTGAAGCTGCTGCCCGTCGTTTTATCCCGGCATTTCTCGAACTCGGCGGCAAAGATCCGGCGATTGTATGTGCAGGAGCCGATCTTGAGCGCGCTGCCTCCGCCATTCTCTGGGGCGGTATGGTCAATGCCGGTCAGTCGTGCCTGTCCATTGAGCGAGTGTATGTTGAAGCAACGGTCTACGAACCGTTTGTTGAGCTGCTGACAACCCAAGCATTAGGGTTGCGTCTTGCCCTGCCCGAGCCACAATCTGGTCAGATCGGTCCGATTATGACATTGCGTCAGGTGGAGATTATTGCCGATCACCTGGCCGATGCTTATGCCCATGGCGCCGTTGCTCGCTGTGGCGGCGCGCTCGAAACCCACGCCGGCGGCATCTACTGTCTGCCGACGATCCTGACCGAGGTCAATCACACGATGAAAATCATGCGCGAAGAGACCTTTGGTCCGATTCTGCCGGTAATGCCGGTTGCCGATCTGAGAGAGGCGATCACAATGGCCAATGATACCGATTTTGGCTTGAGTGCTGCCGTTTTTGCCCGCGATACCGAGACAGCGTGCGCTGTAGCAAACCACCTCCAGGCGGGGGCGATCAGTATCAACGATGCCGCATTGACAGCAATCATTCACGATGCCGAAAAGCAATCGTTCAAATACTCCGGACTCGGTGGCTCACGCATGGGGCCAGGTGCTATCCATCGCTTTACCCGTAAGCAGGCAATGCTGATCAATACCAGTCAGAGGTTCGATCCGTGGTGGTTTCAACAGGAGGCGCAATCATGATCAAGCAAGACATGCCGGTGTTGGCCCGTCATGAGGGCGTATGGGAGGGGGTCTACATTCACGTTGACGCCGATGGACGCGAACTCGATCGCCATGCGTGCCGTCTCGAACACTACTTTCCGGTGGAAGGACCTTACCCGTACTATCAGGTCAATACCTATCGCTGGGCCGATGGTCGCGAGGAAGTAACTCGTTACAATGCTCGCTATGCCGACAGAAAGATTTGGTTCGAGCATCCACGGATTACTGGCTATGCATGGGAAGCAGATCCTCGCATCGTGATCTTGACGTGGAGATACAATCACGCTCCCGAACAGTATCTCTACGAAATGATCCACATTAGTGATAACGGGAGGCATCGTACCCGCACATGGCACTGGTACAACGACGGTGAGGTCTTCAAGCGCACATTGATCAAAGAACAGCGCGTTGAGTGATTAGTTTTGCGTCAGGCAACCGTTAGGTTTTGAAAGCGTATACAGCAATGCGCCCTCACATTGAGTTTATTCACGCCGAGAGCGTTCCCTGCCAACCATTGCTCCTCGGCTCAGCCGGCGGCAACATTCGGATACTCAGCCATGACCAAGAGTCTGGAGCGCTCACGGCACTTGTGAGTCTTCCGGCCGACTGGACATTACCGGCAGGACGTTTTACTGCCGGCGTAGAGTTTTATCTTCTAACAGGGAAACTCATCACTGCGGACTACGCTGCTTCTCATCACACGTACACCTTTATCCCGGCAGGCGTGAGCGTCGGCCCGATGCACACACGTTCACCGGCGACGCTGCTCTGGTTTACTCACGGCGAAGCGATCTTTGAGCCGATTGACGAAGATGCGCCGGCTTCACAAAGACGCCTTCTGATCAGTGCGCTCGACACCTCTGCCTTACCGTGGGTCAATCCTATCACACCTGGCTTTCCACCAGGGGCGATGCGAAAGCAATTACGTGTTGATCCCGACACCGGCGCCAGCACATGGCTACTGGGTGTGCTGCCGCAGTGGCGTGAACCGCGCGTTGAAATCCATCCAGTAGTCGAAGAAGCGTTCATTCTCCAGGGTGAAATAGCAACTCATCGGGGTGTCATGATCGCAGGAAGCTACTTTTGGCGTCCGCCGCATGTGCCACATGGCCCCTTTCACACCGATACCGGCGCTCTTATTCTCTTCCGGACCGATGGACACCTACAAACCTTCTATCGGTGGCCGGCGCTTTCGGAATGATCTTCAGGCTGCTCATTATCCCGCAATCATTGCGATGAGATCGAACGAAGCATTATCAGCGAAAAAGGAAGGAGAGGTCGTAATGGCAACAAGTCGTCTCTGGAAGAAACTCATGGTACTAGGTTTGCTCGGTATGCTCATCACCAGTTGTGCTGGTGGTCGGGGACCTGTTGCACAGCCAGCAGCAACCTCAGCACCCATACCGACTACTGCTCCGGCGCAGCCACAGCCGACCACTGCCGTTGAGCAACCCCAGCCAACGAATGCCCCTGCTGCTACCCCAGCGATTGCCCAACCCAGCGGTGAGCCGATCAAGATCGGGCTGGTATCACCGTTTAGTGGACCACTCGGCATTCTTGGTCAGTGGATGCAGATCAGCGCCCAGGCAGAAGTAGAGCGCATCAATGCTGAAGGCGGACTCCTTGGTCGTCCGGTTGTCTTGGTCGCGCGCGATGACGAGCTGAATCCGGCCAAGACGGTTGAAATCGTGCGCGAGTTCATTGAGCGGGAAAAGGTGAGTATGATCATCGGTCCATCGCTCACCGCTTTCGCTCTGGCAACCAAAGATCTGGTCACTCAAAACAAGACCATTCAATTCTTGCCAACAGTGTCCGGTATGGCAGCTCTCAAAGACGCTCCCTATACGTTTCGGACCCTTGAGTCGGTCCAACTGCAAATGAATGAAATTGCCCGATATCTCGGTACAAGCGGCGCTACGAAGGTTGGAATGGTTGTCCTTGATGATGCCACCGGAGCCGAATACATCGCACTGTTGCCTGAAGCGGTCGAGACGGCCGGCATGACGTATGTCGGTCATGAACTCTTCCGAAATGATGACCAGGACCTGACCACCCAGGTGTTGAAGGTGCGCGAACTAGGCGCCGATGCGCTTGTCGTCGGCACCGGCAACAGTGCACAGGCCGCCAAAGTCATTATTGCCGCCAGACAAATCGGTTGGAATGTCACCCTGATCGGTGTTTCCGGTCTTGAGAGCACCTTGCTCGGACAATTGGTTGGTGACGCGCTCGATAGTGTCGTGTTCGTTAACACATTCCGTGGCTATCAAGCGGGAATCCCAGAAACCGATATGCCGGCCGGTTATATGCGTCATATCAGAGCTGCGCTCAAACTCGATACCATTCCATCGCCGGATCAACGTGATCTGAGCCGGGTCGGTATGTCTACCTCGACCGCCGATGCAATCTATATCTGGGCTGAAGCGGTCAAGCGGGCAGGAACGCTCGACAGTGACGCAGTGAAAGCCGAAATCGAGAAGACAAACATTCCTGAAGATGAGTCACCTTCAGGTGGTAATCTCATTATTTCAGCCGAAAATCATGAAGCCTATCGGGAAGGATCGCTCTTCTTCTACCAGTGGCGCAAACTTGACAACGGTCAATTTCGCTACGTGACGGTTACACGCTAATCTGAAGTCGAAGCTGCGGAAGGGCGACGCAGTATCACCGGCGCTGCGGTAAGATGCGTCGCCAACCGCTTGGAAAAGAGCACTATTGTATCGGAGCAGGAGCCAACATGATCGTTTTTTGGCAGGCGCTGGTGAGCGGCATCGCCGTTGGCGTCATTTATGCACTCATTGCGCTCGGCTTCAACATCATCTTTCAGACAACGCGCATCATCAACTTCGCACAGGGCGAATTTGTGATGATCGGGGCATTAGCAGGATACAGTTTGACGGTTGTATTAGGCTTGCCAATCCTGCTCGCCTTAGTTGCCGTGGCGCTGATATCTGCCCTGGTCGGCGTGCTCACTGAACGCATGGTCATGGTACCTATCCAGCGTTCTACCTATCGTTACAGCTGGATTATTACGACGTTAGCCGTTGCAATTATTCTCCGCAACCTGATGGGGACCGACTGGCTCTACGGACGAGAGGATTATCGAGTACCACCGCTGGTATCAGGCGCGTTCTTTGTAGGTCCGGTTGTGGTCGCGTATCAGCAAGTGATCATCCTCATTATTGCATTACTCCTCCTGGTGCTGATCGAGCTCTTCTACCAGCGCACCTTCCTCGGCAAAGCGATTCGAGCTACTGCTTTCAACTACAACGTCGCCTCGCTTATGGGCATACCGGTACCAATGATGATCCAGGCAAGTTTTGCCATGAGCGCCGCTGTGAGCGGGATCGCCGGCGTACTCGTCGCACCGCTGATCTTCGCCAATGTCAGCATGGGCATTCTGATCGGATTGAAAGGCTTCGTCGCCATCATCCTTGGCGGTCTTGGCAGCCCCCGCGGAGCCGTTATTGGCGGCTTGATCGTCGGATTGCTTGATACGACTGTGCGCGTCCTTGCACCTGAAGGATGGGGAAACTTTATCGTCTTTGGCATACTGGCACTGGTCCTACTGATTCGACCGGGCGGTCTCTTTGGCAAACCCGACTCTCGCCATTGATTTCGAAGGAGGCGTGCGGACATGATCGCTCATTTGCGCGAACGATCCTGGATTATCGTACTCTGTGGCTTCGCGCTACTCTTCCCGTTTATCTTTCCATCGGTCGAGCGCAATTTCTGGATCTACTATAGTTCGACTGTTGGTGTGACCATTTTGCTTGCGTCGGCGCTGAATGTATCGCTCGGTTATGCCGGTCTCTTCTCAATGGCGCACAGTGCCCTCTACGCTGTTGCAGCGTATGCCTCAGCGATACTGGTCACACGCACTGGATGGCCATTTTGGCTATCGCTGCCGGCTGCTGTGCTGCTCACGACCCTCGTTGGCACGCTTATGGCAGTAACAACCCTGCGTGCCTCAAATCTGTACTTTGCGGTGATTACGCTGGCTTTTGCGCTTCTCATACAGGAATTGGCAAGGGTCTGGACGCCCATCACCGGCGGTCTGTTTGGACTACATAGTGTGCCGCGTCCATCACTTAACGGTGAGCCTCTTAGCCCTATCGCCTACTTCCTACTCATTTGGCTGATCACGGGCGGTGCAATTTGGGGATTGGCAAACATTATCAATTCGCGCTACGGGCGAGCATTTCGTGCAATCAAACTGCGTGAAGAAGCCGCTGCAGCACTGGGCGTTGCTCCTCTGCAGTACAAACTTATTGCCTTCAGTTTCAGTGCAGCATTAGCGGGCGTAGCCGGCGTGTTGTTCGTTCACCTGGCGGGGTTTATTGCACCCGAGATTGCCGGCATTGATGCCGGTCTCCTCCTCTTTGTAGGTGTGTTTTTGGGTGGTGTCGGCACACTGACCGGACCGGTTGTAGGCGTCCTCTTCGCCAGTGGGTTACAACTGACAATCAGTAATACGCTTGATGCAGCATATCAGCAATTGCTCTTCGGCACGGTGATGCTACTGACAATGCTCTTGTTGCCGGCCGGAATGATCGGGACGCTACGGATGTGGTGGACACGTCATTCCAACCGCGCCACAACTTCACCTGAGACCTTTTCCACCGAGCAATTCCTGGATGCTGAAGCGATCCGCCGCATTATCGGTTTTGATCAACCCGTCGCAACAACCGCCCATACCCCGTTGCTGAGCGCACGCGGCATTGTCAAATCGTTTGGCGGGCTGCAAGCGCTTAGAGGGGTCGATCTCGATATTCTTCCTGGAACCATCCATGGTCTGATCGGACCGAATGGTTCCGGCAAATCCACCCTCGTCGGTTGCCTTACCGCGTATCATCGCTGCGATCAAGGCGCCATTCACTACGCCGGCGCTCCTCTCCCGTCACAAATGCATCAGGTTGCCGCTGCGGGCCTTGTGCGGGTCTTCCAAATACCTCATCTTTTTGGTGAAATGAGTGTCCTCGAGAATGTGTTGGCTGGATTCCACCTCCGCTCCCGCCAGCGTTTCTTTGGAACATTACTGCAGTTACCTGCTGACCGTCGCGATGAGCAGGCGCTACGCCGAGCCGCACTAGAACTCTTGGCGCTGGCCGGCATGGCCGACAAAGCACAACTGCCGGCAAGTCAATTGCCTCACGGTCAGCAGCGGATGCTTGAGGTAATTCGCGCACTGGCGATGCGTCCGCGATTACTCATCCTCGATGAACCGGCAACCGGTCTGGTCACTCAGGAAATTCAGGCACTGGCGACACTCTTGCTTCGCCTGCGTGATATCGGACTGACTATTCTGCTCATAGAGCACAATATGTCCTTTGTGATGGGAATATGCGATCGCGTAACCGTACTGGAGGAAGGAAGCAAAATCGCGGAAGGCTCACCACAAGAAGTTCAGCGTGATCCTGAAGTTATTTTAGCCTATCTTGGAGAAAGCGCTGAACAGGCTCATCTGAACCTGCCTGTACCGGTAAAATAACGACAGCACATATCACTGGAGACGATATCATGCTTGAACTTGAGATGATCAGCGCCGGTTATGGCTCAGTAATGGCAGTACGCGACATTAGCTTGAGAATTGACAAGGGTGAATTTGTCGCACTCATTGGAAGCAACGGCGCCGGCAAGAGCACTATTTTGCGTGCGATCTCAGGGTTGATCAGACCGCGTCAGGGCTCCATCCGCTTTAACGGGAAACGAATCGACGGCATGGCGCCGCACCAGATTGTTCGTGCCGGTATAGCTCACGTGCCCGAAGGCCGACAGGTGTTCCCCGATCTATCAGTAGCCGAGAATCTTGAAATGGGTGGCTTTATTTGGCGACGCGAACCGACGAAATTCAGAGAAGCTCTCGATCTGGTATACAGCGTATTTCCGAAGTTGGCTCAGCGTCGAACGCAAATGGCAGGTACACTCAGCGGTGGTGAGCAACAGATGCTAGCTATTGGGCGAGCGTTGATGACCCGACCGCGCTTGCTGTTGCTCGATGAACCATCGCTTGGGTTAGCGCCAAAAGTTGTGCTCGAAATGTTCAATCTTTTCGCCCGCCTTCATCAGACGACCGGGTTAACTATCCTGCTTGTCGAACAGCTGGCAGCATTAACGCTCGAATACACGCAGCGTGGCTACGTCCTTGAACGCGGTGAAATCAAGCTGGCAGACAGCAGTGCGGTCCTACGTTCGAATCCGCGTGTGCAACAAATCTATTTAGGAGCTTAATCGATGCTTATGATCTCCTCGGAATGGCACAGTCTGTTGACTGAGTTTTGTAGTGCATGGCGAGATCACGATCCGGCTCGACTAGAAGCACTCTGGGATACCGACTATCCCGATCTGGTTTACATCGCCGAAGAGCGACGCGACCCAATCATCGGCTGGGAGGCCATTCGCGCCTACTACCGAGAAACACTGGATCTGATGTCGTGGATGAAGGTCAAAATCAAGCCGATCCAGCTCAGTACGGTTGGAGAGGTTTCGTGGCTTGTAGGTAAAGGATCGTGGGCTGGACAGAATCGCACCCGATCCTATGTTTCCGGCGGCTACTCAAGAGTCTGTTTCCTGGCTCGTCGCAACAATAGCGATCTACGGCTGATTCAATATGTTGAAGCACCACTCAATGCGCGCTATGTTCGCCCTCTGCGTCTCGACAAAACACGAAGCGAAGAGTCGGTATTTCCGGATGAGAGCAGAAGTTAACCGGCAGGGAGGTACTGCATTGTGAAAGATGCTCTGTGTCATCACATGCACCTATCAGAGCGCCGGTTATTAAGGACCTAAGCGAGGATCATTAGCACAGAGACTCCGGTATACGAATACTCATCGGAGGATGACCGGCGGCGCGTTCTGGTGCACGATAACAGGCAATATCGGCGCTACGCTCAGCTGGCGCCATGCTCCAGTTTTCGACCAGTTTGACCCGCCCTTCATCCACTACCAGAATATTCGCGCT
>JBEPYG010000109.1:0-11796 GCA_041641515.1 Roseiflexus sp.
CTCAGACGAGATTTGTCAAGCACAGAAAACCTGTAGTCTGTCAGGCAACATCGTGGAGGGTCTGGAGGAAGATATTTTTGTAAGATTAAGGTCTGGAGCGGTGACCTCCAGACCTTACTGAGCCATATGCGCCTACTCAGCTGCACTGGAGAGCGGTTTGCCGGTAATCGCCCGAATAGTTTCCGGTTCCGGCATCTTGTGAATGTCGGGATAAGCGACCGTTCCGTGCTCACCGATGTCGAGACCAAGTTCCTCCTCTTCGGGCGACACGCGCAGACCCACCGTGCGCTTGAGGATGAAGAAGAGCAGGAAACTCGTTCCAGCAGCCCATGCGCCAATACCCAGAACGCCAACGATCTGAGCGATGAGCAACTGCGGACCGCCACCCGCAAACAGACCAACTGTACCGGTGTTGCCTTCAATTGTTGCAAACAAGCCGACTGCCAGCGTGCCCCAGACGCCGTTTACCAGGTGAACCGGCACCGCGCCAACCGGGTCATCGATCTTGAGCGACTCCATCCACTTCATCGAGATGACATAGAGTGGACCGGCGACCAGACCAACGATGACCGACTCGAGCGGACCCATATATGCACAGCCCGCTGTGATCGCTACCAGACCGGAAAGCACACCGTTCAGACTCGCGCCAAGTTCCGGCTTCCCACTCTTGACCCAGCTTGCGATCATTGCGCCAACCGCTCCCGCAGCAGCAGCGAGCGTCGTCGTCACAGCTACCAGTGCAATCGCATCGGCATCATCCTGCGACTTGAACGCCAGCTGACTGCCAGGGTTGAAGCCATACCAGCCCAGCCAGAGAATGAACACCCCAAGACCGGCAAGTGCGGCGCTATGCCCGGGGATCTCACGCGGCTTGCCATCAGGACCGTAGCGACCCAGACGCGGACCGAGGAGCCAGGCCCCCATCAGCGCCGCCCAACCGCCGACGCTGTGAACGACGGTCGAACCGGCGAAGTCGGTGAAACCCCAGTCTCCGGTCGTCGTTGGGTCATAGTCATTCAGCCAGCCGGCGCCGCTCCACACCCAGTGGACGACGACCGGATAGATCAGGATCGAGATAACAGCGCTGTAGATCAGGTACGCGCTGAATTTCGTGCGTTCCGCCATGGCGCCCGAAACGATGGTTGCGGCAGTGCCTGCGAACACAACCTGGAACAGCCATACCGCAAGGGTCGGCACGCTTCCCGCCTCACGTACATCACCCAGGAAAAACTGATCGGATCCGAAGAAGCCGCCAACGGTTGCGCCATAGGCAATCCCCCAGCCGATCATCCAGAACGCCAGCGCTGCAACACAGAAGTCCATCAGGTTCTTGAACATGATATTGATCATGTTCTTTGACTGTGTCGAGCCTGCTTCGACAAGTGCGAACCCCGCCTGCATGAAGAACACCAGGAACGCCGCAACGAGCAGCCACATGGTGTCGGTGACCACGCCCATTTCTGCGATAGCCGGGTCGATCTCCTGCGCGAAAGAGGTTCCGGTTGTGCCGATCAAAAGACCGGCAAGCGCGCCGATGCCGAGCATAAGTTTTGTTCGTCGCCTGACCATACTCTCCCTTTCTCCTGTGTGATGGAGGTCTATCTCACGTCGCTCCGCCGATGCCGAACGTAAAATAATCCTGCGACGCGCGCGGGCGCAGGATGTTGCTTCTTTGCATCAAAACTGAGCGCGTGGGCCTGTAATATGGTGAAGAGTACGACAGAAACCGTGTGAAGGCTACGTCCAGTTCATATGAACTATCCGGTTTCGATTTTGTTTATTTTATACAATATATTCACATATAAGGTCATAAATACCGGGAAATACCTTGTACAAAACAAACAGCCGATCAGGACGTTGCGGTGCAACGTCCTGATCGGCACTGGTGAGCGAAAGATGGAACCCTATGCGTCGAAGTACATGAAGAATTCGTAGGGGTGCGGACGGATCGCCACCTGGATCAACTCGCGCGAGCGCTTGTAGTCCAGGTAGGTCTCAATCACGTCAGGCGTGAAGACGCCGCCTTCGAGCAGGAAGGCATGGTCAGCTTCGAGGGCGTCGAGCGACTCGGCCAGCGAGCCGGGCGTGCCTCGAATGTGCGCCTTTTCTTCAGGGGACAGTTCGTAGATATCGACATCCAGCGGCGGCGGCGGCTCGATCCGGTTCTTGATGCCGTCGATGCCAGCCATGAGCATTGCGGCGAATGCCAGATACGGGTTGCATGTCGGATCTGGCGCGCGAAACTCAATACGCCGCGCTTTCGGGGAGTCGGAGTAGGTTGGAATACGCACTGCCGCCGACCGGTTGCGCTGTGAGTAGACCAGATTGATCGGCGCCTCGAATCCCGGCACCAGGCGGCGATAGGAGTTCGTGGTCGGCGCACAGATCGCCAGCAACGCCGGTGCGTGGGTCAGAATGCCGCCGATATACCAGCGCGCCGTGTCTGAGAGCAGCGCATACCCCTTCGGATCATAGAAGAGCGGCTGTCCTTCCTTCCAAAGGCTCTGGTGACAGTGCATACCACTGCCATTATCGCCGAAGAGCGGCTTGGGCATGAATGTGGCGGTCAGACCAAACTCACGCGCAGTGTTCTTAACAATGTACTTGTACTTGACGAGTTTATCCGCCATGCGCAGCAGCGAGTCGAAGCGCATGTCGATCTCGCACTGACCGGCGGTGGCGACCTCGTGATGATGCACCTCGACTTCGATCCCGGCTGCCATCATATTGAGGGTGATCTGCGAACGCACATCCTGCAGCGTATCGAGCGGCGGGCAGGGGAAGTAGCCTTCCTTGTAGCGCGGACGGTACGCCAGGTTCTTGCCGTGCCGGTCAGCGCCGCTGTTCCAGATCCCTTCGTCGCTGTCGAGGAAGTAGTACCCAAAGTGACTGCCCTGATCGAAACGGACATCGTTGAACAGGAAGAACTCGGCCTCCGGTCCGAAGTAGGCAGTGTCGGCGATGCCGGTGTTGTACAGGTATTCTTCCGCTTTCCGGGCGATGTAGCGCGGATCACGCGTGTAGTTTTCGCCGGTGATGGGGTCGCGAATGTCGCAGATCAACGCCAGCGTGGGGATTTTCAGCATCGGGTCGATGAACGCGGTGTCTGGGTCGGGAATGACCAGCATATCGCTTTCGTTGATCGCCTGGAAACCGCGGATGGACGATCCGTCAAAGCCGATGCCATTCACAAAATCATCTTCTGTCAGTACACTCGCAGGTAGTGAAAAGTGTTGCCACGTGCCCGGGATGTCGGTGAAGCGGACATCCACCATTTTGATGTCGTGCTCCTTGATCATCGCCAGGACGTCTTTTGGTGTCATTCCCATTGAGTCATCCTCCCAAAAATGTCGTGCACCGTGCCATAAACAACACTCAAGCGCAGATGACGAACATGGTCATCCGCGTTGCGTCGTCGCAGGGCATGTGCCAGAAGTGTTCAATACTCCGATTATAAGAGGCGACAACCGTTTGCGGTAGGGCGACTCGGTACGAAGATCGGTAAGCGTGGTTTGGATGGAATAACTAAATCGCAGAACGTTCGTCGAGATACTTGACACGAGGACACGCTGTTGCTACAATAGAAAATTAGGTTACCCTAAAAAATAAATAATGCATTGATTAACTATACCTAAGGAAAACCTAAACTCCGGTAGCTATAGGCGCTCACTCCTTTTTGTTAGGATTGTCGTTAGACCGTTCTCAGGAGAAACTGTCTTATGCATCTTCGAACCCTGCTTGTTCTGCTGGTCGTCGCGCTGCTGATCGCCGCCTGCGGTCAGCAAATGCCAACCACCGACAATGTCGCTGAACCACACGCCAAGCCGCTGAATGTCGTCGTGACGACTCAGCATATCGCTGATGCTGTCCAGCATATCGCCCAGGACCGAATTGTCCTGACGCCGCTCCTCAGACCAGGGGTTGACCCGCATACCTATGTGCCCACGGAAGGCGATATCCGGGTTCTTCAGAATGCCGACCTGATCTTCTACAACGGACTGATGCTCGAGGCGCAGATGACCCGGATCCTCAGGCAGATCGGACAGAGTGACAGGACCCGCGTGGTAGCTGTCGCCGACCAGCTCGACCCGCTGACACTGCTCAATTGGGAGCCTGAGGCTGGTCTGCCTTACGATCCGCACGTCTGGAATGATGTGCGCCTGTGGATTCAGGTGGTGGGTGTGATCCGCGATACGCTGATCGACATGGATCCCGCCAACGCCGCAACCTACGAGGCCAATGCGACCAGCTACATCGCTCAACTTGAAGAGCTGCATGCTTACACTCTGGAGCAGGTTGCGCGCATCCCGCAAGAGTTGCGCGTGCTGGTGACCGCACACGACGCTTTCAACTACTACGGTCGCGCCTACGGCTTCCAGGTCGAGGCGGTTCAAGGTATCAGCACCGAGTCCGAGGCCAGCGCTGCCGATATCCAGGCTCTCGTTGAGATTGTGGTCGAGCGGAAGGTGCCGGCGATCTTCATCGAGACCACGATCTCGCCGCGCACGATCGAGGCGGTGATCGCCGCTGCACGGGCCCGGGGGCAGGAGGTGCGTATTGGCGGCGAACTCTTTGCCGACGCGATGGGTGAGCTCGGTACGCCCGAGGGAACCTACATCGGCATGATGCGCCACAACATCGACACTATTGTCGCAGCGCTTACACAGTAACACCGATTTCACTCGAACGCTTCATGCACAGTGCTGCATTCAGGTCTGCCTGGCCGCCTTATACCAATTGGAATTGAACAAGCTATATGCGTACTCTTACCAGAGCGTACTGTAGCTATCATAGCCTCTAAAGGGAATGCATATGCAGACAGCAATCGAAGTCACCGATCTGACGGTTGCCTACCGCGATACACCGGTGCTGTGGGATGTCGATATCAGTGTGCCGCGCGGCGTGCTGATGGCCATCGTCGGTCCGAACGGCGCAGGCAAAACGACTCTGATCAAAGCTATGCTTGGACTGGTGCGGGCTGCCGCCGGCCGGACGCTGATCGAGGGCAAACCCTACGCCGAACAGCGCCGACTAGTTGGCTATGTGCCACAGCGTGGCAGCGTCGACTGGGATTTCCCCGCCAGTGTACTCGACGTGGTGATGATGGGTCGCTACGGCGAACTCGGCTGGTTCCGTCGCCCCGGCAGGCGTGAACGCGAGCTGGCGTTCGAGGCACTTCAGAAAGTCAAGATGCAAGATTTCGCCGACCGCCAGATCAGCCAGCTCTCCGGCGGTCAGCAGCAGCGTGTCTTCCTGGCCCGCGCGCTCGTTCAGGATGCCCGGGTCTACGTGATGGACGAGCCCTTCGCCGGTGTCGATGCCGTCACCGAACGCGCGATCGTCACCCTGCTGCAAGAGCTGCGCTCCGCCGGCAAGACGGTGGTCGTTGTTCACCATGATCTGCAGACGACGCCTGAGTATTTCGACTGGGTCACACTGCTCAATGTCCGCACGATTGCCAGCGGTCCGGTGAACGAGGTCTTCACTGAGGAGAATTTGCGCAAGACGTATGGCAGTCGGGTCGGGTTCGTCGCCGGGATCGATAGTGGCCTGGCGTCAGCGCCGGGTCATCAGCGTGCGCCCGGCAGCCGGTCGATAGTCAACAGCATCGAGCGGATCTGAGGTTTCCCTATGGAGATGATCGTCATGTTGTTCAGTGACTACACTCTGCGGTCAATCGCGCTGGGCGCGGCGGGCCTGGGCATCGTCAGTGGCATCCTGGGCTGCTTTGCCGTCTTGCGACGCCAGGCGCTGCTCGGCGATGCGATGTCGCACGCTGCCCTGCCCGGTATCGTGCTGGCCTTTATGCTCACCGGTTCGCGGGCGCCACTTACGCTGACGCTCGGCGCCGCCATCGCCGGATGGCTGGGCGCGCTGGCAGTCCTGACGATTGTGCGCATGAGCCGGATCAAAGAGGATAGCGCGTTCGGCATCGTGCTTTCGGTCTTCTTCGCCCTCGGCATGGTCCTGCTAACGATGTTGCAGCGCAGCGGACAGGGCGGACAGGCAGGGCTCAACACATACCTGTTCGGTCAGGCCGCCGCGCTGATCACCAGCGATGTGATCACCATCACTGTGCTTGGCGCGATTGTCCTTGTGTTGCTGGCTCTGTTCTGGAAAGAGTTTCAGTTGCTCAGCTTCGATCCCGAGTATGCCGCAAGCTTGGGCTATCCGGTGCGCATACTCGACGTTCTGCTGACCTCGCTGATTGTAATGGCGATTGTGATTGGGCTGCAGCTGGTGGGTGTGGTGTTGATGAGCGCCATGCTGGTGGCGCCCGCAGTTGCCGCGCGCCAGTGGACGAACCGGCTCAGCACAATGGCACTCCTCGCCGGGAGCTTCGGCGCAGTGGCCGGGGTCGTCGGTGCGGTGATCAGCGCCACCGGGCGCGGTCTCTCCACCGGACCGGTCATCGTGGTCTGCATCAGCTTTGTGGTGCTGGTCTCGCTGCTGGTTGCACCCGGGCGCGGACTGCTCTGGGAGTGGCTGCATCATCAGGTCAATCAGCGCCGCTTTGCATCTGAGCGGCATAAGTAATGCCATTTGTGATTTTAGAATGCTATGCCTGGCATCACAAAGCCCGAAACCGCATATGGCAATGCAGCATTATCAACGATAACTGGTATAAGCGCAGGTTTGCGCCAGCGTAACGGCGCATGAGCATAGAAACGCATATGAGTCCACAAACAGAAGTTCAACTCCTTGCCGCGCTGGTAGCCGCCGCCTGTGCGCTTCCAGGCGTGTTTCTGGTGCTGCGGCGCACCGCAATGGTCAGCGACGCAATCAGCCATACGATCATCTTTGGGATCGTCGTCGTTTATCTCATCACCCGCGACATCGCCTCGCCGCTGCTGCTCGTCGGCGCGACGCTGACGGGTGTGCTCACCGTCTGGCTGGTCGAGGTGCTCACCAGCACCCGTCGGGTGAAGGAAGATGCTGCAATCGGGCTGGTATTCCCCTTCCTGTTCAGCCTGGCGGTGATCCTGATCTCGCGTTTCGCCGGCAATGCGCACCTCGATAACGACGCCGTACTGCTCGGTGAGATCGCGTTTGCACCGTTCGACCGGCTGGCGCTTTTCGGTTTCGACCTGCCCCGCGCCGTGTGGGTGATGAGCGGCATACTGCTGGTAAACCTGCTCTTCATCGGACTGTTCTACAAAGAACTGCAGCTGACCACCTTCGACGCTGCGCTGGCGGCGGCGCTGGGCTTTTCGCCAGCGCTGCTCCATTACAGCCTGATGACCCTGGTTTCGTTGACCGCCGTAGGCGCGTTCGACGCTGTGGGCGCCATTCTGGTCATTGCCCTGATGATCGCTCCGCCGGCGACGGCGTACCTGCTCACTGACCGCTTACCGGTCATGCTTGGGCTGAGCATGCTGATCGGCGCACTCAGCGCAATCGCCGGCTATTGGCTGGCGCGAACGATCGACACCAATATCTCAGCTGCAATGGCGACGATGGTCGGTGTAACCTTTGTGCTGACATTTATCCTCGCGCCGCAACGCGGGATTATTGCTGTCATCATCCGGCAGAAGCGTCAGCGCTGGATATTTGCGCAGCAGATATTAACAATCCACCTCATGCAGCATGAAGGGCGCCTGGAGGAGGCGTCAGAAAGCCAGATCGAGCATCTATCGCGCCACATGCAATGGGCGCCGGCATTTGCCGCGCAGGTGGTACGCCGGGCCGAGCAGGCCCGCCTAGTGCGCCGCGACGGTGAACAGCTGCACCTCACCGAACAGGGGCGCGCAGTTGCCGCCGAGGCGTTCACACGCTGAAGAGAACATCGCTGCCGTGTGCGCAGGCGTCTCGCCCGCAGCCGGTTCGGAGACCCGCATACCCGGCGACGAAGTACGGTGCAGCTGTGATATCGGATACGATGTCCAGAAAGGTTAATAGGAACGCTCAAGTCTCTGACAACGTATGCGCACACTCCAGCAGAGACCAAGGCTGGCAGTGCACCGGACGGGAGGATAGAATGTGGGAAGCAAAGATCTGTGAGGAACAATGTCTAGGCCTTCAAGGATTTCTGATACCAATCAGACGGCTGAGCAGGTACAGAGTGCGCTCTTGCGGCAGGCCGGTACGACGCGACGGGTCGATCTTGCCGCCGAAATGACCGATTTTGCGCTTGATGCCGCCTTCACGGCATCGCTATCCACAGGCAGACGCATGGGAGGATTCGCCTGATCTTTGTTGAGCAGCAGTACGGCGTGGAACTGGCTCAACGGTTGCGCGCTATCCTCGCGCCACAAGAAGGCGCATATGGCCTCGTTCCTTGACGCGCTGATCCCGTTTGTGGACGCATGCGATGCGCTCGGCATCGCCTACTACATTGGCGGCTCCGTCGCCAGTATCACCCATGATGTGCCACGCACGCCCCTTGATCTGGCGTATCTGCGCCATTGGGCAACGGAATTGGGAATCGCCGATCTGCTCGAACAGTTAAGGAGGCTGGACTTATCCCCTGAAGTCGATGACCAGCTCAGGGGTGGCGCGTGGCACAAGCACGGTGACCACACGCCGACCATTGGCAGTGAGCAGCGTTTCAGCTTCGACAGTCTCACGCAGATCAAGACGTCCACGAACACCTCGCCGCTTCCCTCACCACGGTGTGACGCCGTGCCCGGCATCGATCGATGACAGATCAATGACCCCGCCACGGTAGACCATGCCGCCGTCGAAGGGGTTCTCTGCCAGAAAAAGGGGCGTATCGAGATCCACAAAAGCGAAGCCCCCCTGCCCGGCAGCAAAGCAGGCGGAGACGGTCATCGCCAGGAACGATTCGACCATGCCGCCGATCATCAGGCGCAGACCGGCGACCCGCGCGATGGCGGCGATGTCGAGCGCTTCGACGATGCCACATTTCATCAGCTTAATGTTGACCACATCAATCGCTCCGGACTGCGCCAGTCGAGCGACATCGGCGACGCTTGCGGCGCTCTCATCAGCGGCGATGGGCACCCGACGCGCAGCAGTCAGACGACGTAACCCCACCTCGTCATCTTTTGCAACCGGTTGCTCAAAGAGAACCGGCGTGATACTGTGCACGCTCAGCATGTCGAGCAGTCTGAGTGCATCGTCGGCGGTGTAGCCGCAGTTGCCGTCGAGGATGAGGCGTGCATCCGGCGCAACGTCTCGGATGGCAACGATCCGCGCCAGGTCGTGTTCCATGGTACGAATCGTGGTGGTTTCCGGGTCGCCTGCGCCGATCTTGATCTTGATGGTCGCGACGCCGCGCGCCACGATCGCCTGCGCCGCGCGCGCCGCCGCCGCAACACTGCCGGTGGTGATGGTCACATCCGTTTCCAGGGTGGTCGCCACGCCGCCGAAAAACGCCCAGAGCGGCAGGCGCGCGCGGCGGGTCAGCGCATCGATCAGGGCAGTCTCGATTGCGCACCGTGCTGAACCGGTCATGCCGGGGATCGCCGGCAGCGCCAGCGCGATCCGGCGCCATTCGCGTACATCGGCGCCTTCGATAATCGATTGCGCCGCCAGAACCGCTGCACGCGCCGTTTCTTGAGTTTCGCCGTTGAACGCTGGAAATGGCGCCGCCTCGCCATAGCCGCGAATACCGTCTGCAAGTTCGACGGTTATCAGCAGGTTGCGCGCCACATCCTGCGCGCCGCCGGCGATGCCGAATGGTTCGTGGAGCGGAATGTCGAGTGGCGCCGTGGTCAAGGTGCGGATGGTGGTGGGTGCGGTCATACGTTTACTGTCCCTCGGTGGTGTTCATTCATGTGAAGATGACCTGATACCATTTTAGATTGGAGATTTTGGATTGTAGATTGCCGTGATGGCATCACAATGCACTCGAGTGGGAGTGCGCGTGCAGTTTGTTCAATGCCAAACCGGTATAAGTATACTTGATTGTCCAGGAGACAGGGATGCATTCCCACCTGCACAGCCGGGATGGGTGTGGGGTGGAAACAGGGATGGGCGCGCCGCCGCGACACGGATGGGTGCGGGGTACGAACGGGAGTGGATGCGCCGCCGCGTGCCCCTACATTGCCGCGTGCTTCCACAATGTGGTACATTTCTCTGAAATGGTGTATGCAGGTGGATGGAATGATCGACCTCGACGATCTCCTGGCGGCCGGCGGGAAGTTGGTGACGCCTCCGGTTGTGCGCCGCTTTACCGGTTTTTCGTATGACTCGCGCCTGACGTGTCCGGGGGAATTGTTCCTTGCACTCCGAACACCACGCGGTGATGGTCACGCCTACATTGCCGATGCGCTGGCATCCGGCGCTGCCGGGGTTGTTTGTGAGACGCTGCCGGCGGAGATTGCCGGCGCCACGATGATCATCGCTGATGACCCGGCGCTGCTCGCGGCACGCTGGGCATCTGCGCGGCTGCACCAGGTCGCGCCGCAGGTCGTCGGGGTGACCGGCAGCGTCGGCAAAACATCGACAACCCGCGCCATTGCTGCGGTGCTGACAGGCATGGCGCCGACCTTCCGCAGTCGTCGCAGTTTCAATTCGTTGATCGGGCTGCCGGTATCGCTCGCGCGTCTCCACGATGATCACCGCTTTGCGGTGCTGGAGTACGGCACGGCGTACCCCGGCGAACTCCAACGCCTGACGGCGCTTTTTCCGCCCCAGGTGGGGGTCGTGACGTCTGTCAGCCCGATGCGCCTTTCTGCATTCGGTTCAGTTGCCGGTCTGGCGCGCGAGTTTGGCGCGCTGGTCGCTGTACTACCCGCCGACGGGTGGGCAGTGCTCAATGGCGACGATCCGGCGATAGCGACGTTGCACACAATGACCCGCGCGCGGGTGCTGACATTCGGAACTGGTGCAGGGTGCGATCTGCGCGCAGCAGTGCACCGGTATGGTCTCGACGGCACGGAGATGCGCCTGTTCTATGGCGCCCATTCGGTCGATGCCATCATTCCGTTGATCGGTGAACCGGCAGTCGGCGCGGCGCTGGCGGCAGTCGGTGTGGGACTGGCGTGTGGGATGAGCCTGGAGCATGCTGCAGCGCAGCTGGCGTATGTCGAGCCGCCTGCCGGTCGTTTGCGGTCTCTCCCGGCGCGCAACAATGCGCTGCTGCTCGATGATACGGTCGGTGCGGAACCGTCGGCGATGCTGGCGGCGCTGCGAGCTCTGGCGGCGCTCCCGGCGCGGCGACGGATCGCGGTGCTGGGAGACCTTCCTGCCGATAGTGATGACCCTGGTGCAGAGCATGATGTGTACACCGCCATCGGAACCCTCGCTGCGCGCGTCGCCGATGTGCTGATCTGGAAAGGGGACGCCGGAACGCGGGTCATCCGCACAGTACAGCGGATTCGCCCCGATCTGCCGGTAACGGTCGTTCATACAATTGCAGCGACGCTTGAATCTATACCGTCCGATCTCGGCGCGGGCGATCTGATTCTGGTGTGCGGCGGCGCTGCTGCGCGCCTCGAACGCCTGGTTGCAGCGCTGGTCGCGCCGCAGATAAATCTCTCGCAGGCGCTGGTGCGCCAGGATGCCGGATGGCGCGCCACGCGCAGCGCTGATCCCGACCGTCCGACATGGGTGCGGATCGACCTCGATGCAATCCGTGACAATGTGCGCACGCTGCGCTCACTTGCCGGTGTGCCACTGATGGCGGTGCTCAAAGCGGACGCCTACGGTCACGGCGCGGTGCGGGCAGCGCGAGCGGCTCTAGCTGGCGGTGCAACAGCGCTGGCAGTGGCGACGCTTGGCGAGGCGCGGACGCTGCGGGAAGCCGGGATTGGCGCGCCGATTCTGGCGCTCGGCTACACCCCGCCGTGGCAGGTGGCGCAGGCGGCGCGGCTGGGGATCGCCATTAGC
>JBEPYG010000110.1:0-11788 GCA_041641515.1 Roseiflexus sp.
GCAGAGCGTCCTGGAGCAGATGGAACGCCTGCACCGGTCGAAGGCGATGATATTGCGTGGCTGTCACTCGAACTGGTCAATGGCGGCTACGGCACGATCGAGGTCTCGAAAATGGTCCCTGGCGCTGGCGACGACATCCGCATTGAAGCGTATGGTAGCGCTGGTGCACTGATGTTCGACACCCGCGACCCAAATGGATTGGAGATTATCGAGGGAACCGGCGAGATCGGCGGACGTCGGATCGCCACCCTCAGCCGGACGACTCCAGCTGCAGCGCTCCCATCGCCGGAGACTCCTGGGGGAACGTTGCAGTGGCACCTGGCATCGATCGCATCATTTGTCGGCGCCGTCTGCCGCGGCGACCCTCCAGAACCGGGGCTGACCGATGGATGGCTGGTGGATCGCGTGATCGGTGCAGCACGACGGAGTGCCACAGCAGGCGGCATGTGGGTCAGGGTTGACGAAGGATGAGGCGTTACGCCATGAACGGTTCCTCTCCCCATGACACGTTGCGCGTCGCGATGCTGGCGCGTGTGGTGTTTCCGCTCCACGGCTTTGGCGGCATCGAACGTCACGTGTTTCACCTGACGACCCACCTGGCACGGCTTGGTGTGCGGGTGACGCTCTATGTGCAGATACCACGCGGCGACGCACAGGATTACACCCCGCCACGTCCTGCCAATCCATACGCCGATGTTCTCCCCGGTATCGAGCGCGTCATCACGCTGCGCTACGATTACACCTCGCCGGCGCTGCGCCCCAACTCCATCCTGGGACGGCAGATCAACTATCCCTGGTATTCGTGGCGGCTCGGATGTATGGTGGCGGCAGCAGTACGACGAGGTGCGTATGATGTTGTGCACGCTCAGGGATTGTGCGCCTTCGGCTACGGCTGGATTCGCGTCCGTGATCCGCTTTTGCGCAGTGTGCCGTTCATCGCCAATCCGCACGGACTGGAAGAGTACCGCACGCCCGACCGGCGCAAATGGCTAGCGTATGCACCCTTTCGCGCGCTCTACTCCTACGGAACGCGTTGCGCCGATCAGGCAATCGCCACCGACGCCTGCACGCAGGATGACCTGCGGCGCTATCTGCGGGTCGATCCAGCGAATGTTGTGGTCATCCCCAGCGCGATCGACGCCGACGAATGTCTGGCGCCGGTCAACGATGCCACGCGCGCTGCGCTGCGTCAGCGATTGCGTCTCGATGAGGCAGACCTGACAATCCTCAGTGTCGGTCGGCTTGAGCGCAACAAAGGGTTCCATATTCTCATCGAGGCGCTCACCCGCTTACGTGAACGCCTGCCATCGCGCTGGCGCTGGTTACTGGTCGGCGAAGGAAAGGAGCGCCGCGCGCTGGAACATCAGGCGCAGCAGGCTGGCATCCTTGAATATATCACATTTGCAGGACGACTCGACGACGCTGAACTGCACAACCTCTACGAAGAAGTGGATCTCGTCGTTCACCCGACGCTCTACGAAGGGTCGTCACTTGTGACACTGGAAGCCATGATCCACCGTCGTCCAATTGTTGCATCGGCGGCAGGCGGCATTCCCGACAAGGTGTTTGACGGGCGTAACGGCTACCTGGCGCGTCCTGGCGACGCCGGTGACCTAGCTGCCAGGATCGAGCTGGCCCTGGATCAGCGCGATCGCTGGGCAGACTGGGGAGAGGAAAGTGTTCGCCTGGTGCGCGAGACCTTCGACTGGCCCGTGGTCGCGCGCCGGACGAAGCGCGAGTACGAGGCGATGGTTGAAGCAAAGAGGAGGGTGAAGGCGGCAGGTTGATCGGTTGTCGATCAAAACCCCTGTGCTGAACATGGTACAATTGCATCAGTAAGGAGCATCCAGACGAGGGGAACCATGCGGGCAACCCCAGACCGGCCAGCTATCGAGACCACGCCAGTCACTGTCTTCCATATCGCCATTGGTCCGTTCGATAGCAACGGACATTGCCCGGTTCGGGCAAGTGTCGACGGGCGCACCGCTGTCTCGGAATTGCACCTGGCAGAGTCACTGCTCGACCTGGGATACCAGGCACTCCACACCGGCGTCCAGCGGATCGAAGACTTTCCGGCGGTGGGTCGGGCGCTAGGGCGGGCACTGTTTATGCCGCCGGTTCGCACGCTCCTGCTCGATGCTGCACGTTCCGCTGCTGCGGGTGGCGCCGGCCTGCAGGTGCATATGCAGATCAATGCACCAGAACTTGCAGCGCTTCCCTGGGAATACCTGTCACTAGGCAGTGCGAATGTCTGGAAGCCTGCACTGCGCGCTGACTATGCGCTGGTACGGGCAGGTCGGCGCGTCCCGCCGCCACAACCGCTGCCTTTACGGGAATCGCTGCGTGTGCTGGCGGTCGCATCGCCGGGCAACAGTCACTGTCTCGATGGGCTCGCGCGCGCTCTGGCGCCCGGTATGCGCGCTGGACGGATCGGTCTGCGGACAGTGACAGACGCCTCACCCACAGCTCTGCGTCAGGCGCTGGCAGATGAAATGCCGCACGTGCTGCATATGGCGGCACGTATCGTGCTGACACCTAACCAGCGACTCGAAGTGGATCTGGGGGGCGCGCTCGACGCTGGCGATCTAATCGATCTGCTAGCAGATGCGGCGGACCTGCGTCTGGTGACGCTGACCGGCACTGAGGGGGACGGACATCTGCTCGACATTGCGCCAGCGCTCTGCGCTGCATTACTGATCGACGAGCGGTTACCCGCTACGATTGCGTTCAGCGCACCGTTGCCAGCGGATGACGCGGCGTACTTTGCAGCGCTCTGTTATGAACAGCTGGCAATGGGAGCGTCGATCGATCTGGCAGTCACAGTCGGGCGCGCGGCGCTGGCGCGAAGGGGGGAGCATTGGGGAGCGCCTATCCTGCGGGTTGCACCCGGCGTCGGTGCGCTGTTCCAGCTATTGCCGCGCCGCGCCGCGCGCCCGCGCGCGATGACCCGCACATTGCCTTTCGTTGCGGCAGCAGCCGTTGGCGCTGCGCTGATCATTGGCGGATATCTGTTTCGCGCACCAGGACGCGCATTGTCCGATGACGCCTATGCGGTTCAGGCGCCCCCGCCGACAGCGCGCGTCGCAGAAGCGCCAACCACCAGAAGCTTGGCGTTTCTTCCAGTTCGGTTGCCATTCACCCAACCTTCAGCGACGCCGATCCCGCCGCCGCCTTCACCCTCGCCGCTGCCCACACCGTCCGGGTATACAGTCCATCGTGTTGCAGCGGGCGAAACGCTCGATGGCATTGCAGCGCGGTTGGGCAGTGATGCAGGAGCGATTGCCCGGCTGAACAAGCTTGCAGGTGATACGCCGATCTATCCTGAACGGGCGCTGGTGATCCCCCTGTTCCGCACAGGAGAACCGGCATTCGGGCTAACCGAGCCGGTACGTCGCGGCAACCCGGCATCCGGCAAAGTGGCGTTGACCTTCGATATCGAAATCGACGATACGACGCTCTATGCCGTTCTCGAAGCACTGCGGCAACGTAACGTCAGGGGAACATTCTTCGTTACAGGGAACTGGGTCAAACGCTTCCCTGATGCGGCGCGCGCAATCGTTGCCGAAGGGCACGAGATTGCCAACCATTCGCTCACCCATCCCTTCTTCTCACGGATCGGTCTCGATGGTGTGGCAAACGAATTGCGTGAGACCGACCGGATCGTTCAGGAGATCACCGGTCAGAGTACACGACCGCATTTCCGCTTTCCATATGGCGATTACACTGCACAGGCAGTGGCGGCGGTTGTGGCGGAAGGCTACATCCCATACCATTGGAGTGCCGATGATCGCGCGATTCCGGCGTGGCTCGACCGCGCCGTTGCCGATCCTTCATCGGCAGCCGGCGGCATTCTGCTCATGCATGGACGTCCGGCAACGGCCGGGATGCTGCCCGATATTATCGATCGCCTGCGTGCAGCAGGACTGGAACCGACAACCCTGAGTGAAACCCTGCGATAGTTCCAACGTGAGGCATATCTGATGAAAGATGTTCTTCCTGCAATCGAGCAATGGCGTGCGCGCGGCGAGCGCGTGGCGATTGCCACTGTGGTGAAGACGCTTGGTTCCGCACCACGCGGAGTTGGCGCAAAAATGGCTGTTTCATCGAGCGGCGCCATGGTCGGCTCAGTCAGCGGCGGATGTATCGAAGGGGCGGTTTTTGATGCCTGCCAGGAAGCGATCCGCACAGGCAAGGCGCAGCTGCTGCATTTCGGCGTTGCCGATGACGATGCCTGGGACGTCGGGCTGGCATGCGGCGGCATCATTGATGTGTTCGTTGAACCGCTGAACTGGTAATGCTGCGCTGCTGAGCGCTGCGTCGCGGCTTGGGAGATGAACATGACAGTATTGTACAACATGCTCAAGGCGTGTCTCGCTGCCGAGCAACCGGTCGCAGTCGCAACCATTGTCGATGGCGCCGGGCAGATTGGCGCGAAAATGCTGGTGCGTCCCGATGAACCATTGTTTGGTACACTGGGTAACCAGACGCTCAACAATGCCGTTGAGGTTGATGCGCTGGCAATGCTGCTGCGCGCTGAAAGCGGCATCCGCTCCTACACGGTCGTCGATGGTGACGTGCAGGTCTTCATTGAAACATATCCGCCGCCTCCAACCATGTTCATCGTGGGAGCGGTGCATATTGCCGTCCCACTGGTGACATTCGCAAAAACGCTTGGCTTTCGCACCGTGGTGATCGATGCACGCGGCGCGTTCGCTACTCCCGAGCGGTTCGCGCATGCCGATGAACTGATCCATGCCTGGCCCGATGAAGTGCTGCCCGGGCGCCTGACCAGCAACAGTTTTGTGGTGCTGCTGACGCATGATCCGAAACTGGACGATCCGGCGCTCAAGGTGGCGCTTCCGTCGCCGGCGCGCTATGTTGGGGCGCTGGGCAGCTCGAAGACGCACGCCAAACGCCTGGAGCGCCTGCGTGCCGATGGCGTGCCGGAGGATCATCTTGCCCGCCTGCACGCGCCAATCGGACTGAAGATCGGATCGGACTCGCCAGAGGAGATCGCGGTCAGTATCATTGCCGAAGTTGTGGCGGCTCGCCATGGATTGACGGGGAAATAGACCGTTTGCACATCTATGATTGATATCCGATTGCTACTGGCGGTTACGGCCGGCAAATCAGCCGGTATCGCCAGTCGTGTCCTGCGACGTGGTGGCGGCACGACGCTCCCCGGCGTCGTCGCTCGCCGCATCGATCCGCAGGCGCTGCGGAAACTTGCAGGGGCGTTGCCGCAGGGGGTTGTGCTGGTATCCGGCACCAACGGCAAAACCACTACCACCCGTATGATCGCGGCGATCCTGGCAGACGACGGACGGGCGCTGCTTCATAATCGCGCCGGCGCCAATCTGGTGAGCGGTGTAACGGCGACGGCGCTGATCGGTGCATCGCTGCGCGGACGCACACACGCACACATTGGTCTGTTCGAAACCGATGAAGCTGCCTTTCCGGGCATAGCAGCCGAAACCGTGCCGCGTCTGGTCGTGCTGCACAATCTGTTCCGCGACCAGCTCGACCGGTATGGCGAGGTGGATACCGTGGCGCAGAGCTGGCGGTCTGCGCTCGAATGCCTCCCTGCCACAACGACGGTGCTGCTCAACGCCGATGATCCGGCAGTCGCGGCGCTTGGCGAAGGGTTGACGGCACGGGTGCGCTTCTATGGTCTCAACGACCTGCGCCATGCATCGGGGGCGGCGGCGCAGATCGGCGATGCCCGGTTTTGCCGCCGTTGTGGCGTGCCGTACCGCTACACGGCGCTGTTCTATGCGCATGTCGGGCAGTACAGGTGCGACTCGTGCGGTGCGGCGCGTCCGACCCCCGCCTATGCCCTGGAACGACTCGATCTTCACGGTGCAGAATCTGCTACCCTCTGCCTGACGTTTCCGGGAGGCGCGATGGAGGTGCTCCTGCCTCTTCCGGGTCT
Source organism: Roseiflexus sp. (assembly GCA_041641515.1). Lineage (GTDB taxonomy): Bacteria > Chloroflexota > Chloroflexia > Chloroflexales > Roseiflexaceae > Roseiflexus. The sequence goes on from JBEPYG010000110.1 coordinate 5,933, forward strand.
GTACAACGCCTTGAATGCGCTGGCGGCAATTGCGGCATGCCTGGAACTCGGCATCGCACCCGCGCGTATTCGTTCGACGCTCGAACGCTTCGACGCCGCTTTCGGACGTATCGAGCGGGTCGATGCCGGCGGGCGTCCGTTGCTGATTGCCCTGATCAAAAATCCCGTCGGCGCGACCGAAACCATTCGCATGTTGACCGAAACGTCGAACGTTCAACATTCAACGTTCGACGCTCAAAGCCTCCACGTTCTCATTCTGATCAACGACCGCTACGCCGATGGAACGGATGTTTCATGGTTGTGGGATGCGGAGTTTGAACGCCTGGCAGGATGTGTGGCGCACGCGACGGTCGGTGGGACGCGCGCGGCGGATATGGCAGTGCGGCTGAAGTATGCCGGGATTGAGGCGGAGCGGATGACGATTGTAGACGATCCGGCAGATGCGCTGGACGCTGCACTCGAACAGCTGCCGCCTGGCGCGACGCTCTATGCCCTGCCAACGTATACCGCGATGCTCGACCTGCGCGCTGAACTGGTGCGTCGGGGATGGACGCGTCCATTCTGGGAGGATTAAGAATACATCATTCATCTATCGACTATCGGCTATGACCTGGGAGAGACCCCGTCGGAGCACGGCGCCGCCGTCCCCCAATCGGGCGCGTTGAGAGCGCACGGTAAAGCTGCGCTGTGCACCTGGCACGAAATTGGTCTACACACAACTCTGGTGTTGTGTTCTGTGATGTCACGGTAGGACGAATTGCAAACATCGCAGGAGCCTCACATGACCGCCTGTTTCACCCGCGTTGGCAGTGACTATGGTCTCAACACACTGGATACGAACCCGTGCACCCTGCTCGATTTCAGTCGCCTGGCGCTTCCCGATGGTGCGCATTTTGATGGTGCGACCGGAGAACGCGAGGTTGTGCTCGTGATCTTTGGCGGGCGCTGTACGGTGGACGTCGCCGGGAAGACATTCGCGAGAATCGGCGCTCGCCCCAATCCATTCGCCGGAAAACCATACGCGGTCTATATGCCGGCGGGGAGTTCCTACACCATTACGGCCCATGGTTCGCTGGATGCAGGGCTGTGCTCGGCCCCATCGGACCTGGTGACCGATCCATACGTGATTACACCCGATATGGTAGTGCAGATCGATGCTGGCGCCGCGAACTTTAGCCGCACACTCTACAACATTCTGACGACCAGCAGCCAGCCTGAACTGCCAGCAGCCAGGTTGCTGATCGGTGAGACATTTGTGCCATCGGGCAACTGGAGCACCTATCCGCCTCATAAACACGAGGTCGATAATCTTCCGCACGAGGTTTATCACGAAGAGATGTACTATTTTCGCGTGAATCCGCCGGAAGGGTTCGGGTTGTGTCGCCATTACAGCCCAGAGCGCGGGTATGATCGCACCTATACGATCACCGACTCGACGATCTTTATGGCGCCGCATGGCTACCATACAACCTGTAGCGCGCCAGGGTACACCAATTACTTTCTATGGTTCCTTGCCGGTACAGGGCGCATTCAGGCGGTGGCTCTCGATCCCGCGCTTGCCTGGGTACAGAAAGCCGTGCCGCTGATCAGACAGGCGGAGCGTTCATCATGACCGGCGCACTGGATCTGTTTCGTCTCGACGGCTGTGTGGCGCTGGTGACCGGCGGCGATAAGGGATTGGGGCAGGGCATTGCCGTGGCGCTGGCACAAGCTGGCGCAGATGTAGCGGTCGTCTCGCGTTCCGGAGATACCAGTGGTACGCTGGACGCTGTTGCTGCAGCAGGCCGACGTGGAATTGCGCTGACCGCCGACCTCAGCAATGTTGCGCTGGTCGAGGGGATCGTTACGGAAACCACGGCCCGACTTGGACGGATTGATATTCTGGTCAACAATGCCGGGATCATTCGCCGCGCTCCTGCAACCGATTACGAGTGGAACGACTGGCGAGCAGTGCTCGACGTCGACCTCGATGCTGTGTGGGGACTTTGCAGGGCGGCAGGGCGCGCGATGATCGCTCAGGGGCGCGGGAAGATTATCAATATTGCTTCGGTGCTTTCCTTTCAGGGTGGCATTCGCGTCCCCGCTTACGCCGCCGCCAAGCACGCGGTCGCCGGGCTGACAAAGGCCCTCGCCAACGAGTGGGCATCGCTGGGGGTCAATGTCAACGCGATTGCTCCCGGATACATGGTTACCGATAACACCCAGGCGCTCCGTGACGATCCCGAACGTTCGCGGCAAATCCTCGAACGTATTCCTGCCGGACGCTGGGGTGTCCCTGGCGATCTGGCAGGCGCGGCGATTTTTCTGGCATCGCCCGCCAGCGATTATGTTCACGGGCACGTCCTGGTTGTAGACGGAGGATGGCTGGCGCGGTAGGACAATCGCTGCAATCCGTTCTCGGAAGTATGGTATAATCCGCCCCTGTCCGGTTGTCACCAGTCAAGCCACGAGGCTGTATGCGCCGTGTTGCTGATAGCCTGGTCAGGGGCATTATCGCTTTTGCGGTTCTGTTTGTATGCGCTGTGTCGCTTCCGGCGCATGCTGCTGCTCGACCGACTGGTGCTGCCGACGGCGTGATCGTCGCGTCCGATGGGCGAATCACTCTCGCGCCGGATGCACTCCCCGCTCCAGGCGCCGACGGCGCTGGCCGGTATGGTGTCTTCGTTGGTGAGGCAATCCGCTACGCTTCGGTATTCGACACTTTGCGGGTTGAATACACCGCACACACGCCACGCACAGCTCAGGTCTCGCTCGATGTGCGCACCAGCGCCGACGGTATGCACTGGACGCCATGGGTCGTCGATGTGGCGCCGGGTGCAACAGCGCGGTTCGATCGTCCGGCGCGCTTTGCGCAGTACCGCGTGCGTCTGTTGACACGTGGCGAGTCGCCATCGCTCCATGCGCTGCGTCTGACGCCAGACCGTTCTGTACCATCGTTCACAGCATTTGAGGACGGGCAACCTCCCGTCGCGCCAACGTTCACCGTTCACGCCACGCGTCTGGGGCTGGTGGGCAGACGTACTGCCAACGGGCACCGCATCGCCAAACGCGACCGCTTCGTCGCCCTGCCCTGCGTCTGCGTCCTCTCCAGTCGCGGCGGCAACGAATACATGGTGCGCATCACCTACAACGGGCGCAGCGTGGTCGCGCCGGTGTACGATGTCGGTCCGTGGAACACGCGCGACAACTACTGGGACCCGCAGGACCGGCGCTTCTTCAGTGATCTGCGCCAGGGATGGCCGCAAGACCACGCTGCATTTTTCGAGGGGCACAATAACGGTCGTGCACAGCACGGACGGGTGCGTTTCCCTACTGCCATCGACATCGCCGATGGCATCTGGTGGGACGACTTTGGCATCAAAGGCGACCGCGCCGTGGTCGATGTGACGTTCCTCTGGATGGGACGTGACCCGCTCGAATCGCAGGTTGAACCGCAGGCAGACGCAGAAACGCCGCCAGCCGAAGCGCTGCCGGGTGACGCCACACCCCCCGATGACCCACCAGCCGAAGCGCCGCCGGGTGATGGGGACAACGCCGGAGACGATTAACGTCACAGACGCCACAGGCGGTTACCCGCCCCATCGATCTCAGGCGCGGCGGGTGTGTTGTTCTGCGTCAGCGGCCCGCAGCAATCATCCATTCCCGATGGGAGAGCGCCCGGTGTGGGCGGGTACACAACCTGCCCACACCGACCCCAGGCGCGGCGGCGTTCCGCGTCAGCGGCCCCGCAGCAATCATCCATTTCCAACTACGGCTGGCGCACCTGCGCTGTGACCGGGATTTCCCCCGCTTTCTCGAACGTGAGCGTCAGTTGCACGCTATCACCCGCATTCAGGTCGCGGGTCAGACCGATGAGCATCACGTGGAAGCCGCCCGGCTTCAGCACAACCTCGCCATTGGCGGGAATGTCGATGCCGCCTTCGACCTGACGCATGCGCATCACACCGCCCTCTTCGATGACGGTATGCAGTTCGACCGTTTTGGCGACATCGGTGCTGGCGGCGATCAGTTTGTCAGGTTCACCGCCGGTATTGCGGATGACCATATACGCAGCGCTGTTTGCGCCTCCCATGTCCATATCCATACCGCCGTGCCCGCCATGCCCCATGCCCTGCTCAGGCGCTTTGGTCGGCTCCATACCACCATACCCGCCGCCATACCCGCTATCGGAAGCAGGCGCCATGGTTGGCTGTTCCATTCCGCCCATTGCACCGCCTTCCATCTTCATTGCACGCGCCCAGGGTTCGCTGATCACAATCGTTGCACCACCGGTTGCACCAGTGTTTGCCGGCGCTGCCGGCGCTGTCGGGGAGGCTGCTCCGCATGCCGCAAGCGCAAGTGCGCCTGCAAGAACGACGAGTGTCCGATAGAGACTCATTGGGTATACTCCTTCCCTGTTGATACTATGGTCATGAGATGGTACGGTTGTTCCTATTCCAGGATGTCTCTGCTAAGGCAAGTGTTCGCACGTAGTGTAACCATGGTGTTGTTGCGTCGGCGGGGCAACGTCTCATGGCGCTTGCGAAAACCATCCCGCCGCCGACTCTCGATCTCGAGGGATTCCCCCGAACCCCTGATTGTGAACAGGCGCCTGCCGAGAACCAATGCCGGTGCGCAGTCATTTGCGCGATACGTCTCTTGTGGGACAGTCTGCAGAGCGAATGGGGCAAAGCATATGGAAACCGCCAAACCCTCGCTCGTCACCATCCCTCGGATGCGATGGACGTTATGATCATGCCGGCAGCGGAAGCCACGATTTGGGAGGAGGAAGAGGCGGCGCCGGCGACTGGCTATTCCAGCATAGTCTGTCAGGCAGCGCCAGGCGGGTGGTGAGAAGAAAGAATATGGTGCACAGGGCAAGCAGCATCAGGACGCCATCATAAACAGCGCGTGGCGCGGTGGAATGCTGTCCGGGAATGTGTTCCTGCTCTGCAGTGGAAGTGTGCGATATACTGCTCAGGTGGCACACAAATCGCACACTTCCGGAGAGCGTATACTGGTGCGCTGTAGCATCAATGATAGAACAGTGCAGCACACAGAAGAGCGGGTTGACGACGCCTACAATGAAAGCTGCCAGCGTCGATAGCCCCAGACGTTGCGCCATCGATGCCAGCCGCAGGTATGCCGATCTACAATCACGGGTGCCGTTCGCCAGTGTACGCTCCATGATTGTGCATTATACCACAAAGTCTGGAGCAGATTATGAGCGGCGGGAATTGGAATGAACCGGGCGATGACGCCGCAGCGCGCGCCAGGGGAAGAACCAGGACCATTTGTCCCTTTGTTTGCGGCTCGCCTGCGCCGGTATCGAGATGATAACGCCACGTTCACGACGGCACGAGGGGCAATATTCGAGGTTCCAGGACATCTGAGCCGTAAACAATCCGCCACAGTCAACACAGGGGCGGCGGTGAAACGTCTCGGGCAGATGGTAGGTCTGATGCACCTCGCACCACATAGCGCGTCGTCGGCACGCCCGACACAGATGCATGGCATCGTCTGCACCGCTGCCGCGCACCTGCCGCCAGTCGCGATCACCGATTGCGCCGATACTCTGGCAACAGTCGCACACAACGACCGAACCGTAGGGCTCGCGTTCCTGGTAGCTCATATGTCGCCCTCCTCGTTGAGTGGCACATCATCGTGTAGATAGATACCGATTTGTATAGAATAACCATACAGAAGCATATCTGATTGTATGAACTATACTAATTGCATTGGATGTATCTGTCAAGTGGGATCTTTGCAGTGCATGTTCATGTGTCTCCTGGGTGCGCGGGTATCTTGCCCGCACGCACATCGCTGCAGACGACCTCCGCGCATCCAGACGACACTTGACCCGACATCTGAACAGTT